>NZ_CP129016.1:3563238-3899858 GCF_020524085.2 Halobacillus litoralis
GGAGCTAAATACGTAAATATCAAATGGTTCGTGACATTTGATAAGACGAGATAATTGATCATGATAACAACATAGGCGAGAAGCAGAAGCCATGAGCTGGTTTGCTCCGTGATCAAGATGCTTTCATAAGTAATATAGATGAAAGCCAAAAACGAGACGACGCCACTCGTATAACGGAATACCTTTTCAATGAAGGTGTGGTTTCTAAACGCGTAAGCAAACCCAATATAAAGCAGGCCGACAAGCGCATATACAAGGGAATCGACAGCATACAACGGCGTATTCTCAACGAGTTGGTAAACGGCATACACGAGCATCACTGAAAAGACAAACTGATATTCTTTCGTTTTATAAACAAAAACCATCGCCATATAGACACTGGCTGTCAGGAGCAGGTTAAAACTGTAAAACACTTCGTTTTCAAAGAAAAACAGCATCAATAAAGTAGAAATGACTAGATTCAACTGGGCGAACAAAGGCACCTCATTCATGAATAACTGGAACTGATCTCTGTTCTTCAAACGGATATAACCGGCAAGCAATCCAGCATTGTACAACATCAATCCCAGGTAGAAAGCATCAAGAGATAACGGAAGTGCGCCAAGAAAGAACCCTACGGAAAGCGATAGAAACAAGAGTGCAATCCATACATATAGCCGGGAGCGATGGACGAAGGCATGCCTCACATATAAAGGAAGCGGAACCGCCGTCCCCATCAAACCGAGCAAGTGCCTCCCCTCACCTTTCAGAGATAGGTAAGGGCCAAACAGCTCAAAGTAACCAATCGCGACAAGCACAATGGGAATAAGTAAGCTTCCGAGTGTCAAGAAGGCGAAAGCTGTCTGTTTGATTTTCAAGAATCTGCCGGTGCCATAGCTCAAAGCGAAGAAAAACAGCGAAACAAATGAAATCGAAACGACTTTCGTGCCCGCTCCCATCTGATCCCACTGACTCGTCGCAACGATCAAGCCTGTGATCAACAGGATGGAAACACCTAAAATCAGCGTCCATGTGATGTTACGTTCGCGGATTTGCTCTGGTGTGCGTTCTTTTTTCTTTTTCACAGGTTTAGGAGTCGGTGCTGGTGTCGGCTTCTGAGGAGGTTCTGGCTGTGCTTCTTGCTGATAGACTTCATGTTTTCTATCTATAGATTCATAGTCTGCCATATACGCCCCTTGCGCCTGTAACAGCCTTTTGTACTCATGATTGGTTATGTATCCATTTTCCTTCAAGTGATTCAATTGTTCCCGGAATACCCTCTGTTTCTCTTCCTTTGATAAGGCGGACATATCTTTCCCTCCCCCGATTGTATTTACAGTGTAGTTTTACACCTCAACTTATGTATTTTCAACATTTTTCCATAAGTTCCCTAACCTTCCTCCTACAAAGCTTATCAAAAAAGAAGGTTGCTCACTTCAGGAGCAACCACTACCGTATTTCAACCAAATACTTAGGAGTCCATTTCCCATCTAAAACCATGGCTACTTAGTTTGCAGCTTCAGGGACTTCATACGTCGATGCTGAAATGCCGCAATCTCCACTTTTTCTACTTCCCCATTGACCCCTACTTACATTTTTTGTAATTACATAGTAACACATTTGAAATATTATCCTAGTCTTCCAGTCTATTTGCTTATGATTTTTTCCAAGGTTCGATCAAGATCCGGATATTGAAAAGTGAATCCCTCTTCCTCTAATCTTTGCGGGATCACCCACCTGCTCTTCAATACAAGCTCGGTTTCCGTTCGAATGAGGGCCGAACCAATTTCAAGCATCCACTTCGGTGCAGGCAGTCCGAAAGACCGGTCTGACTTTTCCCGGAGAAGGCGCATCAGTTCTTCATTGGTGACAGGGTTCGGCGCTGAGCAGTTGAAAACTCCTTCGAGCTCTTGATTCTCTTTCAAAAACAGGCAGATCCTGAACAGGTCTTCCACATGGATCCAGCTGAACATCTGCTTTCCAGAACCTTGAGGACCACCGAGCCCAAATCTCACCAAGTTTTTATAGGGGGTCATCACACCGCCTTCTTCGCCTAAAACGATGGCTGTCCGGAGAGCGGCTTTTCGCGTATCAGGTGTGCGGAAAGCGAAGAAGTTTTTTTCCCAATTCGTAGCCACATCCACGGAAAAACCCATCCCGGTTTCACCTTGTTCTTCTGTCATCGGGCGATCTTCCGCGTGACGATAGATGGTGGCCGTACTGGAGTTCAGCCAAACTTCCGGTGGATGATCGCATTTCTGAACCGCTTCTCCAAGGATATTCGTAGTTACGACTCTTGATATCATGATCTCATTCTTGTTCTTAGCGTTATAACGGCAGTTGACAGATTTTCCTGCAAGATTGATAAGGATGTCCGCTCCATCCATCGCCTCTATGATAAGCTTTTGATCCTCCCAATGAATGTACCCTTCCCTTCTGGAGATGACTTTCACCTCATACCCCAGGTCCTTGAATCTTTTTTTGAAAATACTCTCCTATAAAGCCGGTTCCTCCAGCCAGGACAACTTTTTTCATAACGAAAGACTCCCTTCTTAACGTATATTTCCTCTTCTATCCATTCTAAGGAGTCCCTGGATATTTGTACAATTTTCCAATGCAAGTGATGACGTTCGCCGTTATTTGGTTCGGTGATGCGCAAACACTCTCAGGTGATGCCCTTATCCGAAATCCGATTGGCAGCATGTTCTGTGGCTGGTTCTTCTCTGTAACGCCACTATATTTTGAAATCACCACACTCAAACTCTGGCAGCAAACCCTCTTACATTTCCTCACGGTCTCGCTGCTCTATTTCATCATCAGCTTCGGCATTGGATGGATTCCTTTTCAACTAACATCTGCTCTCTTATCCATCCTTTCATTCTTGCTCATTTATTTGATCATATGGATCGGTTTCTACCTCTATTTCAGGTCCGAATCTAAGAAATTGAATGAGGAATTGAATCATATCCAATAAAAAAAGTCGACAACCTTTAATAGGTTGTCGACTTTTTTTATCCTCCATTAGGAAGAAGTCGCGAGTAGGTCCCCATCTTCTTCATAGTGGTCAAGAACCTCATCTACATAATAAATGTCTCCATAACAGGCATCATACTGTTCAGCTTCTTCACGGATACAGCTGTATTTCCCTGTATGTTTTAATTCTTCATATTTCTTGGAGGAAAATTCAATGGCTAATTCCTGCGTATATTCTCCCCCATGGTCCATGACAAAATCAATGAACCCTGCACCAAAATTGTACGATTGAAGCGCTAGTTTCACATCCCCATCAGAACGTTCCAATGTCTTTGCGAAATAAGCAACCCCTTGCTCGATGGACTTTTCAGGTTTGTCAATACAGCCAACTTCCCCGCAATGAGATTCTGACGCCTGCATCGGATCGTCCCCACGTCCACCTGACTCCTGCATCATCAAAGCGAGCAATATATCCTTGTATTCACTAATCCCTTCCTGCTCCGCGTGAGTTGCAATTTCATCTTCATACTGCAGCACCTGCTGAGGGAGATCCGGTTCTTTTTCTTCAACAGGTGACCAGCTGCTCATAATTCCATCCCCAAGCTGACTTTTCATGGTTAAGAAAACGAGTCCGAGTAGAAAGACGGGGAGAAGGAAGGCTCTCCATGACCGGCCTCTATTTCTACTATTCTTTTTATTCACCCTTCTCCCCCTCTCTTCGACGCTATTCTATTTCTATCTTACCATTTCCCGTATGAAATCACTGTAAATAAGCATCCAATAGAGCCGATTAACAACATCGCCTTTTTCCTCATACCAAGTCTTTCTTTTTGGAGCAATAAAAAAACCGCCACAAAAGGTGACGGCTATTTCTTTTCTTCCAAATAGATGAATTCCGGCTTGGGATGGCTTAAAAATTCATGATGTGAAATCGTCCACGCATAGGCACCAGCATAATCAAAAATCACAACATCTCCCGCTCTCAATTCTTCTACATATCCACTTTTCACAAGAACATCATTCGGTGTACATAACTCTCCGGCAATGGTCACTTCCGCATCCTTCATTCCCGGCCTTTCATAGGGAGCGTCCCAGTCCTCGATGGGATAAACACGGAAAGGGTGACTCATTTTCCAAGCAGCGGGGAGCCGGAGGTGATGGGAGCCTCCCCGGATGAGGGCGAAATGATGATCATGGTTGGCTTTTACATCGATGACCTCAGCCACATACGATCCGGCAGCCGCCGTCATGTACCTTCCAAGTTCAAGAACTAAAGTCAGCCCGTCCATTTGTGATTCTAATTTTTCAAGACCTGAAGTGAATAAGTCCCAATCGAACGCCTCTTCCGGATTCCAATAATTGATGCCGATGCCTCCTCCGACATCGACCGTGTGGATGTCCAATTCAAAGCGGTTCCGCCAACTTTTCGCTTTTTCCAAACACATGGATACAAATTGCACATGAGCTTCAGCATTCAGGTTATTGGACATGGCGTGAAAGTGAAAACCTTCTACACTTACATGATCCATCTGTAGCGCCTTTTGGATAATCTGCGGCACTTCCCGTTCATCAACACCGAATTGAGTCGGGACGCCGGACATCATATGATGACTTTCCGGGACATCACGACTCAAATTGACGCGGATCAGGATGGGAGTGACCGTTTCTCTTCTGTTGGATAACCATTCGATACGGTTTAGATCATGGAAGCTCTCAACGTTAATGGCTTCTACTCCTGCCTCAATCGCTTCCTCTATTTCCGCCTGTTTTTTGGCGGGCGCACCAAAAAGCACTGGTTTCTCATGAGGCACTTTATACAGCTCCCCGGCCGACGCGACTTCAAATCCATCCACTATTGAGGCGAGAGTTCCTAGAATACGTGGATCAGGATTCGCTTTCACCGCATAAAAAAGCCGGCAAAAAGCCGGGAGACCGCTTTTTAACGTGTCCACTTGCTTTCGTAACCGACCTAAATCATAAACATAGGCACAAATGGGACCACCATGTACTCGTTTTTTATTTTCGATATACTGATCAATTCTCATAACTACATCCTCACACTTTCTTCAAGCTAAAGGGTTCGGCACTTCGGTGTACGCATCCCCTTTACTATTGCTCAGCCTCATTTGAGTCAATGACTTATGCATGACCGTCGGCTGGAATAAGAACGTTCGATCTTCCGCCACTTGTACCGCCAAATCATCCACCAGTGACAAACGATCCAGTTCTTCCTTTACCACTGTTTTTACTTCCATCCAAAATGTCTCTTCCGGTAATCCGGAATAACGCACCAGCTGACGGATGATTTCTCCCAAATGATTTTGAAAAACGGTGTAATACAGCTTGTTATGCATCGAAGAACGATCATTCGTCACACTGACCGAATCAGCAGCAAACTTTGGAGAGATTCCCTGTTTGCGAAGGCGTTCCGGATAAACCCTTGCTCCGCCCCAGTCCCGGAAAAAGAAGCGGGTTAAACGGCCATTTTTAAATACAGGAACACTGTTCTGCAGATGTCCTTCCAACGCCACTCCATACTTGACCATCATCGTCATATATCCTGGAAGCACTTTTTGTACGTAATAACAGAAAAACTCTTTGGCCGCCTGGTTCCGATTAAGGTGATGTTTCGTCTGAAATTCCTGGACAAGCTCATATAAGATTGTCAAACCACTGATCGGGGACAGGGCGTATAAGCTCATTCCAGCAACCGCCACTTCCCCTTCTTCCAGGAGGGGGTTGGAGAGATTCGCGAATCAACATCGTCAAATTACGACTCTTCAACCGCTCCTCAGATCGGAAAGCAGCCCCGCCCCATTCATTTAAAGGGACAAAGGAATGTAACTGTGGCTCTTTCTCTTTGATTTCCTGTATCATTTTTGAAAAAACGGTAGCATTCATCGCTGTTTGAGTAGAAATCGAACGGACGGTCGACGTCATCTGGCTGTTTACAGCAAGCTTTAACACAGGTGCGTCTTTCCTCTTAGGAGCCACCGTCCGGAACGAAGAAGTCGCCTCTACATTCATAGGTCGTGAAGATAAAAGAATCACTTCTTCATCTTCGATTTCCTTTTGATAAATCTCCGGTATCGCATGGTCATACTGCCAAGGGTGGACAGGCAAAATCGTGTACAGACTCTTCTCGTATCCCATGTCCTTTAATTCCTTATGCCCAGCCTCAACGCTTTCCGGAAAACTGGATTCAAATGTTGCTCCTGTACTCAATATCAATGACTTCTTCACGGCCGCCATACGGATCGGAAATGTCTGATGAAATTCCGGGGAGTATCGGAACGTGTCTTCATAGGTTAGTCCGATTTTCGTCTTGGCACCAGGATGAAGATGGTGACCGTCAACGACCAGTTGTTCGAAAAATAAATGGGTGTCCTCCCCTTGTTTCAACACATAATCGATGGATGTTTTCGCATCAAGGTTCGCAGCTTCTGTAAGCACCCTTTGCTTCCATTCCTCATGAAAAGTTAGAGCGAGCGCAAGGTTTGCCGTTCCATTATTCAACTCCTGGACAAAGGAGTCACGATTTGGATAGTCTTCTTTTTTAAACAAAAGAAACACGAGCTCTGAAGCGGAAGATACTGGACGAACTTGCTGCCCATCAATCAGCACAGGCACATCCACCTCGACAAAACGGAAAGCCGATGTATTTAAAATCGGAAATAATATTTTGTTCCTCTGTGTTTGGACCAGTAAATACGTCCGTTCTTCCTCTAATGATACGTATCCACTTTCACTCATCATTCTACGAAAATAAGAAGATGTACCATCCATTATGGTCGAACCGGAATAAACATCATCAATGTTCTCCCGAATAATAGAATTCGCAAGCTTCAATAAGATCCCTTTTCTTGCTTCAGCCCGGCATTTCCAAAAACGGGCGGCATTAGCAGGATGAGCGTTTTTTAAGAATTGAAATACCTTGTCTTCTTCTCTACGCAAGCCTGGATTCCGCGAATCTATACGCTCAGTTAAGGGCAGGATCATTTCGTTCCACCTCTTTTCTTTTGGCAAAAGGATGAGGAATTTCCACATAAAGATTGTCGGTATATTGATCAGACAAACGCATTTTTACGAGAGCCTTCATCTTCGTCGGCTTTGTAAGAATTTCCTCTTTATCGAGCAAGGCTTCAGTGGGGATTTGTTTATCTTCTTTCATTTGTTCATACGTTTCGTGGATCACCAGCTCGACTTTACTCCACATGTTTTCTTCCTCTACAGATGTTATTCGAGCGAGTGCCACAATGATTTCCCCTAAATGATTATGGAAGAGCGCATGGGAGAACACATCCAACAACTCAGACCGATCTTTAGTAAGTAGATTTGTGCTTGGATCAATTGGCTGCTCAACAAAATGTTGTTCTAAGCGTTCATTCATAATCCGAATGCCGCCATAATCCCGGAGTACCGCCTTTTTTGGCCTTCCTTTTTCAAAAATGACGACACAGTTCTGAAGATGTGCTTCCATGCTGATGCCATATTTCGTGATCAAAGTAAGCACACCAGGCAGGACCGTTTTCGCATAGTCATAGATGAATCCCTCAGGCGAAGGATAGAATTCCGCCAATTCTTCTACGATCAACTTTCCTGAAAACGGAGAAGGCGCGAGCAAAGAAGCCGCCGGAATTGCAACTTCGCCTATCTCCAAATCACGTTCTGGATTTTCACGTAAAATCGCCGCTGCGTTTTTTTGCAGGAAATTCTCATTTTCTTTTTGTGCGGGCTTATAATGAATACCAACTTCCTCACCCATGACGGTTAATGACCGGGAGAGGGCCTCGTCGCGACTAAAGACCGTTTGTAAGAGTCGCGATAAAGTAGGACCATTTTTTGTCGATGCCGCTGAAACGGTCCTGACCGCGCTTGTCATCTGTACATTGACAGCGGTTTTGATGTGATGCTTGAACCGGTCGTCTAGAGGTGCAAGCGACCGGAAAGAAATCAGTGCGGAAGTCGGGATGGTAAATTCATTGACCGGAAGTAGTAATTTTTCTTTCAAGTCATCCTTATAATATTTTGTGATGGTATGTTCCCATTGCCATGGATGAATCGGAATAATTTCATAGTCCTCCGCATCTAAGTCATGATTTTCACAGACGTGTTGAACTCCTTTATTTAACTCCGGGTATTCTTCCAAAAGGATGGACTTCGTGCTCTTCCCGTTTTTGGAAGTCATATGATATCGGTCTTTATGAACGAGCAATGGCAGTACATCCGGATTCCCTTCCCATTCCGGTGCATACCGGGCGACATCTTCAGGCGCAACGCCCATTCTCGTTCGGCTGCAAGGGTGGATGGTATGTCCTTGGATCACCCACTGCTCGAAAAAATCAAGCGGGCTCTTTAGAGTAACTGCATAAGAAAACGCATCTTCTGCCAGGGTTTCGATTTGTCTTCTTCTATGCTCCGCTACTGTTAGTGCCAGGGCCAGGTTCGTCACACTGTTGAGAACTTCTTTATAAAAATCAGATCGATTATTTCCCGGGAAAAGCAGTTTTAAGCAAGTTTCGGAATTATCCACCAAAGCTTGATTATCATCACGATCCAGAAAGCGGATGTCCCCATCAATATCGATGTGGTGAAATATGTAGAGATTGGACACAGGTACGTGAAGTTCTCCATCGTTTAATAAGAGGATCAATGTGTTTCCAGAGTCCCTCCATTCATAAGGAACGATATGCTCGCGAAAAATCGCTTGTATCAATTGATGCAAAGTGAGGAGATCCGCTTTTTTCATATGTTCTAAAAATGTGGATTCATAACCCGGTAACTTCTTTTGTATTACATTCATGGCTTCCATTATGTTCACCTCCGTGGAGGAATGATGTAGTATTGTAAATCTGCCTATTCCCTAAATCAATGAATAGTAATCAACCCATCTTATGCCCATGACCTTAGCTTACTCCCAAGTCCATGTCCATTATGCTTCTTAAGTTGTTGTATGGATGGTTTTATTTTATAATTGAAAACAGTTATCAGCAAAAATAAAGCTTACAAACGGGAGACATCGATATGAAACGAGTATTTGAACAAATTCAGAACGATCATCGCATCTTTGTTGGTTCTGAGTACAAGGACCGTTCTCATTACAAAGTCGATGATCTCATACAAGATAAAAAAGCGATGAAAGCATTACTGGAGATACAAAAAGATCAATTGGATGCCCCGAACATGGCCATTACCGGTTTGTTGTTCGGAAAAATGTATTCTGTGCTCACGATGGGATTGTTCGAGACGATGATCAAGCACGGTGTCATCATTGATGCAAGCCCCGAAAACATCAGCATTGAACTGAAAGAAAAGAATGCGATGAATTACATGGTTGACGATTCAGCTGTTTACAAAATTGCGGACTTGCCGGAAGACAAAGTGAAAGAATGCGTACACACTTTCATAACCCAACACTTGCAGCCATTGTTCCAAACCGTCGCACACGTTTCCAAATGCAAGACGACACATATGCGTTCCATCGTCTCTCACAACCTTCACCAACGAAAATATGCGCTTGTGAAAGATCAGGCAGATGAATGGACAGAGACCGTTTTCCGCTGGTTCACCACTCATGAACTTTTCAAGGAAAGCCGCAGGAACCCTCTCCATTTCAAATTCCGCTTTTACCAGGCGGACAACGGAAAAGAAACCTATGTCAGACGTCACTGTTGCATGAAATATATGCTGCACGATGCTGACAAATCCAAATGCTGTCCCACCTGTCCCCTTATCCCAGATGAAGAACGCGACGACCGCATCAAATAAAGCCCGAGCTTACAAAAAAGCTCAGGGCTTATTTTTATGGAAATAAATGTATGACCTGGTACACCAAAATATGTAAGACCTGGTCACTGGATAATTTGCACCACCTAGTACACTCACATTTCCCACAATCCTGTGTCCTATACTCGTTTTTCATGTAGTAAGAAAAAAGCTCCCCACAAAAAATTATTGTGGGGAGCTTTCATTAGTTAGTTCATCTCTTTATACATTTTTTCTACCAATTGGACTAATCGATGATCATTACTTAATTCGGAGATCTCCTGAAAAGCAGCTGTAGGTCCTTGATCCAAAACTTTATCCTGCAGCTCTTTTGCTTCAGGGTCTGATTCATTTTTGTAGATCAGTGCAGCTGCAATGACTTTCACTAAATATTGCGGATCCTCTTTCACCCGTTCTAAATATTCTACGGCCGGCCTTACAAGACGGTCTTTCGGCCCAAGTTTCCGAATAGGAGCACGCCCGACACGGGTAACCTCATCTGACAAGTCCGGGTTTAGGAAACGGTTGATGATCTGGTCTATATAAGCCTCATGTTGGTCCTTGCCGAATCCATACTTCTCAATCAGTACAGCTCCCGTTTCACTTAGTGCGCCTTCAACCTTTTCCTTGACTCTATGATCGTCCATCGCGTCTTTGATCGTTGAATGTCCATAATAGCTTCCGAGATAGGCCGTCGCTGCGTGACCTGTATTGACCGTAAACAGCTTACGTTCAATATAAGGTGTCAGGTCCTCCACATAGGTGATCCCTTCGACATCCGGCTGAACCCCTTTGATAGCTGGTGTTTCCACTACCCATTCATAATAAGGTTCAACCTTGACCGTCAACGGATCTTCATTGTGTTGATCCGGCACAATTCTGTCTACGGCTGCATTCGGGAATCCGATCGAATCTTCCAATTGATCCTGCAACGTTTCATCCATGTTTTCAAACACATGTTGTTTCAATGCTTCAGATCCACCAATCATGTTTTCACAAGCAATGACATTCAATGGTCCTGCTTGATCTGTCATGCGTTTTTCTACTCCTTCTGCCAGAAGTTTTGCGATGACAGGAAGAATGTTAGGTCCAACAGCGGTCGTGACAAGGTCTGCATAAGCGATCGCTTCCACAACGTCTTGGGGCTGTTTGATACTGTTCAATCCGCTGACATTTTTAACCTCGATGGAAGAATCGTCCCCAGCCAACTCCACTAGGTACTGATTGCGTTCATTCAATAGATCGATCAACGTCTCATTCACATCGACAAAAACAGTCTCGTAACCAGACTGATCAAGAAGCGCGCCGATGAAACCTCGTCCTATATTCCCTGCTCCGAAATGAACAGCTTTCATCTTACTCCACCTCGCTGAACGTCTGGAGAACTTCTTCCTTCGTTTCTGCAGCAATTAATTTTTCAACATTCTCTTCTTCTGAACAAACAATAGCAATCTGAGAAAGGATTTCTAAATGCTCGTTGCCTTTTCCAGCAATCCCGATAAGGAGCTTAACGATATTTCCGTCCCCGAAATCAACACCTTCTGGTACTGTAACTACAGAAATACCTGTTTCATTGACGGCTTTCTTCGCATCCTCTGTACCATGCGGAATGGCTACGAAATTCCCCATGAAAGTGGATGTGATTTCCTCACGCTTCAGCATTTCTTCGATGTAAGCTTCGTCTACATAGCCTTGTTCATTGAGAATGCCTCCAACATAGCGGATGGCTTCTTCTTTCGTTGCTAAGCTCTTGTTCAATTCAATGTTTTCTTTTTTCAAAATGTTTGTAGACATTATAAAAACTCCCTTATCCTTTTGATTTTAAAAATGTATAAAGTTGGTTTGCTAAATAATGAAGGATTTTCTCCTCATGTTCTGACTCTAAAATTGACGTACACTCTTCATCTTCTATAATAAGAGAACTAATAAAACTCAACGTCTCTAACCCTTCTTGACTCGGTGATTCAGGTGCGAGCATAAGCAACATCGTTTTGATAGGCATCTCTTCTCCGTCCATCCCCTGGACCTTCAAAGGTTCAGTCAAGATATGAATAGAGAAGGAAGGTTGTTCAATTGAAGAACTACGCGCATGGTAGAGCGCAAGTTTTGTCTCAGGGATGCCGAGACCTCCGACTTTTTCCCGTTCCAACAAATGATCTACAATGGGTTTCCCTTCTGTAACAGCTCCATTTTCTTTTAAATGATGAACCGCCTGTTCCAAAGCCCCTTCCACATGAGTAGCTTCTATTCTCGTCACAAGCAGGTGCTGAAGAACCTTTCCAATGTTACGGGCATAGCGTTCAGAAGCTCCGATTTTCTCTTGAATGGCCACGAAAGACTTTTCATCTCCGCCCCTCTGTTCCAAAACCGGCTGTTTCAATTGTTTCGTCACACGTACCCTTCTGATCCCATGCTCGATTTTGTGAATATCCTTCTTAGGTAAAACAGGACTCACCTGAACGTAGGCCTCTACATCGATAAGAGGAATGGTTGAAACGATCAAGTCATATTGAGAAATATCCATTCCCTTAAGGTCAAACAGAGAATGATGTTCAATTTGTTCAATTTCGTTGAATTTCTTTTGTAGTTTGGCCGCCAGTATTTTGGCTGTACCGATCCCGCTTGAACAAACGACGAGCACGTTGATCCCTGCCACACCTTCCATATTCAGAAGTGCAGATGCAAAATGCATGACGATAAAAGCGGCTTCTTCCCGTGGAAAATGCAGTCCAGGGAAGACCTCCTGAAGCGAATGTTCCACTTCTTCGAACAAAACAGGATAATCTTCCTCCATTTGATCGGTAAATGAGTTTTCGATATCCATGTTATGCTGTAAACGGTACACACTAGGTTTCAAATGGACGACAAGATCATTCAGTAAACGATCATACTCGTTGAAATCCATCCCTACACGCCGAGATACTTTAGCGATCAGCTGCTTCGCTTTAAAAGCAATGCTCATACTTGATTCTTCAAGCAAAGACTCTCGATTGTACCTCGCTTTCGCTCCCATCAAATGCATCGTAATATGGCCAGTTTCCGCTTCTGGTATAGAGATTTGGAACGCGCCGGCTAATTGATCGATTAAACCTTCTGCAAAAGAATACTCTTTCGTAGAACGGAGCTTTTCCAACTGTACTTCATCGATATGAATCTTTTCCCCTTGCTGCATGCGTTCAATCGCCAAAGCAAGGTGAACAACCAACGCAATGTAGGCACTATCCGCGAGAGGATACGATAATTCTTTCCGCAACTCATCAAGGTGAAGTTCGATAAGCGCAAGCGTTTCTTTATTTACGATGTCCAGCAGCTGCCCGGATAAAGAATCTTCTACCGACTGATTCCCCTCCTGGATGTTTTGTCTCACCATGGAGAAAAAATCAAGCTCGTTCATATGGGTCATAATTAATTGACTAATAGCTTCTCGTATACCTGATTCTTCTCCGACGACTTCGACGCCATAGCCTCTTTTTCTAACAAGCTTCAACCGAAAGTCCTTGAGGTGCTCTTCAATCTTATCGAGGTCATGACTGATCGTTGCTACCGTGACACCGAGATCATTCGCAATTGCCACCAGCTTGACGGGTTCCCGAGTTTCTAAAAGCTTAGACAGAATCAACACATGCCTCTCTTCCAGCGTATAATCCACCGAAGCTTGCTGCCTTAACTCCATTTTCAGCGTTTTCTTCTGATCCACAGGCCCTTTCACCAAAAGGACGCCCCCGGATTCTTTCTCGAGAGACAACTCCCTTTCGGCTAGGAGATCGTCCATCCCTTTCAAATCCCGATGCACCGTTCTTGTGCTGATATCGAGTTCTTCGGCCAATTGTTTAACCGTCACTTGATCTTCCTGACCAAGCAGGCGATCTAAGATCTTCCTTTCACGACCTGTCACATACATCCCCGATCCACCTCCTTCAAGGACAAGATTTAATAACTATCGTTTCTATACTTCCATGATATGTTGTACCGTAAGGGTTTTCAATGATTAGAAAAGTCATCTTCGTCAAACCATCGGTGACAAAATTTAATAACCACTGCATTTTTTAAAAATGGAATGAGCATATAGTTAAGCACCGCCAGTGCCATGTATCCATAAGTTTTGAACATTTATCGGTGGGTTTGCCGTTTTTATCAGTGGCTTTTGGTCATTTATCGGTGACTTTCATACGTTTATCAGCAGGTTATAGTCCTTTTTCGGTGACTACGACATCTGATCAGACCCCTTGAACTTTTATTAGCCGTTTTAGAAGTTCGACTCTCGAAACGGAATACAAAGGCCTGATCACAGGATCAGGCCTTTGTAGTTGTTATTCAGATTTAAGTTCATTTACGAGTTCATCATACTTCGGACTATTTAAGAAGTTATCAACAGAGATATGGTGAGCATTTGGTACTCTTTGTACCGCACGTTCCGTCAAGTCTTTGTGAGTGATGACGATATCTACGTCACTTGGCAGATCGTTGATCGCCATGTTCGTCACATCGATTTGGATACCGGCTTTCTTGAACTTGTTCTTCAAGAGAGACGCTCCCATCGCACTGGATCCCATTCCCGCATCACAAGCGAAGATGATTTTATCGACATTGCTGCGGTCTACGGAAGGAACGACATCTGTATTTCTATCTGAAACCTCTTCGTTCGCCTCTTCTTTTTGATCTTGCTCTTGAGAATTTAACTGTCCAGAAACAGAGCTCTTCTTCCCTTTCATTTCTTCCATTTTAGCTGTAGCTTCGTTCAAATCTTCTTCCTCATCGTTTTTGCTGAATTTTAGAATCAAGGAAGCGACAATGAATGATGCGAGTGTCGCAAGAAGAACACCTGCAATGACACCGAGGTGATCACCTCTGGCTGTCAATGGCATAAGCGCGACAATACTTCCTGGAGAAGGAGTCGCCGTTAAGCCGACACCGAAAGCGACGAACGTTGTTGTCCCGGTTACACCACCGGCGATGGCTGCTAAAATCAAAGCCGGCTTGGACAAGATGTACGGGAAGTAAATTTCGTGAATACCACCAAAGAAGTGAATGATGGCAGCCCCTGGTGCGGTTTGGCGGGAAATTCCTTTTCCAAATATGCTGAATGCCAAAAGAATTCCTAAGCTAGGACCCGGGTTTGTTTCAAGTAAGAATAGAATCGATTTTCCAATTTCCTGTGTCTGATCCACAGCGATTGGACTTAAAATTCCGTGGTTGATGGCATTGTTCAAGAATAAGATTTTTGCCGGTTCTATGAAGATGTTCACAAGCGGCAATAATCCCGCGTTGACTAACGCTTCAACGGCAGAACCTAGAATATTTGTTAGCCCTGACATAATTGGACCGATAATGTAATAACCGATGATGGCAAGAACCGCTCCAACAATACCGGCCGAGAAGTTATTGACAAGCATTTCGAAGCCGGACTTGACCTTGCCTTCAAAAAGTTTATCCACCCATTTGATGGCTAAACCACCTAGTGGACCAATGAGCATGGCACCAAGGAACATCGGGATGTCCGCTCCGACAATGACTCCCATCGTAGCTGTCGCACCAACGACACCTCCGCGAAGTCCATGGACTAATCGTCCACCTGTAAAACCGATCAGTAATGGCAGTAAGTAAGTGATCATCGGACCGACCATTTCTGCTAAATCTTCATTAGGAAAGTATCCATCAGGAATAAATAAAGCCGTTATAATACCCCATGCAATAAATGCGCCAATGTTCGGCATGATCATTCCGCTTAAAAAGCTTCCGAACCGCTGAACACGAGCTCTTGCACCTGTTTGTTTTTTCTCACTCATGAGAGTTCCTCCTCGTCTCGTTTGTTCTTTTTTCTGTACTTTCATAATAAAGCGGTTACACCCATGTGCTCAAGACAATCTAAATGCAGCTTTGTCATACATAACGTGACAAATCTAAAAAAGGCTGAAAAACGGAAGAAACGCCGATCACTTAAATGACCGACGTCCTTTTCACTCTCTTCTTTTTTTCAAACCTCCATTTATTCCTTTTGCTAACCAATGGTGAACGAAAAGAACCGCACCGATTCGAAGATAGCTTCCGAATTCATCCAGAAAAAGAGACATGAGCGATTCATAAACTCCCCATGTCATTAGAACGGTCAATGTAGAGGACATGAAACCGAGCACGATGGCTTCATGAGAAAAGTATTCTAAGTAAGTGATCGTGGTAAAACCAGTGAACAAAGAAACATTTCCGATCCACTGATCGCCTCCAGATAGATGATTGATTAAAGCGAAAATAATCAGGATAAACGCACAACTAAGTAAAATGGCTCGTTGAAATGGGCATGTTTTCATCAAGACCGGGATTCCTTCTTTTTTTCCTTGTTCACAAGATATTCAATGTAAGGTTCAAAGCCTGCCCATTTGCTGATCAATTTTAGCATCAACAAAAAGAAGACGCTTTCGAAGGTCACCCCTTTGACCGTATCTGCAGACAGCCACTGGTCATAAATATTGATTGGAATCATGGCGACCAATTCAGAGAAAATAAAGGTTATTCCAAAGGCAAAAACCAGCAGGCCGAAACCCTTCCATATAGGATCCACCCCTATAAACCAGAGCAAGTAGACCATTATGGCAATGGAACTGATCAGGACGATCCTGCCAAACGAGAGGGAAGTCCCTGTCAAAATGCCACCAATAATCACCATGGCGATAGAGAAAAATACTGCTATAAGTAAATGCTTTTCGTTCTTTCTTAAATGGTGGATAAACTTCTTCATACATTGCCTCCCCATAAAAAATACCGACTTCCATTTTATCGTTGTACCGATTGTGAGAACAATGGAATCTTTCTCCATCCTTTTGCTCATAACTTCTCCTGAGATAACGCAAAATAAGACAGACAAGGAGGAAAAAAAATGAACGTTGCACAACTATTGATCAAATGCTTAGAAAACGAAGGTGTCGAATATATTTTCGGTGTCCCGGGAGAAGAGAATATCGATGTCATGGATGCCATTTTGGACTCCCGGATTGAATTCATTACGACACGTCATGAGACGAGTGCCGCCTTTATGGCGGGAACTTACGGAAGGCTGACCGGTAAACCAGGGGTGTGTTTGGCCACGCTTGGACCGGGCGCGACCAATCTTTTGACTGGTGTGGCCAATGCGAACATGGACCATTGTCCTCTCATCGCCATTACAGGGCAGGCCGGACTGAACCGCCAACATAAAATTTCACACCAGTATTACGATCTTGTGGACATTTACGCACCTGTAACCAAATGGAATGCGCAAATCAAAACAGGGGAAATCGTACCAGAAGTCGTAAGAAAAGCGTATCAGTTAGCCATGCAGGAAAAACCAGGAGCGACGCATATCGATCTGCCTGAAGATGTAGCAAGCATGGAAGTGTCGGCAGAACCCCTTCCGATTACCGGTCATTCTCTTCCACAAGCCGACGAAAAAGTCATCAAGGAAGCGGCGGACCTTCTTTCCAAGGCAGAAAAACCTCTGATTTTAGCAGGAAACGGAATTACTCGGGAACAAGCAGCGAATGAGCTTCAATCATTAGCAGAAAAAGCGAACATCCCTGTCGTCCACTCTTTCATGGGAAAAGGAGCCCTTTCATGGAAACACGAACTTAGTCTTCTCACGGCAGGACTGAGTGGGAAAGATCACATCACCTGTGGTTTTCAAAAAGCCGACCTGATCATCCCAATCGGTTTTGATATGGCCGAAACGCCGCCACAAAACTGGAACCCGACCGGGGAAACCCCGATATTGCACATCGATACAGAGGAAGCAGAAATTGACGCGTACTATCCTGTCGCCTTGAACGTAGTCGGGAATATTAAAGAGAACTTAAAACAGTTGACAGAAGCCGTGTCTTCAAAAGAAAGAAACCTTGACTGGGCCACTTCCATCCGTGAAAATGTGCTGAATGATTTTGAAGAATATCAACAGGATGAGGCCTTCCCTCTTAAACCGCAAAAGATCATTGCAGACTTGAGACACGCTATGGGAGATGAAGACATCGTGATCTCTGATGTCGGCGCACACAAAATGTGGATGGCCCGCATGTATCATACATCCAAGCCAAACACCTGCCTAATATCGAATGGACTTGCCTCCATGGGGGTTGCCGTTCCAGGTGCGATTGCAGCTAAAATGGCCGCTCCGGATCGTAACGTTGTTGCTGTTTGCGGAGATGGGTCTTTTCTGATGACAGGAGCAGAGCTTGAAACGGCAGTAAGGTTGAAATTACCCATCATCATTCTCCTATGGAGAGACAATGGATACGGACTAATCGAATGGCACCAGATGAAAAAATTCGACCGTCCATCCCATATTGAATTCGGAAATCCGGACTTTATCAAACTCGCGCAATCTTTTGGAATGGAAGCTTTACGTGTCGACCAAGCCCAAGATTTGCAGAAAGCGCTGGACCAAGCGATTTCCATGAATCAACCTGTCTTGATTGACTGCCCTGTCGACTATAGCGAAAACATGAAACTGACGGAAAAACTAAAAAATATCACATGCGAATGAGGTGAAATCATGAAAATGGGATCGATTATCAACGGTGAAGAAATTCGCGACGATGACCGCGAGACAATGACGGTCAAAAATCCGTACAATGCGGAGGTTGTTGCAAATCTGGCTCTAGCTAAAGAAGAAGACTTGAACAAGGCAATCGACATCAGCTACGATACGTTTCATCAGACGATGAAGAAAATGCCCGCTCATGACCGGGCGGATATTCTTTTGAAAGCATCCCAACTTTTGGAGGAGCGCCAGGAGGAATTTGCTGAAGCAATTACTAAAGAAGCCGGGAAACCTTTACAGTTCAGTCAAGGTGAAGTGCAGCGTTCGATTCAAGTCCTCCGCTTTGCGGCAGAAGAAGCGAAGCATATCGAAGGAAAAGTCATTCCGATGGATGCAGCGATTGGTGGAGAAAACCGGATCGGTTTCACGAAGCGGGTGCCACTCGGAGTCGTCGCGGCAATCACACCCTTTAATTTTCCGTTGAACTTAACATTGCATAAAGTCGCTCCAGCTATAGCAGCCGGTAACACGATCGTATTGAAGCCAGCGGAGAAAACGCCGGTATCCGCCTACAAACTCGTGAAGCTTCTCCATGAGGCGGGACTACCAAAAGGGGCGATTCACTTACTGCTTGGAACAGGAAAAGAAATCGGAGACCCCCTTGTGAAGCATGATAAAATTCACAAGGTCACGTTTACGGGAAGCCTGCCCGTAGGACGCACGATCCGCGAAAATGCAGGGTTTAAGAAAGTGACGCTTGAGCTCGGTTCCAACAGTCCTAATATTCTATTTGAAGATGCAGACCTCGATTATGCCGTTTCAAGTTTAGTTAAAGGCGCATTTGCTTTTTCAGGACAAGTGTGTATCTCCGCCCAACGAATTTATGTGCACCAGAATATTTATGACCGATTCTTAAAGACGTTCATTCAAAAGACTGAAGACCTGAAGATTGGTGATCCGATGAGCGAGGACACGGATTTTGGTCCGATGATCAATGAGGATGAAGCGAAACGCGCCAAGATGTGGATTGATGACGCCGTGGAAAATGGAGCAAAAATTGAAACGGGGGGCAAGCGTGAGGGCTCTTTATTGACCCCCACAATTTTGACTGATGTGAAAAGCGATATGAAAATCATCGCTGAAGAAGTATTCGCTCCGATCGTATCAGTCATTCCATTTTCATCTGAAAACCAAGTAGTTAGTCAATCGAACGACTCAATCTATGGTCTCCAAGCAGGAATTTTCACAAGAGACATTGACAGAGCCTTTCGTGTAGCCGATCAGCTGGAAATGGGCGGTGTCTGGATCAATGAAATGTCCACTTACCGACAGGACAATCACCCTTATGGTGGCGTAAAGCAAAGCGGCATTGGACGAGAAGGTGTCCAATATGCGGTGGAAGACATGACAGAATTGAAGTTTTACGGCATTCGACTCAATGGATAAACGAAGAACAGTCGCCCTATTAGGACGACTGTTTTTTTAATGGTTTTCTTTTTCTCCAATCCAACCACGGGCATCCATCGCTTTAACCAAATGCTTGATGCCTACCATATAGGCTGCATCCCGCATCCGACACCCTTTTTCTTCTTTCATCTCGATCACTTTTTCAAACCCTGAGAGCATCTTTTCTTCCAGCTGCTTGTTCACTTCGTCCACTTTCCAATAATAATTCATGTTGTTCTGCACCCATTCAAAATACGAGACTGTTACTCCACCGGCATTACAGAGGATATCAGGGATGACGAATATCCCTTTTTCTTCAAGAATTTGATCACCAGCTGGGGTTGTTGGACCGTTAGCAGCCTCGGCCAGGATTTTTGCTTGAATCGTCGGAGCCGTCTCTTCCGTGACCTGATTTTCAACCGCAGCGGGAATGAGAATATCTACGGGGAGGCTGAACATTTTCTCGTTTGAGATCGGCTCTGCTTTTTCATAAGAAGAAGCATACTGATCCCCACCGTTCGTGTATGCTAACAAATCAGGGATATCCAACCCACCTTCTTTGTAAATTCCGCCTTTTGCATCCGTCACAGCTACAATTTTCACACCTAATTCATGCAAGAACTTGGCCGTCATACTTCCTACATTACCAAACCCTTGAATGGCTGCAGTCGCTTCTCCCATTTCAATTCCGAGGACTTTACACGCTTCACGAATGGTGAAAACTACCCCTCGTCCCGTGGCTTGAAGACGACCGAGAGATCCTCCGAGAACCACTGGTTTTCCTGTCAGCATGCCAGGAATGTTATATCCCCGGAGCTGATCGAATTCGTCGATCATCCATCCCATGACTTTTGGACTTGTATTGACGTCAGGTGCAGGGATATCCTTCTGAGGACCAATGATCGGGGTGATTTTTTTAATGTAATTGCGACTTAACTGTTCCAACTCACGTTCGGACAGTTGCTCAGGGTCCACAATGATGCCACCCTTACCACCACCAAATGGTAGATCAATGATAGCGGCCTTCAAGGACATCCAAATAGAGAGCGCCTTCACTTCATCCAGGTTGACATCCGGATGAAAGCGTATTCCTCCCTTCGTAGGTCCAAGGATATCCATGTGCTGAGACCGATATCCCGTGTAATTCTCAATTCGTCCATCATCCATTCTTACAGGAATCGAGACTTCAAAGACGCGCATCGGCTTCTTCAACAAATGGTAAATGTTCTCATGAAGACCGAGCGTCTCCACCGATTCCTTCAGTAACCCCTTAACAATTTCATAAGGATTATGTCCATGCGTCATAATATCCGATTCCACTTTATCGTACTTTTCCTTACCCATACTCCCACCTCATCTATTCCATATTTTTCTAGACTAGGTCATACATTTTTTGTATGACCAGGTCATACAATTATTCCCAATTCATTACACTTGATTATTATCTGGATCCCATGACAACTGATCATCATCTTTATCTGATTCAATGATCACTTCTGTTACCCCACGCTGAGTCAGGATTTTCTTCTCAATGCCATCGAGGACGCGATCCACTTGTTCTATAGACATGTCCGGATCGAACTCCAGCTTCAGTTCCACATGCAGCTCTTCTCCCTCTTTCATGACCATAAGCTTTTGTATGTCCTGTACTTCAGGATGTTCAAAAACGAATTCACCGATTTTCTTTTCCATTTCTTCATCCGCTACCCCTAATACACCAGCTGCATTGTCTAAGAAGATTCGACCGACCACATAAAACAGCATCAATCCGATGATGACAGAAGCATAGCCTTCAGCTGTATGAAAAGGGGTATAAGTTGCGATTAATATCGAGATCATTGCAATCAAAGCACCTGATGTAGCAACCATATCCTCCAGGAAAACCAACTTCGTAGCAGGTTTTGCTTCTCCGATGTTTGCAAAACTTACCTTTACAACTTCCATGCCTTTGACATTCTCCTGTCCGATATCTTTGACCACTTCTTTCATCGCTTTGTACAACACAAAAGACTCAAGAATTGCTGCAATACCAAGTACAGTTAAGTTCAGCCAAAGCCAGGAACCTGCTTCTGGAGGGTGGAGGATATGATGTATTCCTTCTTTGATCGTTTCGTATGCCAATATACCGACGATAATGACAGCACCAAGCAATACAAGGTTTACAAGCCGGGCAAACCCATTCGGAAATTTATCAGTCGGTGCTTTTTTACTGAGGGCTGAACCGATAAATACAAAAATTTGGTTGGACATGTCACCAATGCTGTGCATCATCTCCGCAAACATCGCCACATTTCCAGTAATGAAATAGGCAATGCCTTTGATCAACGCAATTGTGGCGTTAATGATGCTCGCCCATAAAGCCGGCTTATTGCCTTTTTTCAACAAGACGAATAACTCTTTCATCCCTTACCCCTTTCCATCCCCAGCTTCTCTCCATAGTTTCTCAAGATCGAGCGGAAATCATTCCATAAAATGTCTGATCAGGTCTTACATATTTTTCCGTACCAGGTCATACATTTTCTTCCAATAAAAAACCACACAAAAAAAGCACCCCTTCTTGGGATGCTTTTTTTTGTGTGGTTTTTTGGTTCAGAATGAAGCAGCGGTTGATGCAGCTTCTTCTAAGCCATCTTCAATAATTTTTGCTGCTCGATCAGGGAATTGGTTATGACCCTCGACCACGAGTGTGGTGATATCTTCAATTCCCCAGAAGTGTAGGATGTTTTCAACATAATTCACTGCCATCTCTGCAGACTTCGCCGGACCTTCAGAGTAAACCCCACCACGGGCATTCAAGATGGCTACCTTCTTATCCGGAAGCAATCCTACAGGCCCTTCCTCTGTATAGCGGAACGTCTGTCCAGCCTGAGCCAGATAGTCGAAATACGTATGAAGAACAGCTGGAATGGTGAAATTCCATAGCGGGAAGGCAAATACGACTTTATCTGCTGCGAGGAACTGATCCAAGTAGGCGGTTACCGTATTCGTCGCTTCGATTTCAGATGGAGTAAGTTCCATGCCTTTGGAAAGTTTGAACATTCCATTAATTTTGTCATTGTCATAGTAATCCAGGTTTTCCTCAAACAAGTCGAGCTCTTCTATTTCGTGATCCGGGTGAACCTTTTTATAGTTATCCAAAAATGTGTGGTAAAGTTTGACGCTCACAGACTGCTCCATCGGTCTGGAATTTGCTTTTACGAAAAGTACTTTTGTCATCGTGTGAACCTCCATATATATAATTAGTTGTTGTAGCAACCACAGGTTATAAAAATAAGACTAATGATAGCCCTTCGGACATGAGAATGATTTTATGTCCGTAATTCAAGATGTTGCTACACAAACTATTCGACGTGTTATATGTTATTAACTTATCGTCTACTTGTCAAACCACGAGGCTCGGAAAATGGAAACTCCTCCAAATGTAACATTTTTACAAAAAGGGGTTTTCACTCTGAGATATCCGGTTATATAGCTTATGTGCGCACAACTAAAAACCAATTTCGAAAGGATGTATTTCTAAATGGCTGATCGTTACAAAACAGGTGAACAAGCCCCAGAAGCAGGTACTTACGAATTTGATGGTTTAGTGGATGGTCGTAAAAACAATGATGTAACAGAGGATGAGAAACATATCGAGTTGAGCAATGGTGATACGTTCCCACCTCTTCGCTCCAGTAAAGAAGCAGCTTACTGGAAGAAAGCCTAAATTATACGCACACAACACATAGAAAAGTCCTGGACATCCCCCTGCCCAGGACTTTTCGTCATTTTTTCTTACCATTAATCACCTTTAATGTCGGCGCTTGTTTTTCATCTGGCTGATGTTCAAAGGACGTAATCGTCGCCCCGATTCCAATTGTGAGTGAACCATCTGACTCCACACGGAACAACGTACCGGGCTCTTTAACGCGGACAGATTGGACATTGTGTCTGGCAAACACCTGCTGCAAGTCACCAATCAATTCATCTTTTCCATATGTGAAACCCATTTTGTCACTCCCTAAATGATCCTCTATTACTAGTAGGATATGTAAAAAGAGAGACAAACATGCCCAAGAATTCTGAGAGCATTCTAAAGCTGATGCATCAATCATAGAGAGACGTTTCATAATGCGCCATATATAACTCAAGCGCTCTTAGATGAGTGGCTTTCGCTCTCTGCTGCGTTCGCTCTTTCACTTCAGGAAACTTTTCGGCTTCTATATAATCTGCAAGAACATCGATGACATCATCTAATAACTTCGCCTTAAAATAAAGTTTCATGCGATCAACCACCTCTATTCCTGCAAGGTCTCTCACTTTTCCCTCCCAAATCGGCCACTCTTCCCTATAGAACCAAGGCCAGAGTAAGGCAGCATAATCCGCCGCTGCATCTCCGATGGTTAGATCGTCCCAATCAATCATGCAGAACTTTTCCTCATTCACTAAAATATTTTGCTGACTCAGATCATTATGAACGACATCATCCGCTGGGCGTTGAAAGTGATTCGCTTGTTGTACTTCTTTTTCCAACTGATCCGTCATTTTGTGAAACATCTCAAAAGTCTCCTCTTCTACAAAAGGAAGACTCTCTCTATCGGCATCTATAATTTTCATGTCTTCGATGAACCGATGAATATATGTATGAATCAATGCTTCTGCACAAGTCTTTTCTCCTCCCCCTAGCACACGTTTAAGATTTGGATCCCCATGGAGCTTACTTATTTTTGATAAGATTTAATCCTGCCAAGCTTGCCCCTTCCATGTGTCTCCTTCAAAAAACTCAAACACAAGACCATAGGGGTGACCAGGGATGACGTCTTCATGGACTTCCATGAACAGCTTCGGAGCATGATAATTTTCTGTCAAATACTCGTGAATATGTGCCCACTGCTTCAGCCTTGCTCTATGATCCTTTTTAACAAACTTCACATGCAAGCACTTCTTCCCATCCGAAATTTGATAGGACTGATTGACAAAACCCCCAGGATTCCATATGAACTGAATCGTGATGTTTTCTGAATCCAATCCAAGTCCTGCTTTTAGTGCCCATTCTTCCAAAGATCTCTCTAGTCTCTGATCAGTCACAGTAATTCCCCCTTTCTCTTTAGATTCTCTTCTCCACTTAAAACTTCCTTGCCGAAATCAATGGATTGACATATCGAAAATCATCGATTAGTATGGGCCTATGAAAAACTACGTAGACATTTTCAAAGTATTGGCCAACGAAAAAAGATTGGATATGCTTCAGTGGTTAAAAGAACCAAAAGCCCATTTCGACAAGCCGACGGCTCATTTATCCAAAAACATCAATGAAAAAGGAGGCGTGTGTGTCGGAGATATACAGGAAAAAGCCGACATGTCACAATCAACGGTCTCCCACTATCTTTCCATGATGCAAAATGCCGGACTTCTAGAATCCGAGCGCCACGGAAAATGGACGTACTACCGTCGGAATGAAGCTGTCATTCAAGAAGTAGCTGAATTTCTAAAGAAGGAGCTGTAAGGCTCTTTTTTTAGCGTCAACATATCGATAATTAGAGATATGTAGATATAAAAGGGGTTGTGTATATGAAAGCATGGATTTATCTTATCGCACTATTTGCAGGAGTTTCTTTAAGCATTGAAGGAGCCATTTATGGAGAGCTTGGAGAAACCGTAGGAAAATTAGAGAGCAGTTTTTATAATTTTTTCGTCGGTTCCATTATTTTAGGAATTGTTCTTCTTTTCTTAGGTCAAGGGTCTTTGAGCCACACATTCAAAGCTCCAAAATGGCAGTTAAGCGGCGGTTTTCTGGGCGTGATCTATCTGACGATTCTAATTTTCGCCATTCCATTGGTCGGAGTCGGAGCTGCAATGATTAGCGTGATCGTCGGTCAGTTAGCGATGAGCATGGTAATCGAACATAAAGGATGGTTGGGCAGCAAGGCGAACAAAGTAAAAAAAGAAAAAGTGATGGCCGTCCTGCTTATGACCATTTCTTTGTTTTTAATCTTTTCGTAGGAGGTATTTGAAATGGCTATTCTATTGTTATTGACCGCAGTACTTGGAGGCACGATGCTAAGTGCACAATCTTCGATCAATGGTTCCCTTAGTACAAAAGCAGGCACTTATGAAACCACTTTTCTTACATTCATTACCGGAGCCTTGATCTTATTCCTTCTCGTCTTGTTTTTTGGTGATGGTGAGATCGGTTTAATATTAGAAGCTCCAAAATGGCAGCTGAGTGCTGTATGGTTTGGCGTGGGCTATTTATTTCTTACCGTACTTGCTGTGCCCCAAATCGGTGTAATCGCCACAAACATCTCAACGATCATCGGGCAATTAGGGGCTGGCATTATGATCGACCATTACGGATGGTTTGGAGGAAATCAAATCCTCTTTGATTGGAAAAGGGGGCTGGCATTTCTTCTCATGCTCATCGCCCTCCGCTTCATTTATATCGCAGACAAAAAACAAGCAAAGGGTGGCTGATTGTACCACCCTTTCTCTCATCAATGAACCATCCCTTTCTTCTGATATTCTTGACACTTTATCAATTGGATACTTTGTCCATGATCAGACTATTCACATATACCCAAGACCTGAGCATGAAAAGTAAGCCGTCGCTTCTTTTTCCTTACTAAATCCTTTAGAAAAGGACTAAATGAGCACCCTACAGGTCGACAACTCAATCAAAAGTCTCCCCTCTCTCCCCCACCTTCTAATGAATCATTTAACATTATGTCAATTGTCAGACAATTATGAACTTGATATAGTTAGTTCAAACAAGGAGGAGATCCAACTTGAAGATCAATCAAAAAAGATTTCAGGAACACATCGAAACCCTAGCCAAAATCGGAAAGATTGGAGAAACCGGCGTGTGTCGTCTCGCACACTCAAAAGAAGACCGAGAAGCTGTCGATGTTGTCCGTCTTTGGATGGAAGAAGCCGGACTAGATGCACATATCGATGGATTTGGAAACTTAGTTGGTCGTATCGAAGGAAAAGAAAAAGACAAACCGATCCTCATGTTAGGTTCCCACATTGACTCCCAACCTTATGGCGGGCGCTTTGACGGAACGTTAGGTGCTTTAGGCGCCATTGAAGTTGTACATACGATGAAAGAAGAAGGCATCACCCCCAACCGTTCCATTGAGGTCATCTGTTTTGCTGACGAAGAAGGGTCAAGGTTCAATAAAGGCGTTTTCGGCGTCCGGGGGATTATCGGCCAGCTCGAAGAAGGCGAACTCGAACGAAAAGATAAAAATGGGGTGACCCGCTTAGAGGCTCTCAGAGAATTCGGAGTGGAACCGGATTTGAGTCAAAGTCCTGTTTACAAACCTGGAGATATTGAAGCTTTCCTTGAACTTCATATTGAACAGGGACCTGTCCTCGAATCACAGGACAAACCCGTTGGAATCGTATCGGCCATCTCCGGTCCGATCTGGCTGACGGTGACTCTTGAAGGTTTTGCTGGTCACGCAGGATCCGTGCCAATGAATTTGAGACAGGATGCGTTTCTTGGCGCCTCCATCATTACAAAAGAGTTTAATGAACTTGTCCGAAATGAAGGCACGCCGAATACAGTCGGTACCGTCGGCAGTGTCCAGACTTTCCCGAACTCCCGCAACATCATCCCTGAAAAAGTCGAGTTCACGATTGACCTCCGCGATATTGACTTGGATGCCCGCACAAAACTCGAAAAGAAATTGTATGAAATCATCGAACGTACGAGCAAAGAACTTAACCTCGAGTACTCCATCAGTGAAGACACACGCAGTGATCCACGCTATTGCGCAGACTGGATCAAAGACATCATGAAAACAGAAGACGAACAACTCGGTTACGATTCACCAACCTTGATGAGCGGACCTTTTCACGATGCCTTATTCATGTCCTACATCAGTGATTACGGTATGATTTTTGTCCGTTGTGAAAAAGGAATCAGCCACAATCCGTTGGAGTATGCCGAAATGGAGGACATGCAAAAGGGCGTGGAACTTCTTTATCATACAGCGTTGAAGATCGCTCAGTCCTAAATGGAGGGAGAAGAAATGAAAGCAACCAAAGTATTCACCAACGGAGAAGTCATCACCGCCGATCAATCAGGGACCGTTCATGAAGCACTCGCTGTCAAAGGAGAGCGCATCCTCCAAGTTGGAAAGACCACCGATATCATGGAACGGTGCGACGCTCATACAGAGATCATTGACTTAAACGGGAAAAGTCTGCTTCCGGGATTCAACGATGCCCATGCCCACCTCGAGTTGTACGGCACCAACCAGATCGGCGTCAACCTTAAGCAGGAGAATTCCATAGAATCTATCATTGAAAAACTTCAAATGCGGGCTGAGGAAACACCCTCTGGAGAATGGGTCCGCGGCTGGGGTTACAACCAGAACACACTGCTCGAGGAACGCCATCTGACCAAATGGGATTTGGACAAAGTGTCCACGTCCCATCCCATCATTGTCGTACGAACTTGTGGTCATATTTCATGTGTGAACAGCAAAGCACTGGAAATGGCAGGTCTCACATCACAAACACCAGACCCACCCGGTGGGACCTATCACAGAGACAGTGGCGAGCTTACCGGTCTATTGCTGGAAGCCGCCCATATGGAGATGTTCCAGCTTGCCGATTATTCAGAAGCAGAGGTGATGATCGGACTGCGAATCGCCTCGGATCACTTTTTACAAAACGGGATAACGAGTGTCCATGATGCAGGTGGATACGGCACCAAACACGTCCGTTATTTACAAAAGGCCGCTCAAGAAGGAAAGATCAGACAACGGCTTTATGTCATGTATGGTTCCCTCTACGATTCTCCGTCCGTTGTCAAAGCAGGTGTGGAGAGCGGGATCATGACAGGACTCGGAGACGATATATTTAAAATCGGCCCTGCAAAAGTTTTCATTGATGGAAGCAGCAGCGGCCCGACATGTAAAACACGTGATCCATACACAAGTAATCCAAATGATTCAGGGATTCTATATATGGACCAAAATGAATTGGACCGATATCTTCTACCAGCGCATAAACAAGGGTGGCAGATCACCGCTCACGCCATGGGGGATGAAGCCGTACATATGTTGCTGACCACAATTGAGCGAGCGCTCAATCATGGAGGGAATTTCACCGATCGGCACAGACTTGAGCATGCAGGAATCACTCCCCCTGACCTTGTAGAAAGGATAAAAGCCACCCGTGCTGTCCCCATTCCGAATCCTGCTTTTCTTTACGAATTCGGGGACGGATATATCAACGATTACGGTGAGAGAGTCCACCACTTTTTCCCGTTAAAAAGTTACGTGGAGCAGAACATTCCGTTTGCTATCGGTTCTGATAGCCCCATTACAACGGTGAATCCACTGATCGGCATCCATGCAGCCGTCAATCGGACAAGTAAACAAGGCCATCCTGTGGGTCAAGGTCAATCCATCACGGTCGAAGAAGCGATCCGGGCTTATACATGGGCAGGCGCTTATGCCAGTGGTGAGGAAGATTTGAAAGGAACCTTAGAACCAGACAAGTACGCTGATCTTGTCATTCTCAATCAATCCATTTTGCGGTGTCCTTCCCGGAAACTAAAGGACATCCAAGTAGAAATGACAATTCTAAACGGAGATATCGTGTATGAAAAACAAAAGGAGGATGCCCATTGACCAAGCAAAAGTTCGTTAAAATTTACTGTCTTTCTTTAACCATCCCATTTTTACTTCTCGTCTTCCCATTGTTCTCCATCGCCAATAGGGAAACGCCGTTCATTATCGGTTTACCATTTTCGGTATTCTGGGTCATTTTTTGGATCGTTGTTACATTCATCATTGTTTTATTCCTTTACAGAATCGACCCTGACAAAGACGAAAAGGAGGTCCATTAAATGGCACAATGGCAAATTGCAATGATCATGATGATCGGTTATCTCGTCGTCGCTTTATTCATAGGAGTTTTAGCTGGCCGTAACTAGGACAAAAGTTCACTAGAAGAGTTCACCACAGCGAAAGGGAATCTCGGTCTGTTCGTTATGTGGTTCCTCATGGGTGGAGCGGTCTTCAGTGCCTTCTCGTTCCTTGGCGCACCCGGATGGGCCTTTTCCCGCGGGGCACCAGCTTTGTACATCATCACCTATACCGCCTTTGCTATCTTACCTTGGTATATCATTGGTCCGAAAATCGGTGCCATCGGCCGCAAGCACAATATCTATACGGTCGCTGGATTTTTACAATTGCGCTACTCCAGCCGTGTAATCGCCATGATTATCGGAATCGTTGCTTTACTAGCCTCTATCCAGTACTTGGCCACACAAATGAAAGGGATGGCCTATATTTTCAACATCATGACAGAAGGACGGATTCCTTTTTGGCTTGGTGCGCTGCTTTCTTACGGAATAGTCGTCGTTTATGTAGCCACAGGAGGACTACGTGCGGCTGCATGGTCTGATGTGTTTCAAGGGATTCTCATGATCGTCATTTCATGGACCGTCGGGCTCACGATCGTCAATCAGCTTCACGACAGTGTACCCAACATGTTCCGTAATCTGACGCAGGACAACCCAGGTTTTCTGCAAATCGGTGCCGAAGGTTCAACAATGTCCACAATGGCCTACACCACAACTATACTGGTATCAACCATCGGGTTTCTCATGTGGCCACACTTGTTTTCAAAATCCTATGCCACAAAAGCACGCACCATCAAGAAGACCGTGCTCGTCTATCCTATGTTTGCCTTGTTCCTAATCCCGCTACTGTTTGTCGGGTTCTCTGCTGTTAACGTCATCCAGTCCAACCAAATCGGTTCACCGGATGAAATTCTGCCCTACTTGATTACAACGGTTCTCACATTGCCGGGCTGGGTGTATGGCCTTGTCGGTGCTGGTGCGCTCGCTGCAGCCATGAGTACCGCGGATGCCATCACACACAGTGCTTCCCTTGAGTTTACAGATGGCTTGATCCGCAACGTGAAAAGGGACCTTTCGTCGAAAACTACGCTCTTAATCATGAGAATCGGCGTCTTCGTCATTGGTGGACTCGCATATTTCATTACCGTCTTTGGTGGACAGGGATTGATTGCCCTCCTCCTCGGAGCCTACGGGTCAATCGTCCAATTCGCCCCAGGGGTATACGGTGCTTTATATTCGAAAAAAATCACCGCTCCCGCTGTCATTACAGGGTTAATCTCGGGTACCGTCGTCAACTACTACTTCCAGCTTGTCGCAGACGCTCCACCATTGGATATTAATCCTGGTATTCTCGGCTTAATCGTTAACGTTGGACTCGTCATCCTGATCAGTGCATTTTCTCAAGGAAAAGAGATGCCCATGGCAGAGGAATATAGAAAAATAGGTTCATAATAAAAAGGACGCTGAGTATATACAGCGTCCTTTTTAATGATTAATCAAGCGTCCACTCTATGAACAGATAAAAGAGAGGGATCCGAAAAGAATAGGAAAGGGTACTTCCTTATATAAACACCCTTATCCAGCCCGTCTCTTTCGGAAAGTCTTCACGAGTCAGTGTTTTCCCTTCAATCCATTGCCTATAGGCTGTCATAGTCCCATCATGCGTAACAACAAAAACACGGTCTTTCCCTTGTTGTTTACACCAGTGAATCAGTGCAGAAGCCACATCCCCAAAATCCTCTTCAGGGATTTCGTTAATCCCCTCTCCCCAACGTCTATCAATCAAGTGAAAGTCCGGAAATTCAGCAGACACCTGATTTTCACCTAATGTCTGATCGCAAGGTAGAGTTCTCCATTCCTTCTTCTGGGGAAACATCCGAGGACCAACGGCAATAGACACAACTCTCCTGCATGGAATACCTTCACTCCAGCGCTCAGCCGTTTGTAAAGTTCTTACCGTCGGGCTGGCGATAAGTAGATCATCAGAGGACAATGGCCATGTTTGTTGTAATTCCCTTGCTTGGCTTTCTCCGTGTATGGTTAATGCCGGGTGGAGGATATGTAATCCATCTGGCTTTTTTGTATGTACCCCTTCCCCATGACGCACAAATATAAGCTCCATGATTACCCTCCTTTTAGAATACTTTCAATTCAAGTTTTCTTACATAGCTAAGGATTGTATATACAAAAAAAGTACATCCAAGCACCCCCGATGATAAAAGCGGTAACCAAAAGCTCCTCTCCCCTTTCTAATGAGGAAGTAACCAGGACCAAACCACTTAACCTTAGACCTATGAGCGTATAATAGGAAAAGCTTTGCCACCATTTCCGCCTATGCCGCGCCCGGTCGCTGAAAATAGATAAGGGGATTCCTAAGCAGAGATAAACAGGGAACGTAAACAAAAAGATAGGAGCTGAAACATCCCCTTCACCCGTCGAAAATATGTTTACCATGATTGATAGAATGATGGATGAAAAGAAAGCGGCTAGAATCCCCCAATAAAATTTCATGAAACATCCCCCATCCTGACCTTTTGAACCTAAAGTTATTTCCCGAGCAATATTTATCCATACTGTAACACAGCCTATGATTTGTTTTCTAACAAAAAAAGGATGGAGCATCCTCCACCCTCTTTTATATTTGGCTCTGTTAAAGTTTAATGTTGATATTTATATAAAACAGGACTTCCATAAAACTGGAAGTCCTGATTGGATTATTGTCTTATTTCACTAACGCACCCGATAGCTTAAAAATTTCAAGTTTACGTATTTATAAAAGTAAGAATAGCTAAAACAATCATACCTATTCCTAATACAGAAAAAAGAACTCTAAAAATCCAATAAGGTAATTTACATAATATATGACGGGTGAATATTCCAGCCCAAACTTGATTTTTCCAATCCTGCTTTCCATGATATTCTTTCGTATATCCTTTTGCTGCATAAAATAGAAATAAGCCAACGAGTATGAAAAATATGGGACCGAACCAATGCCACATCTGTAAATATCACCATCCTTGAATGTAATAACGCCGTATTTCTTATGACACTATTCTGCTCCGTTAGTTGTATAAAGAGATACCTTTATACAGTAAACTTAGATAATCTAAATGTATCATAGGTTTCCATACTATTTGATGGCTCCATTATAGAACGTTCGTTTGAACCAATCAAATATCAACAACGAACTTTAACAGAGACTTTGTGATAAGAAAAAGTGGAAAATTTCTACCAAATGCTCCGATATCAAGTATGATGGGGACATCCAGAACCAGAAAGGAAGATTCTTAATGGCACACACAATTTACGACCCTTATGTCACGGAATTCCCTTGGTATGAAAAGGTCAGCGCCCGATTCTTTGATGAGAGAGCAATTCAAAAAATCAAAGAGCACCACCAATGTTCGGAACAGGAAGCAAACAGCCTCTATGCAGCCATGCATGAGGATTCTGAACATTCGCCGGACGCTCGTCCGAATGAACATACCTATTCTTTTCGGTACTACGTGGTGACAACATTGAAAAAACAGGGCATCGACTTCCACGTTTAAGGAACAGAACGTGCAAGGGACACGCAGACAAGAACGCTATGGTATGGATGATAAATGACTCTAGACAACGGGTATCCCGTTGTTTTTTTTATAAAAAGGCTCTGTTAAAGTCTGGTGTTGATATTGATAGAAATAGTAGTACCTCCAATTAGATGGAAGTCCTACATTGAATTGTTATCTTCTTTGATTTTATAATTAGCTACATAAGGAAAGAAAGAAATTGCTATTATAAATATTGAAAATAACAAGATTACAGGTATCACTAAAGTGTTACTTACAGCAACAACAACAACTCCCCCTAGTATTGGTAGCGGGATGTCAAAGAAGTACCTAGTTTTTTTCGTAACAACATGCTTGGTTCCGCACTTGTTACAGACAAGAGGTTTATAAGTCCAACGGATAGCCTTTTGCACTTCTTTCCATGTAAATTGATATCGACAAGACTTACACTTTTGTATCCCCAAAAAAACATCCTTTCTTGGGTCAACGTTAACATAGATAATTCATATGTTTTTAGTTGAAAAATGTACCAAACCTTACTAAAGTACCCTACCCTTTACTTGAAGACTCAGTTTCGAGATTGATATCCCCATAGGGGCGCGAATATCAACAACCAACTTTAACAGAGCCTTATATTTAAGCACTCCACAGTTTTTGGAACACATGTTTCTGAATATCCGAATGCCGTTTCACCGTCAATAAGCTAAACAGAATGTACGCAAGCAGACTCAAAAGTACGGGCAGGACCACTGTGTGCATCCCGAACGCCTGTGGCATAAAGCTATGGAATAAGATATAGCTTCCTACCCCTGTCAAGATAGAAGCAATGGCTCCACTGGCATTGCCTTTTTTCCAGTACAGCCCCATGATGACAGGCCAAATGAAGGCTGCTTCCAGTCCGCCGAAAGCGAATAAATTCAACCAAATCAGTAAATCCGGCGGCTGAACCGCCATAGCAAATACGAGAATTCCAATAACAGCGGTGACGGAAATACTTAGTCTCTTTACCTTCTTCGCACTTGCCTCGGGATTTATATAGTTCAAATATACATCTTTCACAACCGCTGAACTGACAAGCAAGAGGAGAGAATCGACGGTCGACATGATTGCAGCCATCGGGGCAGCAAGCACAATTCCTGCCAGCCAGGCGGGCAGCACCTCCATTGCAATTCGCGGCATGACCGTATCTCCGACTTCAATTCCGGGAAGGACAGGTCTTGCAAAAACACCTGTCAAGTGCATGCCGAGCATGATGACACCGACCACAACAGTTCCAATAATCAAAGCCCTGTGCATCCCGCGAGAGCTTTTATAACTCATGGCGCGGACAGCAACTTGGGGCAGGCCGACGACACCCACACCTACAAGAATCCAGAAGGACGATACATACACCGGCGTAAGAGAACGATCCGCTCCGTATGGTGAAATTAAATCGGGGTTCTCTGCAGCAAGGTCGGAGATAATGCTCTCAATCCCGCCCCCTGCGATAATCGTACCGACCAAGATGATCATCGTTCCAAAAAACATGATAATCCCCTGCACAGTATCCGTAATCGCGACAGCACGAAACCCACCGATAATTACGTACACAAGGACGGAAACAGCAAAAATGAACAAGGCTGCCGTGTAGGAAAGACCTGTAAATGATTCAATCAGACGTGCTCCTCCGACCCACTGGGCCGCCATCGCCGAAAACAAGAAAATGATAATACTTGCAGCAGATAAGATGACCACCCATTTACTTTGATAGCGTTCCTTCAAGAAATCAACCAGAGTGACCGCCCGGATTTTTCTTGCCATAATGGCAAACTTCTTTCCAAGTACCGACAGTACAAAATAACCCGTCGCAAGCTGGGTCATGGAAAGCAAAACCCAGCCAAGTCCGACTGTGTATGCAACTCCAGGTCCGCCTACAAAGCTGCTTGCACTACCGTAAGTAGCGACCATCGTCATCGCTAAAATGAATCCACCAAGCTGACGGCTTCCTAAAAAATATTCCTGCAGAAAATCCGCACTAGACTTTAAGTATTTCGAAGCATAAAAGCCTATAAAAAATATAATGACTAAAAATAGTAACAGTGGTATAACAACGCCCCAATTCATTTCTCATCCTCCTCATCCAGCGGTACTTCTTTAAACAAGAATTTGACTGCAAGAATCACGAGAAGAAAGATCAGGACTGTAACGGCGATACAACTATAAAAAAACCACGCGGGAAAGCCAAAAATGTAGTCATACTCCTCCACAGGCCCGGATCCGAGACCATAGGCGAACCCATACCAAAGAATGAAGTTTACAATAACAAGCGCGGTTCCGATCAACGCCTCTTTGTTCGCAATTTTATATCGCGGATCTTCCATCCGCTTATCGTGATGATTCATAGAATATTCCCCCTTGCTTAACCGAACGTTTTCTTTATCCCTGTATTTGTTCTGTGCTTCATTCCTTTTTTCTTCTTTTCCAAGCTTACCGAAAAATCATTCGTCTGTCTGCACCCTTTTTCACAAAAAAGTGCTACTCCATCCTTTTCATACATAAAGTATGAATGTTCCTTTTTAAAATATAAGTTCCCGATTGTGGAAGACTCCGTTTCGAGACTTTTGTTGAGTGGATGGGGGCTGCGGGGAATAGCTCGCTTTCCGCGGGAGCGCGGTGAGCCTCCTCGGACTTCGTCCTGTGGGGTCTCACCCTGCACTTTTTTCCCGCAGGAGTCTCGCCATTCCCCTCCGCCCTTTGCCATAGAAGTATCTCGAAACCGCTTCTAGAATAAGAGGCTTTCAAGCTTGATGGAAGTGTAGGGGTTAAACTTCTCCCCCTATGTGTATCTGGATTCTGAAAGCTTGTTAGAGAAGGCTTATGCTTATAAAAAGCGGAAGAGTGGAAGACAGTCTCTTTGAGCAAAGGGGTTCGTTTTACTCGTAAATCGCATGGGGTGGTTGGGAAGCTGCGAGACTCCCGTGGGAGAAGGAGATAGGCGAGATCCCGCAGGACGTAGTCCGAGGAAGCTCGGCGCTCCCCCCACAGGAAAGCGAGTGGCTTCCCAACCACCCCTGACGCTCAACTGAGTAACGAACCCCGAAACCTCTTGAATTCGAGCATTACAGAATCCTGTCATATACTTTAATAATTAATAAACATGTCAATCTTTTAATCAGGAAAACTTTTGCTTGCTTTACGGTCAGCATCATGTAAAATGGATATATTCATAGATACAAAGGGAGTGCGTGGAATGAAGAGACACTCAGCCTTGATCATAGTCATCCTGCTTCTTAGTTTCTCTTTGCCGTTCACGTACGGCGAGCACCACAGCGGCTATTTCAAAGGCGACGTCCAGGAAAGCACTCTGCTTGAAACCGCACCCTCAAACGATGTCCAAACAGACAAAGCATTTGTCATTCCGGCTTTTTTCGTTTACTTGTTGATCGTACATTTATGTACAAAAGTAACATCAACATCCAGGAGGGCCTTTCGCAAGTTTCTGTTTCTGAACCCTGTGTTCTATCAATCCAATTATGTGATCTAATACCTTTGATGTTGCTCCAAACAGACAACAATCAAAGGAGGTTTCACCTATGTTATGGTTTAGAATGATTATGATTGGTATGTTCTCGTTGACAGCATTGTCACTTTTGTCTTATCAGGGAACAGAGATCTATCAGGCTTTCCTCGAGTTTTTCAGTAAAAGGTAATTTCTGCCCCATACGCTGTTTCAAGCGTATGGGGTTTTTTATAGTGTAATTTCCAGTTGAATATCTCTAGGTTCGCGAAAATAAATGGATGAGTTCAGTTCCTGAGCCGGCACACATCCCATTTTTTGATAAAATTCCTGAGTTTCGACAGAGGGATGGGCACCTATATACAATTTCTCCGCTCCCGATGCCTTAGCAACCTGTCCAGCTTTCTGAAAGAGCAGCCTCCCTATACCAGTTCCCCGGACCTCCCGGCTCACGTGTATGTACGATAATTCCCTGTACGTGGACTTTTCACCAAAAGTATCTGGCTCAATGACAGCGAATCCGTGGACGTGTCGCTCCTTCAAAGCTGCTATGACTGCTCCGCCATTTTTCACCACCAACCGAAAGTGATGGACGATCGTCCGTTTGTTTTCTACAGTCCAATCTTCTTCAAACCCGTTGCTTTCTTCGTTTAGTGTGTCTGCTTGAAACACCATTACGCGGTCCGTTTTTTGATATCGATCAAAAGAATCAAGCATGTGGTTATCAAGGTCGACTGCTTTCAATTGAAAGATGTTCATTTCTTTCCTCCAATCTTTACGTCAAAAAGGAGCCCCTTAATGGCGGCCCCATTGCTCTTATTTGTAAAGAAGATTCAATCGTTCTTCCTCTTCTTTTTTATCATGATACTCATAAAATCCTACCCCGTTGCCCCAAGGATCTTCAAAAGTCCCCCATTTAACTGGGACCTCTTCACGCGTATGGATGTCAAATGGATCCATGCTTAATACTTCTACCAGATGATCTCTTGTCGCTTCAAGATCTGTAACGCCAATACGGAAAGGTCCACTGTTTTTGGACGGCGTTCCCTCCGCCAGCTGGAGCCAGAACCCAGGGATGATCTCCCACTCAACAAAACCTTCATGAGGGATGAAATCAGGCTTCTTTCCCAGCAGTTTCTCATACCATTGCTGCCCTTCTACAAGATCAGGGACACGGATTTGATTGGTTACTTCGAATAACACGAGCGTTCCTCCTTAGTATTCAGCTTTTGTAATAGTTGCGGGAGTTCGGTCAAATGAAGGATGGAATGGGAGGCTGTTGACTCTTCCTCTTTGTTAGCCTTTTTCCAAATGGCTTCCATCCCCATTTTCACTGCTGCTTGTACATCATTTTCCATATGATCCCCAACATACACACACGCTCCGGGTGGCTGATTCATCCGTTCCATCGCTCGTTCAAAAATCGTCGGATCAGGTTTTTTCACCCCTTCGATCTCTGAGATGAGGATGGTTTTGAAAAAAGAATGAATGCCTAAAGCCTGGATATTGTCCATTTGGAATCGGCCATTCCCATTTGTTATGAGACCCAGATGGTATTTGTTAGCGATTAACTGTAGCAATACTTCCTTCAGGCCCTGGAAAGGAATACAATAATGTTTGAAAGAGTCATGATAATCTCGATAAAGCTCTTCCTCCATGCCTTGCCCTAAAGCCAGTTCATGTGCAAGTTGTTGATAAACTTGATCCTTAGGCCGGTACCCATGCTCATCCAGTTCTGTAAACCTTGAAGTGAAAGCTTCTCTTGATACGGAGTTGAGAGATTTCTCATATCGATAGAATTGATGGCTAATAAAATGCTCAACCGAAGCATCGCGATCCAAAAGCGTCCGGTCCAAGTCGAAAATGACAGCTTCAATCATATTCGATGCCCTTCGTCTCTCGCTTTTCGATAGCCATAAAAAGAGCAATTTTCTTCTACATGAAAACCACAAGACTCATAGAAGGAGAAGTTCTCTTTCGATGTATGTGCAAACCAATCCCCATGGGGCAGTTTTTCCATACATAAAGAAACCAGCTTATGAGCAACTCCTTTGCCACGATACGGTTCCGAAACAACCAGGGCCATGATTGTGGCCATCATAATCTGGTCGGAAACGACTCGGACCATCCCTACCATGTCTTCCTGATCCCAAACCGTAAACGCCCACGTCGAGTTCTCAAAGATTAGTGAAAATTTTTCTTCCTGCCACACAGGACCTCCTTGAGACCAACCAGCCTCTTCAAACAACTGTTTTACTGATTTCCTGATACTCCCTTTGTCCCTTCCCGAATCGTCAATCCATGGAAATACTGATACATCCCTTAATACTCCGGATATGTGTGTTGCAAGAAACTCACAGATTGAAGGATGAGTTTTTTTAGAACCTCTACATCAATGTCATCCACTTTATTGATGTACACACACGCTTTCCCGCTCTTGTGTTTCCCGAATTTCTCAAGAAGTTCTTCCCTTTCTGGATCACCCGTTGCGAAATAAAGGCTGATTTTCGCTTTCCGTGGAGAAAAACCGACAAGTGGGGCATCCCCTTCATGGCCCGTCTTATATTTGTAATGATAAGAACCGAAGCCAATGATGGATGGTCCCCACATTTTGGCTTCATACCCCGTCGTTTCAGTGAAAATATCCAGCAGCCGGTAGGCATCTTCTCTTTTCTTTGAGTGGTCCACTTCTTCAATGAATTCAATCACGCTTCGATCGTTCTGCTTTGTTTTTTGTTCATAAGCCACCTCTCCCACTCCTTTCCACCCTGTTCTTTACTAGTTCCACTTTCTCCTCTCCATTTCCTTTTAAAACAAAAAGAAAAAAGAGGCCCCCACAACGGAACCTCCTTTCCTTCATCAGCTGACAACTTTTAAATTCGGTTTTTGACCCACGTGCTCTCCACCCATATCTTCTGTGATACGCTGGACGTCCTGAACCATTTTTGTCATCCTCTGTGCTTCCATGGCCATTTTATTAACACGTTCCACCTGTTGTTTCGAGAGGTGTAAAATGTTTTGGTTCTGGCCTTTTCCTTCTTTAGTAAACTCCAGCAAACTTTCAAAGGAATGGGAGAATAGATCGACTGTGGATAAAAGCTGTTGGCTGGAAGCACTGATCTCATCCGTCTGCTTTTCAACCTCTTCTGACTGCTCCAGGATACCTTTGAAATTCCCTTTCAATTGAGAAACATGATCAAGGCTTGTTTTCATCTTCAATCTTCCTTCGCTAGCATGGTTACTTGCTTTCGTCACGTGTTCCCCAATCGCCTCAACAATTGAAAAAATACGTTCTGTAGCATGACCAGACTGTTCCGCCAGATTCTGCACTTCTTGAGCAACAACACTGAACCCTTTCCCATGTTCACCTGCTCTCGCCGCTTCAATCGAAGCATTCAATGCCAGCAATTTGGTGCGGTCAGTGATCGAGGCTATCTCCTTTGTCAGTTGACTGATGTTATGAGAATACGTTTGTAAGGATTGAATGGTTTCACTTGTTTCCGTGAAGCTGTATTCTGTGGAATGAAGATGGCTTGAGATCTTAGAAAGAGAGACCTTACCATCTTGAGTCGCTGTTGATGTGTGCTTCGCCTGTTCAGATACAACCTCAATGCTTTTCGAAATCTGTGCCACAGCGGCTTGTATATCCGCTAAATTCAACGCATGCTTCTCTGCCTGTTGTACCTGCTCCTCAGCGTTCTGTCCTCGCCTTTGCATCAATCCTTCCATTTCATCAAACGATTGTGAAGACTGACGTGATGTTTGATTAATGACATCCGTGGTATTTTCTAAAGATTTTCCAACAGATTGCAATTGAGCGAGAAGCTGGTCCGCTTCCGCTTGTTTCTTATTAGAATGCTCGGTTAACTCTTTTATGTGCGCATTCTTTTGTAAAATTTGATAGGAGGTCCCGGCACTCGTCAAAACTAAATAAACGGCATGAAGAGAGAACATGAACCATGAGTAATTATCCGTCCCATAAAAGAAATCCATTCCCCAAAACATGGCAACGAAATGAAACAAGGCAAAAAGAAGCGTCATCAACCCTATGATTTCCGTCCGATCATAAAAGGCAATCAATGCAATAACAAGAAATATAGAAAAATGATAAACAACCATGCCTTCTCCATTCGTAATCATCCCTATGCTGATAAAAGTGAACAATAGGCTCATTAGCCAGGGAATCGCAACGTGATTACGTTTTTTCAGGTAAACGAAGAATGTCGTACCATATAAAACAAATGGGATCAGCAGATATGTATATAAATAAGAAGTATAACTCTTAAAATCATTTCCATTCCAGTTCAGTTGTAAATTTCTGTGAGTCAGATGGATCACTAGGATCAACAATAAGCCAACAGCTCCAAACATAAGCATCGTCCGATTCTTTTTCTTTTCCAAACAAACCACCTCAAAAGATAAGACTTAAGATTAATATTCATCGAGAATAAGATGAAATTTCGAATTCAAACCTTTTCCCGCTCTAATATATATCCCTCGTCAAAAAAAATAAACCTCCTGAATGTGGAGGTTTATCATGAACCATGGAGCTCTTCATAAATTTCAGTCACCCAGAAGTGTCGTGGGAAAATGAATAATGTCCAATATTCTTGCCATTTAGGCTTATCATACTCTTGTTTTTCCTCAGGGGGTGTCGTTTTTTCCTTCACCTTTTCCATCTGCTCAGAGTAGATCTCCTCCCCATCTGAATTGGTTATAGAGAGCATCCCTGATTCATCCATGTCCGTGTTCACAGAATCCCCTTTTAGGTGAGTGTAAGAAATTTCTTTTGGCAGTTGGTAGTCTTCGTCTACGTTTGGAAGCTCTTCCTCAGGCTTTAAGACAGATGTTTGATAGTGTTCAAATCCATAGTCCAGCAGTTTCTTCGTATCTTCATAGGATAAATCTTTGGTGCTGCTCTTCATTGTAATGACAACCACGTCCATATTTTCACGGCTCGCACTTGTAGCCAACGTAAAGCCAGATTGAGGAACATACCCTGTCTTTCCACCAGTCACACCTTCATACGGGTCTTCCCTCATAAAACGGTGATGCGTGTATAACGTAGCATCCCACTTTTCCCCATCCCAATCTAGAGTCTCCAACCCATAAATCTCGTTGAACGTCTCATTTTCTTGTGCATATTTGGTTATATCAGCCAAGTCTTTCGCTGTTGTCCTATGCTCTGAGTCGAACAAACCATGCGGGTTCTGGAATTCCGTCTGCTCTACCCCGGCTTTTTCTTCAAGGTATGCATTCAAATCTTTTGAGAACTGCTCGACACTCCCACTCAAATGCTCGGCAATCGCGACACCAGCATCATTCCCGGAGTTCAAGAGCAGCCCTTGAATGAGTTGCTTTAAAGTCGCTTCGTCTCCTTCTTCAAGAAAAACACTGGAACCTCCTGTATTATAAGCTTTTTCACTAACCGTCACAGTATCATTAAGGTCCCCATTTTCAATAGCGTAGATCGCTGTTGCAATCTTCGTCAAACTGGCCGGATACATGCTCTTCTCTGCATTCTTCTCATATAAAACTTTTCCCGTATTCGCTTCGAGAACTATTGCCGCTTCACTATTAATCGATGGAGTATCAAGTTTGGACTCTGCCATCGTTATGTTTGGATTTATACTAATAGTGGTAAATAAAGCTATAATGATTACCATAAGTTTCTTCATTTAATGATGACTCCCTGTACACAGTTATTGATTTAACTAAATCCGTTCTGTTTTTAACCATGTATCAGTATATACATAATTGTCGCAATTTGAAGAAAACCCACGAATTCTTAAATAAATTGTAATCCCTTTGTAAATTACCTGGCTATTTCCTGAATATTTTCCAACAGTTGTTACTTCAAGTGTATGGCAAGTTTGTGGGGGACGATATTCAGAAATGCTTTTCGAGATTGGCTGCTTTATTGCATCAAGCAGAAGAAGTGTGTTCCCAGATCGGGAGCTGTAAGTAAACAAAAGAGGGGCTCTATCAGAGCCCCTCTTTTTTAATCATAGAGAACGTTGCAGAATGTCTAAAACTGTTTCACGGTTCATTTCTTTATACGTCCCCACGCCTGGTTTAATGAATGTTTTCTCAATAATATCATCAAATGCTTCATCTTTAATATCATAGTCTTGAAGAGTGCTTGGTGCTCCAAGAGAGTTCCAGAAGTGGCGCAGGGCCTTTGCTCCTTCTCGCGCAACTTCCACATCTGTCTTCCCTGCAGGATCGATGTCGAAAACGTTGGTTGCCAACTTCTTCACTCGGCTCGGATCATCTTCCAATACATGCTCAAGCCAGTTCGGGAACAGAATGGCAAGTCCCCCGCCGTGTGGGATATCATAGATGGCGGATACTGCATGTTCGATACGGTGAGTAGCCCAGTCCCCTCCATCTGTCCCATTCATCAAGGTTCCATTGAATGCGGTAGTACTTAAGTACATCATCGTCTCCCTATGTTCATAGGATTGCAGATCCGCTATCAACTTCGGTCCCGTTTGAATAGCCGTCCGTAAAAGGGACTCGATGAACCCATCAATCATGGGCGTGTTTTCCGTCCGATGGAAGTAGTGTTCCAATGCATGGGACATGCTGTCGACGATTCCGTAAACGGTCTGGTTTTCAGGTACAGAGAACGTGTAAGTTGGATCCAGGACCGAGAATGACGGGTACACATGAGGGGACCCCCAACCAAGTTTGTCCTTCGTTTCCCAGTTTGTAATAACGGAAACTGCATTCATCTCAGACCCTGTGGCTGCAAGCGTCAAAACTGTACCAATGGGCAGGGCCCTTTCAATTGGAGACTCTTGTGTAATTAACTCCCAAGCATCCGCATCACTCGCTGCCCCTGCGGCAATAGCTTTTGTACAATCGATGACACTCCCGCCTCCAACAGCAAGCAAAAAGTCGATCCCTTCTTTCTTACAGATATCGACACCTCTACGGACTGTTGTCAGTCGAGGATTCGGCTCCACACCGGATAGTTCATAAACGGACGCTTCAAGTTTCTCTAATTGTTTCATCACATCATCGTAAACACCGTTCCGCTTAATGCTTCCCCCACCATAAACGACAAGCACTTTTGATCCTTGACCTATTTCGTTTGGAAGCTGTTTGATTTGTCCCTCACCAAAATAGAGTTTTGTAGGATTATATTGTAAAAAATTATTCATCGTTCCACCTCACCTTTCTTATAGCTTTTCTATTGTATCATTCCGAAATAAAAGCAGGTAACGGTGATTATTGATAGTACTCATCTAAATGTTTGATTTCCTACTTTATCAAGAGGTTCCTTATACTATAGAAGGAAAGGGGTCTAATGGAATAGAAGTGCTTCCTGATAAGGATCAGTTTTAAATGGAAGAAACGGGGAATATTCTTCTTAACATATAAAAAGGAGTTTTTACTCATATGTCACTCTTTATCGAAGTGGATCATGATTACCATATCGACTTATTCGTAGAAGATATCGGAGAAGGACGGCCGATTGTATTCCTTCATGGATGGCCTCTAAACCATGAAATGTTCGAATATCAAATGAACGAACTCCCTCAAAAAGGCTACCGCTTCATAGGCATCGACCTGCGGGGGTTCGGTAGATCAGACAAGCCGGCTTTCGGCTATGATTACGATACACTTGCCCACGATGTGAAAACCGTTGTCGAGTATCTTCAACTTGAAAACTTCTATTTAGCTGGATTTTCCATGGGCGGACCGATTGCGATTCGCTATGCGACGAAATTTGCAAACAAAGAATTTGCGCAGTTGATTCTGGCAGGCCCGGCCGCTCCAAGTTTCACTCAAAGAGATGGCTACACCCACGGCATGAAGAAAGAAGAAGTGGACGGATTGATTGATTCCCTCAAAAATGACCGCCCAGCTGCATTGAAAGACTTCGGTGAAGGATTCTACCATTCGGATATCTCAAAACCTTTTGGAGAATGGTTTCACAGCCTTGCCCTTAAAGCATCGGCTCACGCCACTATCGCTTGCGCAGCATCGTTAAGAGATGAAGATTTACGGGATGAGGTGGGTCAAATAGATGTACCTACCCTCTTACTTCACGGCAAACATGATGAGATCTGTGAATATGCATTTTCCGAGATATTGAACGAGAAGATCCCAAACAGCACACTCGTACCGTTTGAAAGCAGCGGCCACGGAATGGTTTATGATGAAAAAGAAAAATTCAATCAAGTGATGCTTGATTTATTGAAGTAATAGAAAAGGAGAGCCCGGCTTCGAATGCCGGCTCTCCTTTTTTAATATGTACACGAAAGCCTCTTCCCATCTCTACTAATCTCGATTGTTTAGGAGAGGATCAAAACTTTGAAGATGATCATAAAACTTCCAAAGTCGCTAATATATATCCTAAAGGTCTAATAAAAGTCCTAAAGTCACGAATAGGTTCCCAGGATACGATTAATGATACAGAAATAGCGTCGAAATAACTGATAAGTACTCAAAACCGACTTCCAATAAAAATGCCAGGAAGAGTTCAAACACTCCTCCTGGCTGTCATCTTAAGCGATGACCACTTTCTTCGGATTAGCTAGCTTCTGGATCAGCGGCAATCGGGATAGGTCCATGTTTCCTCCACTCAAGACAACTCCGCATTGCTGTTGTTCAAACGTGTCACACGTACTAAGAAGACCGGCAAGCGCAGTTGCTCCTGCTCCTTCGACCAACGTTTTTTCACGTTCGAGCAGCATCAGCATGGCTTTTGCGATTTCATGTTCTTCCACCGTGATCACTTGATCCACGTATTTTTGGATACACGTGTAAGTGAGTTTTCCTCTTTCCTTCACGGCAATTCCGTCAGCAATCGTAGAGACGGATGTCAGTTTTTCAGGTCCTTTTTTGTACAGAGCATTGTACATGGACGGGGCTTTTGCGGATTGGACACCGATGACTTTGATGTCCGGCTTCAGCTGTTTAGCTGCGAACGCAATGCCTGCGATCAGCCCGCCTCCCCCGATTGGAACGAACAGACGGTTTAGATCCGGCTGCTGCTGCAGCATTTCAACGGCGACCGTCGCTTGTCCTGCCATGACATCATAATCGTCGAAAGGATGAAGAAAAGTGGCACCCGTTCTTTCCTGTTCAAGCAAAGCGGCCTGGTAAGCTTCATGGAAGGACTCGCCGGTAAGAACGACCTTCGCTCCGTACCCTTGCGTCGCTTCCACTTTCGCTCTCGGTGTACCTTCCGGCATAAAAATCTGCGCCTGGATGCCCCGTTTCGCTGCAGCAAGAGCGACGCCTTGGGCATGGTTCCCTGCAGATGCTGCAATGACACCGCGGGACGCTTCGACTTCTGTTAGACAGGCAACCTTATAGGACGCCCCCCGTACTTTGAAAGCACCTGTTTTTTGCTGATTCTCCATCTTCAAGTAGACGTGCTGCCCGGTTTTCTCATTGAAGGTTGTTGATGTTTGCAGCGGGGTGCGGTGCACCACCTCCTGCAACTGTTCCTGTGCATCCATTACTTTAGCTAGCGTTAAGAAATCCCCAACGTCTTCACTCCTTTGTTTTGTTTTTCGTACCGGTCGATTTTGTCTTCATACGTCAAAGTGACAGCAATCTCATCCCAGCCATTCATTAGCATTTCTTTGTGGTAGGACTGGATGTCAAAGGACACTTCAAGGTCACCGTCATCAATGATCTGTTTTTCCAAATCGACCTTCACTTCATACTTCTCTTTCGTCGCCTTTTCCATCAGCTGATCTACAACCGGCTTCGGCAACTGAATCGGGAGGATTCCGTTTTTGAAGCAGTTGTTGTAGAAAATGTCGGCGAAACTCGGGGCGATGACCACTTTAAATCCATAGTCCTGAATCGCCCATGGTGCGTGTTCTCTGGAGGAACCGCACCCGAAGTTTTCACCGCCGACAAGAACAGAAGCACCATCATACTTCGGGTCATTCAAAGAGAAATCTTCCCGTAGTGTTCCATCCTCATTAAATCGCCAGTTGTAGAAGAGGAACTGGCCGAACCCCTGTCGTTCAATCCTTTTCAAAAATTGCTTAGGAATGATCTGGTCGGTATCGACATTCGATCGATCCAATGGGTAGACCAGACCACGATGTTGTTTGATCGGTTCCATCTCTTCACCCTCCTACCGTACTGGCGTATTTTCTGACATCGACAAAATGCCCTTCCAACGCTGCCGCTGCTGCCATTTCCGGACTCACGAGATGGGTACGGGCACCATTTCCCTGGCGCCCCTCGAAGTTCCGATTGGAAGTGGAAGCACAGCGTTCACCAGGTGGGACGATATCATCATTCATAGCTAGGCACATGCTGCAACCGGCATCGCGCCATTCAAAACCTGCGGTCAAGAAAATCGTATCCAAACCTTCCGCTTCTGCTGCATCTTTTACAGATTTGGAACCAGGAACGACAAGAGCTCTCACTCCTTCGTGAACGCGGCCGCCACGAACAATTTCCGCCGCTTTGCGCAAATCGCTTAACCTGGAGTTTGTGCACGAACCGATAAACACGTGCTCGACAGGAATGGATTCGATACTCTGGTTCGCCTCAAGTCCCATATATTCGATGGCCCGCTCGATGCCGTCCCGATCTTCTTCTACCAATTCAGGATCGGGAACACGACCACCGACAGGAACACATTGGGAAGGATTCGTTCCCCATGTCACCTGGGGTTCAATCTCATCCGCATGAATCTTAAGCGTCTGGTCATATTCAGCCCCTTCATCGGAGGCTAATGCGAGCCACTGTTCAGCTACTTCGTCAAAATCTTTTCCTTCCGGCACATAGCGTTTGCCTCGCATGTAATCAATTGTCGTTGCATCAGGACTGATCAATCCGGCTCTTGCTCCTGCTTCGATCGACATGTTGCATACCGTCATGCGTTCCTCCATTGAAAGGTTGCGAACAGCTTCACCGGTGTACTCGATCACATGACCTGTACCAAAGCGAACCCCATATTTTCCAATGATCGCAAGAATTAAATCCTTCGCTGTGACGCCTGTTCCAAGCACCCCATCAACGTTGACTTGAAGGGTTTTTGGAGGTGCCTGCCACAAGGATTGGGTCGCGAGCACGTGCTCCACCTCACTTGTTCCGATTCCAAATGCCAATGCCCCGAAAGCTCCGTGTGTGGAGGTATGGCTATCCCCACAGACTATTGTTTTTCCCGGCTGGGTCAGACCAAGTTCCGGTCCGATTACATGGACAATCCCTTGATCTGGGTGATTAATGTCTGCCAGGCGAACGCCGAACTCTTCACAGTTGGCTTTCAATGTTTCCATCTGCTTTTTGGAAACTTCATCTTTGATGACATTCCGGTGGATCGTTGGTACGTTATGATCCATCGTCGCAAACGTACGATCTGGTCTTCTCACTTTCCTTCCGGCCAACCGCAATCCTTCAAACGCCTGGGGAGAGGTCACCTCATGAATCAGATGCAAGTCGATGTAGAGGAGGTTCGGTTTCCCTTCTTCTTCATGGACGACATGCTGATCCCAAATTTTTTCTACAATGGTTTTTGGATGACTCATTCCGTTCCGCTCCCTTCGTGTTTATACGTAACAACGCATGATATTTTCTGTCGTATCACTTGTGGTGATTTGATCGACTACTTTTCGTGCCAATTCACTGCCACTGACGACGGTACCTCCTACGAGATTGATGTCTGCCGTGTGGTACCCTTCGTTCAACACTTCCTGTACAGCCGCTTCCACTTGTTCTGCTTCTTCTTCCATGCCGAAAGAATGCTTCAGCATCATCGCAACAGATAGGATACTAGCGAGAGGATTCGCTTTATTCTCTCCTGCGATATCAGGGGCAGACCCATGGACCGGCTCGAAAAGGCCGACGCCCGTTTCTTTTAAACTGGCAGATGGCAACATACCGAGCGACCCTGTCAGTACAGAAGCTTCATCGCTCAAGATGTCCCCGAACATGTTCTCTGTGACGATGACATCAAAGTATGCCGGATTCGTCACAAGTTTCATCGCGGCGGCATCCACAAGCATATGTTCAACCCTTACATCTGGATACTGCGCTTTTTTCTCCTCCACGACTTCCCTCCACATGCGGCTCGACTCGAGGACATTCGCTTTATCGACAGATGTGAGATGCTTCCTCCGCACCTGAGCGCTTTGGAAAGCCTGTTCTACGATCCTTTCAATCTCCCGCCGTTCGTATGCCAACGTATCGACGACGGCTTTACCATTGTTACGTCGTTCTCTCGGTTCTCCAAAGTACAACCCACCGGTCAGCTCACGGACGATCAACAGATCACTTTCCGCGACGACCTCCTGCTTTAAAGGCGATGCATGGAGCAACTGTTGAAACGCTTTGACAGGACGGAGATTCGCAAACAACTCGAGTTCTTTGCGGATCCCGAGCAGTCCTTTTTCCGGCCTCATATGACCGGGAAGCTGATCCCATTTCGGTCCACCGACCGCTCCCAGGAAAATGGCATCCGCTTTCCTTGCTGCTTCGACCGTATCCTCCGGAAGGGGCGTTTCGTGATTGTCGATCGCCACTCCTCCGATGTCATGAGTCTCAAAAGTGAAGGTGTGCTGAAAGCGGTCCGCTACCGACTGCAACACGTTTTTAGCAGCTTTTGTCACTTCTGGACCAATCCCGTCTCCTGGCAAAAGTACGATATGTTTTTCCATGTGCATCCCCCTTTAGTTATATTTGCACCTTTTGATAATTCTCCATTTTACTTCTATATAATGTGCGGTTTACTGCGTTTAAGAAGGCGTGAGCCGATGCTTCCAGAACATCCTGCGCAGAGCCACGGCCAGATGCTTTGATTCCATCGACGGTCAATTGAACGTGGACCTCTGCTAAAGCGTCGCGCCCTTTACCGATGGAACTCAATTGATAGTCCTGCAGGTGAACATCGGCATCAATCAAATCATCCAGCGTGTTGTAGATTGCTTCGACGCTTCCTTCTCCCGTATTGGCCTTCTCGACTTCTTCTCCATCCGGACGTGTCAAAAGAACAGTTGCTGTCGGACGATTGATGCTTCCATATTGAACTTGGAAGGCTTTCAACTCGTATTTAGGCTGATCTTCGTTTTCCGTCTGCGTATCTGTCAAAATGGCGAAGAGATCGTCATCTGTCACTTCTTTCTTCTTGCCTGTCAGTGTCTTAAATGATTCAAAAGCTTCCTTCAGCTTGTTTTCAGTAAGATCAAACCCGAGTTCTTCTGCTTTCTGTTTGAACGCATGCCTTCCGGAGTGTTTTCCTAACACCATTCGATTGGAATCGATGCCAACCATCGCTGGGGTGATAATTTCGTATGTCGTGGCCTCCTTCAACACGCCGTCCTGGTGGATCCCGGATTCATGGGCAAAAGCGTTACGTCCAACAACGGCTTTGTTGCCTGGCACCTGCATCCCTGTCAGGCGGCTGACGAGATCACTGGTGCGCTTGATTTCTTTCAGGACAAGGCCTGTTTCAAAATCAAAACGATCTTGGCGGATTTTCAATGCGACAGCGATTTCTTCAAGCGCTGCATTTCCGGCACGCTCGCCGATTCCATTGATCGTCCCTTCAATTTGTCTCGCTCCATTTTCAATCGCAGCCAGGGGAGTTGCTTACGGCCATTCCCAAATCATCGTGATTGTGTGTAGACAAGATTGCCTTGTCAATGTTCGGTACGTTCTCTCTTACATATCGGAAAAGCCGTCCAATTTCGTCAGGTGTGGTGAATCCGACCGTATCTGGAAGGTTGATGACACTCGCACCAGCGTCGATCACCTTTTCGATAATATGGACGAGAAAGTCTTGATCGGATCGAAGCGCATCTTCCGCTGAAAACTGAACATGTGGAAACTTCTCTTTCGCATACGCGACCATTTCCACCGCTTTTTGGACGACTTCATCCGGTGTCTTTTTCAGTTTATGTGTCATATGGATCGGGGAGGTCGCGATGAAAACATGAAGCCTCGGCTCCGCTCCGCCTTTCAATGCTTCCCATGCAATGTCGATGTCACGTTTGTTTGCTCGCGCTAAGCCAGTTACCGAACAACCACGGACGGTATCAGCAATCTCTTTGACTGCTTCGAAATCAGCTTGAGAGGAAGCAGGAAATCCCGCCTCCATAATATCTACACCTAAACGTTCCAGCTGTTTGGCAATTTCCACTTTTTCCAAACGATCCAAATTGACACCAGCGGATTGTTCTCCGTCTCTCAAGGTTGTATCGAAAACGTTAACGTGAGCCATGTGTGACCACATCCTTTTCTTTGGATTGGGACTTCTTAACGAACGGCATTAGTTCACGGAGCTCTCTACCCACCTTCTCGATTTGATGATTGTTTTCACGCGCATTGATGGCATTGAATTCTGGACGATTCACCTGGTTCTCAAGGATCCAGCCTTTGGCGAACTTCCCTGTCTGGATATCTGTCAACACGTCTTTCATACGGGCTTTCGTACTTTCATCAACAACACGTGGACCTGATACGAAGTCACCCCACTGTGCTGTATCAGAGATGGAATAACGCATACCTTCAAGACCGCCTTCGTACATCAAATCAACGATCAATTTGAGCTCGTGCATACATTCGAAGTAGGCGACTTCCGGCTGATAGCCAGCTTCAGTCAATGTTTCAAAACCAGCTTTCACAAGGCTTGAAAGTCCACCGCAAAGGACGGCCTGTTCACCGAATAGATCAGTTTCCGTTTCTTCATGGAAGGATGTTTCAAGCACTCCTGCACGGCCCCCGCCGATTCCTTTCGCATAGGCGAGCGCGATTTCTTTCGCTTCCCCAGTAACGTCCTGTTCGACACCGATCAGTGCCGGTACACCTGCCCCTTCTTCAAACGTACGACGGACAAGGTGCCCTGGTCCTTTAGGAGCCACAAGGAAAACATCGACATCTGATGGAGGAACAACTTGATTAAAGTGGACGTTGAATCCGTGCGCGAAAGCAAGTGCTGCTCCGGACTTCAAATTCGGTTTGATGGACTCTTCATACACTCTCGGCTGATATTCATCAGGAAGAAGAACCATGACTACATCAGATTCTGCTACAGCATCGGCAACACTTTTCACTTCCAGTCCGTCTTGTTCCGCTTTATCCCATGACTTTCCTTTACGAAGACCCACAACGACGTTATGACCACTTTCCTTCAAGTTTTGAGCGTGTGCATGACCTTGAGATCCATAGCCTACAACAGCGACTTTTTTATTTTTTAGTACCTCATCTTTAATATCGTTGTGATAATATACGTGTGCCATTTGTACATCCATCCTTTCGGGAAATTATTTTAATAGAGAGTAAGATTTGAATTCTGCTACTTGCGGCTGATGACCGCGGGTGAATGCGGTTAAGCCCGTTCTGGCTAGTTCTTTTATGCCATAAGGCCTTAATAGATCGATGAGCGCATCGACTTTATCAGATTTACCTGTCACTTGAACCGTAACGCTTTCTTTACTGACATCAATGATTGATGCACGGAACGGTTCGATGATGCCCTGGATTTCACTGCGGATCTGTGGGTTGCTGATCACCTTCACCATCGCAAGTTCCCTGGCGACAATCGCTTTGTCTGTGATGTCTGATACTTTCAGCACATCGATTTGTTTGTTCAGCTGTTTGGTCAGCTGCTCGAGCTTGCGGTCATCTTCAACTTCCACAACGAACGTCATTTTCGAGACGCCTTCGGTCTCCGTACGCCCGACAGAAATGCTTTCAATGTTGAATTGCCTTTTGGCAAGTAATCCTGTTACCCGGTTCAGCACACCGCTTCGATTATGAACGGTTGCTGTGACGATTCGCTTCATCGTTTCACCCCAATCATTTCATGTAGTCCTTTTCCTGGTGCGATCATCGGATAGACGTTCTCTTTTTGAAGGACACGGCAATCGATGACCGCCGGCTGATCATCTCCCAGTACTTTCGGCAGGACTTCCAAGAGTTCTTCCTGTGTTTCGATCTTATAGCTAGGGACTTGGTAGCTTTCTGCTAGTTTTACAAAGTCCGGCTGAACATCGATGATCGATTCTGAGTATCTCTCACTATAAAACTTCTCCTGCCACTGTCTTACCATGCCTAACGCCTGATTGTTGACGATCAGGACTTTGACCGGCAGTCTCCGTTCCTGGAGAACAGATAGTTCCTGAAGCGTCATTTGAAAACCACCGTCACCGACAACAGCGACACATGTGGAATCCATGTCGGCCAGCTGTGCTCCGATTGCTGCTGGGAACCCATAGCCCATCGTTCCTAGGCCGCCTGAGGTGACCCAGCGGTTCGGCCGATCAAATTGATAGTATTGGGCCGCCCACATTTGATGCTGTCCGACATCTGTCGTAACAACTGCTTCTCCACCGGTATATTCATAAACTTTCTGCATGAGCCACTGAGGAACGATGAGTTCATCCGGCTGATCATGCCAGAGTGGATAATCAATTTTGTTTTGGCTGATCGCATCCATCCACCCTTTATGGTGCAGCCCCTTCACAGTTTTTGCGTTCAAAGCTTCCAGTGCTGCTTTGGCATCCGATACGATCGGAATGTGCGTTGGAATATTTTTTCCGATTTCAGCAGGGTCGATATCGATATGGGCGACTGTCGCGTTTGGTGCAAAATGCTTCAAGTTTCCTGTCAGTCTGTCATCAAAGCGAGAACCGATATTGATCAGCAGGTCGCATTCGTAAAGAGCTGTATTTGCTGAATACGTCCCATGCATTCCAGCCATTCCGAGGGACAAATCACAGGTGCCCGGGTAACTGCCAAGTCCTAGAAGCGTTGTCGTAACCGGCAGTTGGTAACTTTGGACGAATGTTTTTAACTCTTCCGAAGCACCTGCATGAATGACACCAGATCCTGCGAGTACCACCGGTTTTTTCGCTTCCACTAGTGCGTCATGCAATTTACTGACTTGAAGTGGATTCGGTTTGACGGTCGGCTGGTAACCGGGTAAGTGGAATTCGCTCTTCACTTCCTTTGCGTGAACTGTAGAACTGATGTCTTTCGGAATATCCACAACGACCGGTCCTGGTCTGCCTGTCGTTGCGATATGAAAGGCTTCATTCACAATTCTCGGCAGGTCCTCGATTTCCTGAACTTGATAATTATGCTTGGTAATAGGCGTCGTGATGCCCATGATGTCTGATTCCTGGAACGCATCGGTTCCAATGACACCTTTGGCAACCTGCCCTGTAAATATCACGAGGGGAATAGAATCCATCATCGCGTCCGCAATACCCGTAACTAAGTTTGTTGCTCCTGGACCAGACGTCCCGATGACGACCCCGGCCTTTCCGGAAACCCTCGCATATCCTTCCGCTGCGTGAATCGCTCCTTGTTCATGTCTTGGAAGAATGTGATCAAAGCTGCCTTCAGCCCTGTAAATCGCATCATAAATCGGTAAAACCGCGCCACCTGGATATCCGAATAACGTTTTGACACCTTGACCGATTAAAGCTTCCACTAGCAAATCGGCTCCTGTCTTCGTCGCGGTCTGTTGTTCCGCACTTGCCTGTGCCTTCATTTTTCATCCCTCCTGTGTTGAACGTATCTTTTTGAAAAGTGGATATTGATTGTGATGCCTTTCCGCTTCGAACCTTTCGCCTTTCGAACAAAAAAGAGACCTTCTTCCTCCTCAAATTCCTGCAACACAACAACAGTGTTGTAAGAATGTGAGGGGTGAAAAGGTCTCTCTTTACTTCCACGGTACCACCCTCATTTGTGAAGCTCTCAAAACAAGCTCCACCTCATGGGATTCATCATGAACCCCTTTTGATAACAGGTGTGGTGAAACACCTGGTCCCGCCTACTAGATAAACGTTCAGCGTGGACACTCAAGGATGATGTCAGAATAAGATGTATTTCCGGGCTTCCAGCAACCCCGGCTCTCTGGGAATACATGCACTTATTCCTTTATTCCTTTCATCGTGTTCGTGTGATTTATTTTTCAAATGCCTCAACTCTGCTCGGCGTTTCTCTACTAACTCACGTTCGCTTGATCTTTGCTGTACACTTTGTATCCGTCGGTTGTCGTTACTTTTCTGAATTCTGAAAGCAAGTGGTTTGTGACAACCCCTGGTTTCCCATCTCCAACTTTTCGCTGATCGACTTCTACGACAGCGATCACTTCTGCTGCTGTGCCTGTCAAAAACACTTCATCCGCGACGTAAACATCGTGTCTTGTAAATGGCTGCTCCTTGACTTTGTAGCCTTTATCTTCAGCTAAATCGATGATGGCGTTACGGGTGATTCCTTCTAATGCACCTAAATATGTCGGCGGTGTAAGGATGGTTCCATTCTTCACGATAAAGATGTTGTCGGCGGAACCCTCCGTCACATAGCCTTGATCATTCAGCATGAGAGCTTCATCTACGCCTGCCTGATTGGCTTCCATTTTCACGAGAATGTTGTTTAAGTAATTCAACGATTTCACTTGGGGCGGTAACACGTCCGGTCGATTCCTTCTGCTTGAAACAGAGGCAAGGCGGACCCCGCGTTCATATAATTCTTTCGGGAACAAAGCGAGTGCTTCAGCAATGACAACCAAACGAGGATTTGCACAGCTGGCTGGGTCCAGACCCAGGTTGCCGGCGCCTCTGGAAACGACGACGCGGATATAAGCGGTTTCCAACTGGTTACGGCGGACCGTTTCCGCAATAATCTCTTCGAGTTCCTCCTTGCTATGTGGGATCTCAAGCATGATCGACTTCGCTGAATCATAGAGACGGTTCAAGTGTTCATCGAGCTTAAAGATGTTTCCTTCGTAAACACGAATTCCTTCGAACACCCCATCTCCATATAAGAAACCGTGATCATAAACGGAAACAACGGCTTCTTCTTTCTTCACGTATTCACCGCTCATATAAATCCATTGGCTGCTCATTTTCAGCACTCCTTTCTTTTATAGTTTAATGTTTGAAATGATTAAAGAATGATAAAGAAAATGTGGACCCTTCTGGTAAGTGGTGATCTTACATTTTCAGGGTCCCAATCTCAGGTCTTTCCCATGAACCAACCAGACGATTGAAGTCATCGATGTGGTTGATTGAGGACTACTTTAAACCCATTTCGTGGGAAGGTCAACAGGTTTTCAGCAAATTTTCTGAACACTCAAAAGATTCAATGAATAGGTTAAGCGCTTACACCGTTGAGAGGCTTGACATCCCGTTTCATTTTCACCTTTCTTTTTTTCTTTTTTATCTCAAATGAGCGTGGATTCAGCTTGAAAACACTCGATCAATCAGGGACGATTATTCGCAATGATTCTTCAATAAAACCACTTTTCTGTACTTGGGAGTTTCAAATATACAATCATGGACATTCGCCCTGCCTTCGAAGCCTGTCCCTTCATACTGTGTCGTATAGGATTAAAAAAGGTGGTGAAAGATATGGGCTGGTATGGTGGCTGCGGCGGATACGGCGGCGGATACGGAAGCACTTTCGTTTTGATCGTTGTATTGTTCATCCTTTTGATTATCGTAGGAGCTTCTTTCTATAACTAAAAAACCTTTTCGTGTGAATCACCTTTACCCGTTATAAGTGGTTTACACAGACGCGGAAGGTATAATAACCACCTTCCGCTGATTAGGTGTGCATAAAAAAAGAACCAGAGGTCTTCACCACCTTCTGGTTCATTGTTCGTTATCTTTGCAATTGAAAGAATTCGAGAGATAAATTGTTTTCTCAATATAGGTTTGGTTATAATAGACAGCGAGACATATTCTCTACAACTTCTACCTGTAGAATGTCTCCCTCTTTCAATACCAGAGCGTACACGCTCTGGCTTTTTTATGCAAACGAATGTTTATTATATCAAAATAATGAGCACACTCTTTTTTATGGGCCGGTTTCATCATGTTTTTCATCGCCGCACACCGGCCTGTCTAATAATGTCATTTTGAAAACAGTAAAGATCTGTAATGGAAAAATGCATAAAGAAGCGAGTCGCCTATGTAAGATAGCCGGTTCGCTTCTTTTTAGCTGTGAAGGCTTTTCGAATTCGTAATTTCTCAGTATTAATTTTCCAGAGCACTCTCTCTTTGATACTCCAAGTTGATGAAAATTTGCTGCAACTCCGGCAAAGTCATCTCAATCGTCCTTTTTCCAAAGGCATCCTCTGTGTAACCTAAATCCCTCAATTGATCGATCAAATGGTATCTTTCTTGATATGAACCTTCGGGGGGATAAACTGACATGAGCATCCAATCAACTCCTGCACAAAGATTATTTTATTAGTTCTTTCTACTCTCATACCCCTTATTCCTCTTTTAAATCACATAAAATTATCTAAATTATCTGATTTCAACAAAAAATTACATAGATGGACCTCTAAAAAACCAACAGAACACCAATTTCTAATAAGTTCTTTTATTTTATTAAAATTTGTTAAGACCTAATTTTACATAAGCTCCTTTTACTTGAAGACTCAGTTTCGAGACATTTGTTGAGTGGATGGGGGAATAGGGGGATGATTCGCTTTCCGCGGTAGTCCGAGGAAGGTCGGCACTCCCCTACAGGAAAGTGTACAAATGCAGAATCGTCCTGGTAGACACGACTGTCATAAGCAGAACAGCAACGGAATGTGCTCTTTCATTCCTTTACTGTTCTGCTTGTGTCGCGAGGGTCTTGGCGATGCAGCTGGACGAGTAGCTTCCCAGCCCCCCTGAAGCTCAACCCATGGAACGAACCCCGAAAACATCTTGAAACCAAGAGCAATGAAGAATAAGACAAATAAAAAAACGCCCATGGGATGGGCGTTTCTTTTTTATATGTTGCCGAAGAACTTCTCCGCTTTTTCTAGATACGGCTCTTCCTCGGGCATCAGCTCATACTCTTCGACAATCGCATCTACCGGACAAACCGATACACACGCGCCGCAGTCTATACAAATATCAGGATTGATGTAGTACTGGTCTTCCCCTTTTTCAATGCAGTCGACAGGACAAACGTCGACGCACTCTCCGGCTTGCTCGCCTTGGCAAGGTTGTGTAATAACAAATGCCATATGTATCTCTCCCTATTTCCTTATTATGATTAGTGTCTCGAAAAGCAAGGGGTTTTGTCAATCTTTGTACTTTTTATTTTATCACATACCACAGCCAGATGGTTATAGAGAGAACGCCCCCGTAGTACGTTTGCCAAAGGAAACAGCGACTAGTAGAATAAAGATAGCAATTAAGAGGCTGGGACTAAGATGAAAACGCACGAAATCTGAATGGAGAATTTGGATTTCTGCGTTTTTTTTATCCTGTCTCCATTCTATTGTTAGAAAAGGAAGGAGGGATGTCCATGTCCTCATGGATACGACCTTTTCGTGGTCTCATCGTATTGCTGGTTTTATCCATTTCAATACTTACCGGTTGTACCGAAACCCAGCCAGTAGAAGAAGAGTCTGAAAGTCAAACCGAACAATCACAAAATTCCGAACCAAGTGCTTCCTTGGAAAAAGAGGAGGAAACACCTCTAGAAGAGGAATCAATGGCATCTGACGAAGGAAAACAGCCCGGAGATGTTGATGCCACGGTTACAAATGTCGTGGACGGAGACACCATTGACATTAAGATCAAAGGCAGAGAAGAACGTGTCCGTTTGTTACTTGTCGACACGCCCGAAACCGTTCATCCAAACAAGCCCGTCCAGCCCTTTGGACCTGAGGCAAGTGACTTTGCAAAAGAGAAGTTGTCAGGAAAAGAAATTCGTTTCGAATATGACGGCCCAAAGCGTGATCATTATGACCGACTTCTTGGCTATGTTTGGGTAAACGGAGAGAATTTCAACCAGCAATTACTGGAAAAAGGACTTGCCCGATATGCATATGAATATGATCCACCCTACGTTCACTCAGCATCTATGAAAAACGCAGAGACTCGTGCCAAACAACAAGAGAAAGGGATTTGGAGCATGGAGGGTTACGCTACTGATGAGGGATTCCAGAGAGGCGAGTCACCAAAAGCGGAGGAAATACCAGCCTCCTCCCCCTATGAAGATCGTCTTCCCTATGATCCTCAAGGACCAGACAGGGACTGTGGTGACTTTTCTTCACAAGAAGTAGCACAAGCCTTTTATGAAGCGGCTGGAGGCCCCGCCCAAGACCCACATCGCCTGGATGGGCACGATCAGGATGGTCTCGTTTGTGAAAGTTTATAATGCAATAAAATGGACGGTCCATGTGAATTATTCTGCCATTTTGGACCGTGGAAGAGGAGCTCCTATGAGGAGGTCCTTTTTCTTTTATTCCTACCGAAGTTCAATTGTCTTAATTTTTGTAATATTATTGTAATTCCTCCATAAACAAGGTAAAATCATGTAAATATAAGGAACTTTTTGATTTAAATGGAGGAAATGGATCCTTTTAAATCAATCCAATTTCATAATAGGGGGTCTTTAAATGAAAAAGTATTCATGGTTAATGTTCGTTCTTCTCTTCACAGTAAGCCTATTCTTGAGTGCTTGTGGTGAAAGTGGGACAAGCAGTTCCGGAGGAGAAGACGGCGGAAGTGATGGTGGCGAAGAAATGACAAACCTGACAATGGGTACAGGTAGCGTCGGAGGCGTTTACTATCCACTCGGAGGAGAAATGGCGAACCTTTTTGCAGACAATATTGACGCTGAGGGATTTGATGTTAGCTCTGTAGAATCTGGAGCTTCTGTTGAAAACATCGCCAAAATTCAATCCGGAGATTTCCAGTTGGGGATTGCCCAGAATACGACGATGATTAATGCTGTCGAAGGAATGGGTGAATTTGAAGGAAAAGATGTCGGAAATGTCGCTGTCATCGGCTCCCTTTACCCAGAAGCGCTTCAAGTGGTCACGCTTGATTCTACAGGAATTGAATCCATAGAAGACCTTAAAGGTAAAAAAGTAGCGGTCGGACCTCCAGGTGGAGCGACTCGTGAAGCTGCTGAGATGGTTCTTTCCGCTTATGGCATCGAAGAAGGCGACTATGAAGCGTTCGAAGAAGGATTTGGTGACGCGAAGAGTAAACTTCAAAACAATACAATCGACGCCTCTTTCGCAGTTGTAGGGGTTCCATCCTCAACAACTGATGAACTAGACGCGGCTACAGGAGAAGTGAAATTCCTGAACATTGAAGGGGACGCTTTAGAGGAAGTCGTTGCCAACAGTCAATACGAAGCGTACACGGTTGAACCAGGAACGTATGAGTGGCAGGAAGAGCCTGTTGAAACCATTACTGCAATGGCGCTTCTGCTCGGTTCAACAAGCCAGGTCAGTGAAGATCTAGCTTATGAAATGACGAAAACACTTTATGAAAATGCTGGTGATATGTCAATCGCTCAAGCGAAGCTGGTCACCCAAGATAGTGCTTTGACAGGTGCACAAGATCTACCGCTTCACCCTGGAGCAGAGAAGTATTTCAAAGAAGCAGGCATTTTGGAATAAAGATAGCAACCGGAACCGGACATTGTTTTTTGTCCGGTTCTTTATAGCGTTGACTTAGAGAAGAATGGAGGTAAGAGACGTGACGAAAAAAGATAACAAGGAAGTTGACAAGCAGGAAATGATGAAAAAATACGACAAAGAGAGCACATTCCGCACAAACCTCGGTCCCTGGGGTTGGGTGACTTTGATCCTTGGTAGTGCACTGACTATTTTCCAGCTTTATACCGCTTACCGTGGAGCTTATGTTTCACTCATCCAAGGTGCCATTCACCTGGGCGCGGCTCTATGCTTAGTCTATCTCCTCTATCCGATTAAATCTTCTTTGACGGGCAAACGTGGCATCCCATGGTATGATCTTATCTTTGCTGCAATCGCTCTATATGCGAACTTTTATATCATTCAAAATTATGACCGTCTCATCAATGATGCGATTATATTCGGCTTCACCTATATGGATCAATTTGTTGCAACCGCCGGCATCCTTTTGTTACTTGAAGCAACTAGGCGAGTCGTCGGACTTCCAATTGTCATCATAGCTATTGTCGCCCTGCTCTATGGCATGTTCGGGAACTTCATTCCGATCATTGGTCACGCAGGTAATGACTGGCCTACGCTCGCAACAAAGATGTTTTTCAGTTCTAGTGCTATATTTGGTATTCCGATTCAAATATCGTCGACCTATATTTTTCTATTTCTTTTCTTCGGAGTCATTCTCGTCAAAACGAACATTGGACAGTTTTTCAATGATCTAGCCCTTCGCTTAACAGGAAAATATACGGGCGGAACGGCCAAAGCTGCGGTTGCGGCAAGTGGGCTTCAAGGAATGGTAAGCGGAAGCTCTGTCGCCAATACTGTGGGCTCTGGATCGTTTACCATTCCGATGATGAAAAATGCAGGCTTCAAACCTCACTTTGCCGCAGCCTCGGAAGCTTCTGCCTCAACCGGAGGGCAGCTTATGCCGCCGATCATGGGCGCCGCAGCATTCATCATGGCATCTTATACGGGAATCCCTTATAACGAAATCATCGTCATTGCGATTGTACCCGCTCTTTTGTATTTTTCAGGGGTCTTTTTAGGCACACACTTTGAGGCAAGAAAACAAAATATCCGAGGGCTTTCAAAAGAAGAACTCCCTAAAACGAATAAACTGGTCAAACGATTGGACTTGTTCCTTCCGCTCGTCATCATTATCGGATTCCTGCTTGCAGGACGGACTCCAACGTATGCCGCTTTATTTGCTATCGTGACAGCCTTTGTAATCAGTTTTTTCCGTAAAGAAACACGCATGTCATTGAAAGGAATCATCAAATTGCTTGAAGAAGGAGCACGTGTCGCCCTCCCCGTCATCGCTGCCTGTGCGACTGCAGGAATCATTGCCGGGACAGTAACGACTACAGGCCTGGGCCCTAAAATTGCCGGAGGAATTATCGATCTTGCTCAAGGGCAGTTTTTCCTTGTCATGTTCTTCACAATGATTGCCTGTATTATTTTAGGGATGGGGCTCCCTACGACAGCCAACTATGTCGTAACCGCTACGATGGCGGCTCCAGCCTTATTAGCATTTGATGTTCCGGTTATTGCCGTTCACATGTTTGTCTTCTATTTCGGAATTGTCGCAGACATCACCCCTCCGGTTTGTCTCGCTGCTTATGCAGGAGCAGGAATTGCCGGGGCCAATCCGATGAAAGCTGGTGTAACCGCGGTAAAACTGGCAATTGCTGCGTTTATCATCCCGTATGTGTTCGTCACTAACCCGATTTTATTACTGCAGGGGGACGTCAATGCATTCAACTTATCTATCAGTGTCATCACAGCCTTATTAGGAATGGCGGCCATCAGTTCCGCCCTGATTGGATTCTTCGCCACGAAAGTCACATGGGTGGAACGAATCGCACTCGTCGCTTGTGGACTGATGCTCGTTTATCCGAATCTGATCATCTCCCTCATTGGATTAGGCGTCTTCGGAGCCATTTCTGTTTTCCAATATGTAAAAAGCAAAAAGGAGGATTCCTCAAAGCAAGAAGCTGTCGTGTGAATGAAAGCCAGGCCTTTAAATTACGAGGTCTGGCTTTTTCTTTCCAGTTTCCCTTTAAGCCATAACCCTCCCAGCTCATTAATGAAAATTGCTGTTACGATCAAAGCCACTCCCACCCACTGAGTCAAGGAAACAGATTCAGAAAGGATGATCATGGCTGAAACGATGGCCACTGGAAGTTCAATAGAACTCAAGACATTCGCAAGTCTTCCAGAAATCAACGGAGCACCCTGAGCAAAAAATAATGGAGGGATGACCGCGCCTACTAAAGCCACACCTGCACCTATGATCCACAGCTGCCCCTCTAATAGAGGAAGTGTTGGGAGGTCTTGAGCAAAAACCACCAACACAAGAACCAGCGAGCCGGTCACCATCAGCGCACTTCTTGCTATGGGGGAGGTTTTTGTCGCGACCTGTCCGCTGAAAAAGACAAAACCTGCATAAGAAAAGCCGGAGAGCAGTCCAAGCAAAAGTCCTGCTATTGGAATATCAAAAAAGCCTCCACCTATCACACCAGAGGCGCACACTACTCCAAGGAGGGTCACAACCAATGAAAGGAAATTGATCTTTGTAGGAATAACTCTTGTAAAAATCCATTCGTAAAACATTCCAATCCATACGAATTGAAATAATAGAATAATGGCAATTGATGCTGGTAAATACTGCATCGCACCATAATAAAAGATGCTGGTCAAACCAACGGATGTGCCTGTCAACATGATTTTGAAAAGATCGTTTCTGCTCGTTCCTTTCAAAGAAATCCTTTTGAAGAAACTGATTAACCATAAAAATACAAAGGCGACCACCATTTGCACTATGTTCAGTTCCCCGAGCGTATACCCTAAAGAAAAACCCGTCTTCACAAAAATCGGTGTGAACCCAAAGCTCGCAGCCCCGAAGAGAACGAGAGTCATCCCTTTCCCTTTCCCTTTCATTCGTCCCCTCCTCCTTTCCTTAGGGATTCTCATTTCATACCCTCATTTATCTATCATTCGTATTCATTAAAAAAGGCCCCTCTCTAAAAGAGCGGCCCAGTTTATGTTTCTGAATTATACGATTCTCTTAATCAATCTTCCTATCGTACGTGGAATGAATAAGAGAATATCTACGATAGTATGGATCAACGAGCGAATCATTTTCATTTTCATTCCTCCTTTATTTGATATATAAATACATACCTCAAATACAGAAGGATAAAACTCTGCAGCGCTATTTAGGGTGAAATGTCCCAAAACCAATCGAACGTCCTGATATAAATGGATAAACAGTCTTCATCTTCCTTCCCTATATCTAATGAAATTCCTTACAGGAATGGACTGAGCGGGAAAGAAAATGGATGATGGAATGATTTGATGGGTTCTTGTACTCCCTTTATCCCATACCATTATAACCTCTTCTAACTTAGTATAAATTTTCTATTACTACTAAAGTGGTATAGACAACTATAATGCAAAACCGTATGCTTGAATTATCTGAAAAAGGAGGGCATGAAATGAATAAGAAAGCTATATCCATCCTATTAACAACTGCTTTAGGTACAACGTTATTCATTCCAAATTCAAGTCTCGCAGCACCGGGACCAAGCATAGAAAAAAGGGGGAAGCCGAATGTCCATACGAACCATAGTACTGTCCATCCTGCATTCTCATGGGATCAACCAGGTCCTTCCTCACCGATCCTGCACCCTGGGTCAGTACGAGGGGCAGGCATGAGAGAAAAACCTTTACAAGAAATCGATCCTCTCTTACTGTCTGCCATAGAAGATAACGTTATGCCTGGGGCTGTAGCTCTTGTCGCAAGAAGAGGCCATATTGTTAAAGAAGATGCTTACGGATATGCCATGAAGTATGAAGACGATGAATTTACACAATCGGAAACTCCTATCCCCATGACGAAAGATACCATCTTTGATCTCGCTTCCATCAGCAAAATTTTCACTACAACAGCCGCAATGATTTTGTATGAACAGGGTGCGTTCGAATTGAATGACCCGGTCGCAAAGCATCTCCCCGACTTTTCCGTAAATGGTAAGGAAAACGTGACGATTGAGCAGCTCTTAACGCATACCTCAGGCTTTAAGCCATGGATCCCTCTTTATAAAGTTGAAGGGGACAGAAGTGATCGTTTACAACATGTCTTACAATATCCTCTCACCAATGAACCCGGATCCACCTATACTTACAGCGATTTAAATATGATTACACTGGGAGCTCTCGTCGAACGGCTCTCCAATATGCGCTTAGATGAATTTGTAGAAAAAAACATTACCACCCCATTAAATATGGAAGATACGATGTACAACCCAAGCGAGGAATTAAAACTACGTATTGCTGCAACAGAAGATCAACCTTGGACGAATCGCGGGCTTGTATGGGGAGAAGTACACGATGAAAGTGCCTGGTCACTGGATGGAGTAGCCGGTCATGCAGGTGTTTTTTCTACAGCAAACGATTTAGCCAAATTCGCGCACATGTTTTTAAATGAAGGTACGTATGGAAACCAGAAGATTCTTGAGCCTGAAACCGTCAAACTGCTTACAGAAAACCGCATCCCTCAATTTGCAGGTGATGACCACGGATTAGGATGGGAACTTCAACAAGGATGGTATATGGATGCCCTCTCTAGTCCAAGAACATATGGGCACACGGGTTACACAGGAACATCCATTGTAGTAAATCCGGAAAATGATACGATCGCTATTTTACTAACGAATCGTGTCCACCCTACAAGAGAAACGGTATCTACAAACGGGGCTCGCAGAGGATTTGCCCGAAAAGTGGCGGATGCCATACCGATCCAAATGGATAAAAAATCAACCCCGTGGTTTTCAGGATATGGGGATCAATTGGAGAACCAATTAGAGACAGAGGTAACCCTCAAAGAACCGGCCTCGCTAACGTTCCGCACATGGTTTGAAATCGAAAGTGGTTATGACTTCGGAACTCTAGAAGTATCGAAAGATGGGGAAACCTGGACAACACTGGATAGATTTACAGGCGACAGTAACGGATGGGTATCACGAAATATTGAACTACCATCAGAAACGGCACATATACGTTTCACCTATGAAACCGATAGGAGCGTCAACAACCGCGGCTGGTACATTGATGATTTAGAAATAAGCGGAAATGCCCTCGATGTGAAAAGCGATTCTTGGGAAAGACGTTCCTATTAATATTTTTTCAAAATGCAGACAAGCAGCCTCCCTTGTCTGCATTTACTTTTCCCCTTTCCTCGCCATCTGTTATATCAATTAGTTTATGATATTTAGTTGTTTTCTTTTTCCCGGAAACGGTTAAGTATCGGTATAGCCGAAAGGAGAGTGGAACATTGACAAAGCACAACAAACTAGTTCGAGATCACATCCCTAACTTATTAAGAGATTCGGGAAAAAACATCCGTACTCGAACCCTTAATAAAAAGGAGTATGATGATTCATTGAAACACAAATTGAAAGATGAAGTCGAAGAATATTTCAACACGGATGAGAATAAAGATTCCCTGACGAAACTTGCAGACCTTCTGGAAGTCATTCACGCTTTATCTTATACACACGGAGCCACAATTGAAGAACTTGAACATATTCGTCAACACCGCAGAAAAGAGCGAGGAGCTTTCTTTAATCGTACGATGCTCCTGGATATTGAAGATGAGTGACCATCTGAAAGGGAAAGCCTCATTGGCTTTCCCCTCTTTCTATTAATCAATCGGATCTTCCGCTTTTCCATAACGAATGACATCATAGATCGCCATTCCATCACTTGGCTTACCGTCTGCATTTCGATAAGGAAACAGTGAAAAGAAGATGAAATACACAGAGAAATAGGAATACTGATAGAAAAATAAATCCACAGGAAGGACTTCATGGGTGATCAATACATTCAACATCAGGATGATGCACAAATTAAATAGACTCCCGGCAAGATAGATCGACACATGTGCCCAAGTCTTGTTATAAGAAAGCTTTTCATACTGACACCAGCCCTCCATAAAGTACATACGCCTCACTTCCAAAGGCCCCACATGGAAAAGCAGTTTCCCTGTGCCTATACAGTAGCGTATTTTCCCCCCAAAAATACGGGCGACAACGACATGACCCGTTTCGTGGACCAGTGTGACGAGAGGCAAAATCAGAAAAAAATTTATGATGAACATAGGAATGTCATTCAATGTAAACATAAGTGTTCCTCCGTTAGAGTGTGAATTAAAGTTCTGAAAAAACACCTTCCCTTTTTCGTAAAAAGATAACGTAAACGCATAAAACTGCTTCCATAGGCTTAGATAGGTGACCTTTGACTGGTAGGGCTCGGTTCATCGCCATACGCTTCACGAAAGGATAGAAGTCCGCCCCCTCACTTGGACAGTATATAAACTTACCTTCCGGCTGTTTCGCTCTCCTTCTCTCGCTAACACCTTCATTTAAAAACAACCGTGGTAGCCTTCCCTGCAAATGTTTGTAAAATTTCAACATTCCTCATACTGTTGTTTAACAACTCAATTTCGAGTATGATAGGAATAGCGATTTTTTTTAAAGAGGAGCGTATTTATGAAACGATCCATTTACGGATTGACGTTTGACCAACTGACTGATTGGCTTATAGATCATGGTGAGAAAAAGTTCCGCTCCAAGCAAGTGTGGGACTGGCTCTACCAAAAGCGTGTGACAGACTTTTCACAGATGAAAAACGTGAATCAATCATGCATCGATGTTCTCGAAGAACATTTTACGATTGAGACACTTTCTGAAGAAATAAAACAAGAATCAAAGGACGGGACCGTCAAGTTTCTATTTAAATTGGATGATGGGAACGTCATAGAGACGGTTCTGATGCGCTTCAATTACGGGTTGTCCGTATGTGTAACGACACAGGTCGGCTGCAACATTGGTTGTTCCTTCTGTGCCAGTGGAATCCTGCGCAAGAGCCGAGATCTTTCCAGCGGCGAAATTGTAGAGCAGATCATGCAAGTCCAACAACACCTGGATAAACAAGGAAACGACGAACGTGTCAGCCACATTGTAGTCATGGGAATTGGTGAACCATTCGATAACTACGACAACTTGATCGACTTCTTAAAAGTTGTAAACGATCAAAAAGGACTGTCCATCGGAGCGCGTCACATTACCGTTTCCACTAGTGGAATTGCGCCGAAAATGTATGAGTTTGCTGATGAAGGCATCCAGATTAACCTGGCTCTTTCCATTCACGCACCAAACAATGAACTACGTACTCAAATCATGAAAATCAACCGAGCCTACCCGCTCGAAAAATTGATGCCTGCCATTGATTATTATCTTGAAAAGACGAACAGACGGATTACCTTCGAGTACATTTTACTCAAGGACGTCAATGACCATAAGAAGGAAGCGGAAGAGCTTGCGGAATTGTTGAAGGATAAACGACACTTATCCTACGTCAACTTGATCCCATACAACCCTGTCGCTGACCACCCTTATGAGCGAAGTGAAAAAGAAGCGATTCTTACGTTCTATCAAACCTTGATGGACCGTGGAATTAAATGCGGGGTTCGTACGGAGCATGGTACCGACATCGATGCCGCCTGCGGACAGTTGCGCAGTAAGCAGATTGAAAAAGAAAAAGCACGCAAAAAGAAAAAGATGCAAACAAACTAAAAAGCATGAGGCTCCGGCCTCATGCTTTTTTTAATCCTTGTAACTTTCTTCTATATAGCCGGTCATCTCTTTAACGTTCAATTCCTGTCCCCTTACCAACTGCTGAAAAATCAATGGCCAAGACTTTCTCACTTTGAGCAACGGCTGTTAAAATTTTCGAAGATTCATATTCGTAGGCGAAAGTGTGAAGAGTGTCGAACAACCGGTCATAATCTGTAAAGAAAATAAAAGACTCCTTGTCTCTAAAGTGGTCAAACATTTCCGAATGAGAGCCATGCTTATCCCCAGCGTTTTAACTGCACGTTCCTCTGCAAAGACCCCTGTATCCCACTGCGATTTTTCCTTCCAGACCTTCTTCTTGAAAATGATTTTAGGACCGTCCTCGTCCTATCATTTTATTCTCTTAATTGATTGTTTTAAAAAATACGGAAAAAATGGTTTTATTTGTAAAAATATTGGAAATAGAAGAATATACAAAAATATCCAAGGGGTGATGGAAATCTATCTAAAAAGGAGTTTTTTCCAGAATGAAAAAAATCTTATCTGTGTTGTTCCTTTTGACTTTAACCTTTGGCAGTGCAGGAGTCGTAAGTGCAGATAGCCATGACGGAGACAAAGATTGCAGCGACTTTGATTCTACAGCAGAAGCAGAACAATATTGGGAAGAAAATGGATACGACGAAAACAACGATCCAGATGGACTGGACCGTGATAAAGATGGTACCCCATGTGAAAGCTTAGGTGGCAGCTCTTCAGATGATAGCTCTAGTGATTCAGATGCATCAGATGATGAAGCCATGGAAGATTCTGAGGAAAGCGGAACTCAAGAGGAATCCTCTGACGAAGAAGGTGGAGAGCTTCCAGAGACCGCGGCGCCTTATGCTACATATGCGTTACTCGGGTTGGGGCTGTTTCTATTGAGTGGTGGCCTGTTGTTTGTACGGAAAGAAAATTAAATCATATTGACCATCCCCCTCTTAAGCGAGCCATTTTGGTTCGCTATTTCTTTGCAGAGGAGCACCTTGTCCAATCTTTAGATAAAAAAAGATCTATCCTTTTATAGGATAGACCTTTTTTATTTCTGAGCTAAACCATGCATAATGAAGTCAATCGTATGATCAATTTCCTTATCGTCATCCCAGTTTAATTCAGGTGCAATAATAAAACGGGTGACCAGAAATCCGAGTACGGAAGAAATAATCATACGTATGATGGAGGCATTGGGTATTTCTACAAGTTTCCCATTTTCCTTCAATTGATTCAAAGCTTCTTCAAATTTCGGGAAAACCTCTTCAAGAAATACTTCTTGAAATTTTTCCTGCAGCTCAGGATGAAATGCCATTTCCTGAATGACAATACGCAAAAGCGGTGCGTTCTCCTTGGCAAATTCAAACCGATTCTTCAAAAGAGTGCGCAATAAACCTTCTAATCCTTCAGGAGGCTCTTCAAAGACTTTACTGGCAAAATGAGAAGCAAAAAACGGCAGAGTGAACTTCGTCATAAATGGCGTCACGATAGAGATCAAGAGTTCTTTTTTTCGTTTTATAGTGACGAAAAATCGTCCCCTCCGCCACATTCGCCTTAGCCGCAATTTCACTGGTGGAAGAAGAAGCGTACCCCTTTTCTGCAAAAATCTCTACGGCCGCTTTTAAAATTTGTTCTTGTTTCGGTGTTAACTTCCGATCTTCCTCTGTGGTTTGCTCTAAAGTCTCCACCCATTTCTTAAAATCAGTCATTCATCCATCCTCCTCAGGCGTTCCTTGTACCATTATAAACGCCGATGCTTCTTCAATGCGAATATGTTCAATGTCGTGAATAACACCGTAAACCCAAGCAGAATATAAATTTCCATTTGGATTTCCGCTAAAGAAGCATCGCGCAGCATAATCCCTCTCATCGCTTCTGCCCCATACGTTAAAGGCATCATATCTCCGATGATCTGCACCCATGTTCCAAGGCCTTCTGTCGGGAATAAACCGGAAAAGAACACTTGAGGGACAATGACCAAAGGAATGAACTGAATCATCTGAAACTCATTCTTAGCAAATGCTGAGACCAATGTACCCAGGCTTAGAGCCGCTAGAGCTAGTAAAATGGTGATGATGAGCACATATAGGAAATTCCCTTCCATGAAAACCCCCCAGGATGTAAATGGAAAACGACGCGATGATTAGAGACTGAACAATGGTGAACAACCCAAATCCTGCGAGATAACCGAACACGATTTCAGACCGTCTGATTGGTGTAGCCAACAACCTTTCCAATGTGCCCTGTGTGCGTTCTCTTAAAAAAGAAACCCCGCCCACTATAAATACGAAGAAAAAGACAAAAAAACCGATGAGGACAGGTCCTACGTAATCAAATAACCCCAGATCCTCTGACCCATGGTAATACTCTACGTCCACCATGTTTTGCTGATCCTCCCGTAGGGATTGCAATTCTTTTTGTATTGCGCCTGCAGTGTTTGGGTTACTTCCCTCAAGAAGCAGTGATATTTCCTTATCCTCAAAATATAACACAGCGTCCAAAGTCCCTTCCTCCAGCTTCTCTTCTGCTTTAGAAGAAGACAGCGTTTCAACAACAAGGGTGTCAGACGACAATTTTTGAAGTATGGGTTCTGGAACGTCTACGGCTCCTAATTCCAGGTTGGATTGATCATGATCCAATACCATCCACATCAATGACAAAACAAGGAGCGGCGCTACCACCATAAGGGCTACACTTCTTTTATCCCTCCGAAACTGGAGAAGGATTCTTTTCATTACATGCAAGGTATTCATTTAGTTTCACCTCCATAATGCAAGAACACGTCTTCAATAGACTTCACATTTACTTCCTCTTTTAACTTCTCAGGGGTATCCATGGCAATCACTTTTCCGTTTCTGAGAAGAGCCAGGCGATCACACTTCTCCGCCTCGTCCATGACATGCGTGGTCACAATAATCGTGACGCCCTTTTTCTTCAAATCATAAAGTTCATTCCAAATGGACTGCCGTAAAACAGGGTCAATTCCAACGGTAGGCTCATCAAGGATTATCAGTTCTGGTTCATGAACAAGAGCTGCAGCTAATGATAACCGCCTTTTCATCCCCCCTGAAAAAGTTTCAACCGGCTGTTTTGAGGAGGATGACAAGTCAACCATTTCAAGCACCTCTTTTATTCTTTCTTTTCTCTTTTTTTTAGGCAACTTGTAGATGGAAGCAAAAAAATCAAGGTTCTCCCATGCCGTCAATTCTTGATATAAAGCATCAGATTGTGCCATAAACCCATACCTTTTCATTTGCTCGAGGTCGGGCATGGATACCCCGTTAAGAAGAATAGATCCTTTTGTCGGCTGTAAAATCCCCGCGATTAATTTAACAAGCGTTGTCTTTCCAGCACCTGAGGGACCGAGGAGACCGAAAATTTCACCTTTCTGAATAGTAAAATCTACATAATCAATGATCGTTACCTTGCCAAACCGATGCATGATTTCACTTAATTCCACCACTTTTTCCAATTCAATTCCCCCTTTAATGAGTGATTACTCACATACATTATACTCCACCTCTAGAATTTGTAAAGTGAGTAATCACTCATATTAACTATTTATATTAAGAACATCAATTGCGAATGCCGCTTAATCAACGATGTAAGCTCAACCAAAAAAGACCAAGCCCAGGTGGCTCAGTCCTTTACCTTTTCTTCTTTTTTCTCCAGAAAATACTTCACACCAGCGACCGTTCCGATTCCATACAAAGCGTACTTTAACCCTTCGACCGTTGCTGCGGGAGAGATACCTTGCTGCCAATAGGAAAATGCAACCCCTAAGACTACAGCGAGGATAGGAATGTACCTGTTCGGCACACGTCTCGTCTGCCTCATTGCATACAACAATACAGCGAGTCCTAAATACGGAGTGAAGTCGATCATGAAATCCATGGGTATATCTCCTTTTATAATGATAATTAGAGCTTATTCCATGTTATTCATGATGCAGAAGTTTAATTACTTCTGCCCAACAAACGAGGTCTCGCCCCAATAAGGGACGAGACCTCATCTCTTTTTAAGAAATGAAAGACTTTGGACCAAAGGCTTTCTCGACTTCTATATAATCCAGCCCATGGGCGTCTGCAACTTCACGATATGTTACACATCCATTGACAACGTTAATCCCCTTTAGTAAGGCGGCGTTTTCCATGCATGCTTTTTGAAAACCTTTATTCGCAATCTGAATAGCATAAGGAATCGTAACATTCGTCAGTGCAAGTGTTGACGTTTGCGGAACGGCTCCAGGCATGTTGCCAACCGCATAATGGACAACCCCATATTTCACATAGGTCGGATCATCATGTGTTGTGACGTGGTCGACCGTTTCGACGATGCCACCCTGATCGACCGCAACATCTACGATGACACTTCCACGACTCATCGACTTCACCATCTCTTCAGTCACAAGTTTTGGAGCTTTGGCTCCTGGAATCAAAACCGCACCGATGACCAAATCAGACTCCCTGACAGCTTCACTCAAATTCAATGGATTCGACATGAGCGTATTGATAGAGGAACCGAATATATCATCCAGCTGCCTGAGTCGATCTGGACTGAGATCGATCATCGTCACATCTGCGCCTAACCCGATGGCGATTTTTGCAGCATTCGTCCCTACAACGCCACCTCCGATTATCGCAACTTTCCCACGCTTCACCCCCGGCACTCCGCCGAGTAGAATGCCTTTGCCGCCATGGGTACGCTCTAAATATTGCGCACCTTTTTGTGTTGCCATCCTACCAGCCACTTCACTCATGGGTGTAAGCAAAGGGAGAGATCCATTTTCTGCTTGAACCGTTTCATAAGCAATAGCGACCACTTTTTTCTCTGCCAATGCTTTTGTCAATTCTTCATCTGCCGCAAGGTGCAAATACGTGAATAAAATTAATCCCTCATAAAAGTAACCGTACTCCTCCGCCAGAGGCTCTTTGACTTTCAAAACCATTTGCTGGGCCCATGCCTCCGCAGCAGCACCTACTATTTTCACTCCGACTTCTTCATATTGTTGATCAGAAAATCCAGAGCGCTCCCCGGCTTTCGACTCTAAAAAAAACTTCATGTCCTTCATTGATTAGATTAACCGCACCAGCAGGAGTGATCGCTACGCGGTTTTCATTATTCTTAATCTCTTTCGGTATCCCTATCTGCATTCCAGGTAACCTCCTATCAAGGTCATATCGACTGAATCGCCTCTACCACGGTATCGAGCAAGAAAGTCAACTCCTCTTCTTCAATAGACAAAGGTGGGGACAATGTAATGACATTATTGAAGCCAGCCACTGTCATCCCGTTTTTGCCAATCAGTATCCCTTTGTTTTTACAATAGGCGATGATCTGATTAACTTTCTCCACAGCTAATGGGTCCTTCGTTTCTTTGCTTTCCACCATTTCGATACCGATGAGCAATCCCTTTCCTCTCACATTACCCACATGGTTATGGTTTTGAAGACGCGTGTTCAAATCATTTCTTGCTGCCTCACCTAATTCACGTGAACGCTCAAACAAGTTTTCTCTTTCCATAATTTCAATATTCTTGAGGGCAACCGCACATGCCGCCGGATGACCACCGAAGGTATTGATGTGACGGAAGAAGTCATACGTATCGTCACCACAAAAGGCTTCATACACTTCCCGTTTGACTGCTGTTGCTGAAAGAGGAAGATAAGCACTCGTAATCCCTTTTGCCATCGTAATGATATCAGGCTTTACTCCATAGTTCATAAAACCGAACGGCTTACCCGTACGTCCGAATCCACAAATCACTTCATCTACGATCATAAGGGCTCCATGTTTTTCACAAATGGCTTGAACCTCTTTCATATACTGCTCAGGCGGTACGATCACACCACCACCTGTAATGATCGGCTCCATGATCACTCCAGCAATCGACTCACTATATTCCCATGTCATCACATCATCGATTTCCTTTGCTCCCCATTGATCTTTTTCACTATGTTCATTCCGATACTCATCAGGGGGTGCGACATGTAAAAAACCGAGGCCAAGTGGTTCATACTTATATTTCCTCTGTGCTTGGCCAGTGGCAGCTAACGCGCTTGTGGAATTTCCATGATAAGCTCGATACCTTGAAATGAACTTCGTGCGGTAATGGTCTCCTTTTTGCTGATGATATTGACGTACCATTTTAAACGCCGCTTCATTCGCTTCCGATCCACTGTTTGAGAAAAAAACAACATAGTCATCCCCAAGCAGCTGATTGATTTTTTCTCCTAATTGAATTGCTGCTTCATGGCTTTGAGTAAGCGGCGTATAAGATAGATCCTTGATCTGTTCATAAGCTGCTTTCGCAAGCTCTTCTCTCCCATATCCCACGTTCACACACCATAATCCTGACATCGCATCCAAGAACCGGTTACCGTCTATATCGGTGATCCAGGAACCTTTCGCACTTTTCGCCACCATTGTTGCATCAGGGTTATAAGGTTTCATGGAGTGCCATACGTACTTTTCGTCTTTTGAAAGCAATTCACTTTTTACATCAGCTTTAGTCAACGGAGATTCCTCCTCAATGATCTTTTGTTAGAATTATCTTAATTATCTAACATTTGAGGTGCGCTTTCATTAGACATTATGTCAAACAGTCATCTCCCCACTTTCACATAATGACAAGAGCGCTATTCAACAATCTGGCAGGATTGTTGAATACTCAGTTTAGAGATGTTTCCGGGGTTCGTTGCTATGTTGGGCGTCAGGGGAAACTACTCACTTTCCTGCGGGGATGGGAATAGGGAACTTTAATGGGAAAAGGGGGATAAAAAAACACTTATTCAAAAGGTCAGAATAAGTGTTTAAGGAAAGCGGTTAGGTAACGGCTCTTTGATATTCATGAGCAAGAAGCGCAAATTCGATGACCTGCCGTTTTTCACATTCCATGAAGTCAGGTCCGAGCAGTTTTTCTAACTTCTCCAGACGATGATATAAGGTCTGACGAACTACAAAAACTTTGGAAGCGGTTTCTTTTTTAGATCCGTTGCACGCCAAATAGACCCTTAATGTCTCAAGGAGGTTGGTGTTATTCTTTTCATCATACTTGATAATCGGTTCTAAGTACTCTTCGACCAATCCATCAAGGTTACTGTGCTGATGGACGAGTGAAATCAATCGGTACATGTGTAAGTCATCGTAAAAAAATTTAGACTGATTTTCGGGAAGCTTCTCCTGCAAAGTTAAGGTCTCCTGGGCGGTTTGAAAACTTTCATGCAACTTGGATAGTTCCTTGACGTATTTACCACCTGCAATCTGAAAAGATGAAATACTAGAATCATTCAACAGGCTAATTTTCTGTAGCCTTACGACCCCGCGTTTGATCCTTTCCTTCCAATCTTCTGCTTCTTTTCTGTTTAAAAGAATAAAAGTAAGCTGATGTCGCTTCTCTACTGGAAAAACATAATACCCGTTCTGGTCAAAGATATTATGGATGAGCATATTCATATAAGTGACGTCAGGGTTGGATTTCTGTCTGTCCACCATATTCAACTTAATGGTAAGTACAATAGCGCCTTTTACGGATTTATCCAGTTTGTAAATGGCAAGTCTGTCACGAATCTCTTCTTCTTCATGCTCTCCCTGCAACCACTCTGTTAACCATTCCGTTTCTTTTGCTTTTCTCTTCTCTTCCGTATAAAGTTCTCTTAACAAGTATTGCGCAAGGGCAGTCCCCGTTCGATCCAATAATAAAGATTCGAATTCACCAAACTCTCTACGGTTGGACAATAAGTAAATATTCGCAAATTCCCGATCAAATACTTGGACCGGCTGTTTTAAAACTCTTCTCGATCCAGTGTTCGGCTTGCTCAGCTCCATCAATACTTGCTCGCGTTCTTTCTCTCTCAAGGCTGGGATCGTGACGACCGTATGATCCTTGGCAATATAGACGAGCTGGCAATTCACATATTGCTGCAAATTTTTTAGGATCTCAAAGTAGTTATCAATCGATAGCAACCGTTTATTCAGCCGCTGCGAATAATCTTCTAAATTCGTAATGAATTCGTATTGCTGATTGATGAGATCCGCATGAATATCTTGGGTAATTTCCACAAAAGAAACTTCTTCCCGGAATAAGATGATTGGAAAATCGTGGGCTTCCGCATAATCGATCGCTTCTTGGCTTATGTAATCTACGAAACTCCCGATTTCGATACAGATTCCGGCTACTTCTTTTTCAATTAGTTGTTTTAATAAGTGGATAAAAAGCTCATGGTCATCCTTCCAGCCAAAACCTGTCGAAAGGACAAGCTCTCCACCTTTCAAGTTCTTTCTCACTTCGATCATCTCATAAACGTGAACCCATTTGACCAGCCGGTCGACGCCTTTCCCACCAGCAATTACTTCTGCAGAAGCGAAGTGGTCCCTTTTCAGGATGTTTTCAATCGACATGTGTTCGTTCATTGAATGACCCCTCTTTTAAAGTACAACAATTTTTCAGAAAAATCTAATAGATTGTGAGATTTTCTAACAAAAAAGTTTAATAGTCCTAGTGAATCTAACACATACCTTAAGCTTCAACAATATTCAACAAACTTTCAGGATTGTTGATGACTTGATTTCGAGGTTTTTGTGGGTGTTTAGGGGCTACGGGAAAAGGTTCGCTTTCCATGGGGGCGGGCGCTGAGCCTCCTCAGGCTACGCCTTCCGGGGTCTCACCTGTCCCGCACATCCCATAGGAGTCTCACCGTTTCCCTCCACCCCTTTATCAAATGAGATTATCGAAATCTCTAATAGTAACCTGCCCAGTTTTGTTGTGAATTCCTGCTTAAAATGCATCGTTTAGGAATTTTAACCATAAAAGTTCCTATTACTGGAAGGTAGTTTCGAGAACCCCTTCCGGCAAGTGGGCGGAGGGGAATGGGGAGACTCCTGCGGGAAGAGAGTGCTTGGTGAGACCCCACATGACGCAGTCCGAGGAGGCTCACCGCGCTCCCGCGGAAAGCGAGCTATTCCCCGTAGCCCCCATCCACTCAACAAAAGTATCGAAACTGAGCCTTCAAGTAAAGGGAGCTTATGTGGAAGATGAAGAAGAAATAGAAAAAGAGGATGGGCAGATAGCCAATCCTCTTTTTTTCTATTTCACACTCTGTTTTTTCTGTTGTTGGACTAGAATGGTAGAGAAATACTTCCTTGTATCAGGGTGCAGGATATGAAGCCTTTCCTTTTCACTTTTATCCGATTCGTTTCCTTTATATTGGAATTCGACGAATGCCCCACTTAAATTTTCAGTGACTCCGCTAATGACATAGCCCTGTTCCAATAAAAAATCGATTTTTTCGCGTTCTGCTTCAAATTCGCGATGGTCAGACATTTCAATTCCTCCTTGTTAAGCATCTATTTTTCGAGTGGATCCTTCTGTACCTGTCTTACGCCCAAGCTTTTCTTCTACAAATTTTTCTCCGATGACCCAGTCCCGACCCACGGTTAGGCCCAGATATTCATCATCACTTGGATTATCAATTTCTGCCTGGGGATGCTTTTTGAAATACCAATGTTTGGCTAATAAGTAATAACACAAGGCGCCTACGCCAAACCCGACGAAGAAAGAATAGGTGGAGAACGTGTAAGCGAAGGCACTTCCGATCACCCATGAAATGATGCCAGCCCAGTTGACTCCTCCGTCATAGCGGAATTGCCCCCCTTGTTTATACAAATCGTAGACGTTCATTCTCCGCTTTCTCAATAAATAGTAATCGGCAAAAATGATGCCTACGATGACAGATAGAATCGCTGCGGCAATCAGCAATACCGGAATCAATAAGTTGAAAATACTCCAGGGCTGAATGACTGTTCCTACAAGACCTGCAATGAAGACGCCAGCCCAGAATGGCAGCTTCGGTCCGCCGACATTGGAAAAGATCGTAGCCGCAGGAACGATGTTAGCCGACACGTTCGTCGACCACTGAGCGAGAACGATCATTAATAGAAGGATACCTAAGACAAGTCCACTTGCTGATTCCTGTAAAGCGACGACAGGGTCAAAGTTGGAGACAGCAATGTAAGAGACGGCACCAAGAACCACGATGAATGTTTGTGTCAAAGGCAGTGCTACAAGGCTTCCTACGAGAGCCCCTTTGTTTCTTTTCACCCAATTACGTTCCAATTTCGGTGCTTTAATAAAACGGGAGATGGAAGCTATATCAGCTGCGAGCGTTGACCAATATCCCATATTCCCAACAACGACGACAACAAAAGCTGTAAAAGCTGCTCCTCCGGTCACAGGGCTTTCCACCCAGCTCCATATGTCTTTCCCCTGTTCAGAAGCTGTTCCTGCAAGAGTGAAATACATCCATACTCCAATCAAAATGATGATCGGGGCAGCCAAGTCAGCGAACTTCTCTACCGCTTTGATCCCTAATGCCGTGTTGAATAATTGGAATAAAGCAAAAAGAATATAACAAACGAACCAATTATCAAAACCGAATAAAATGTTTAAAATTCCATTAATAGCGGTTGAACCGAAGAACGTATTAATACCAAACCACATGGATGCAGCAACCCCGCGCACAACAGATGGAAAATGGGTACCTATCGTACCAAAAGGGGCTCTCATGTAAACTGGGAAAGATATCCCATGTTCGATTCCAATATCGGCCGTCGCAGAAATGGCAAGACCGATTAAAATCGTTCCCAACAATGTACCAAGAACCACCCAGATCAAAGATATTTCCTGAACACCCGCTCCACCTATAGCAAAAGCTGCCAGTACGACAGCCATTCCGACCCACATGAATGAAAAACCCAGGGTACTGATTTTTTTCTCTTTGTGAGGAATGGGCATTAAATCAGGGGACATTAAATGATTTGTCTTTTTGTCCATATTTTGGACTCCTCCTACCTATACCTGTTTTTTAAAAGGCTGCCTGGCTTTCATTGAAGCGAGGCAGCCTACAATCCATGGCAATCGGACAGGTTACTTCTGATAAAGTTCTTCTTTGGAGGATGTCAGTTCCCCGTAACGGGAACGTTTCAAATAATTTCCTTTGCCAAGTTTACCGACAAATTCTTTGTTCTTAATGACATAGTCACCACGGGAAAGAACACTGACCGGCTGTCCAGTCACTTTCATTCCTTCAAAAGGATTGTAATCGGCAGCCATGTGACTGGTTTCTACGGATATCGTGCGTTCTACAGTCGGGTCGAAAATGACGATGTCCGCATCTGCGCCGACCGAAATCGTTCCTTTTTGCGGGAACAATCCGAATGTCTTGGCAATTTTCGTAGACGTAATATCTACGAACTCATTCAGTGAAATTCTTCCTTTCTTCACCCCTTCAGAGAAAAGGATACTGACGCGATCTTCGATGATCGGTCCACCGTTCGGGATCTTCGTGAAGTCCCCTTTACCTAAGTCTTTCTGACCTTTAAAGTCAAAGGAGCATTGATCGGAACCAAGCGTTTGCAGATCTCCTGTCTTAAGCGCCTTCCATAACACTTCATGGTGGTGCTTTTCACGAAGTGGTGGAGACCACACATATTTCGCACCTTCGAAGTCTGGCTTTTCTAAGTAACTTTGATCGAGGACCAGGTATTGTGGACACGTTTCCCCTGTAACGTTGTATCCCTTTTTACGAGCTTTTGCAATCGCTTCGACCGCTTGTTCACAAGTCACGTGGACGACATACAGCTGAGAATCAGCAAGTCCCGTCAATTCTGCTGCACGCCCCCGTCGCTTCACCCTCTACTTCTGGAGGACGCGTCAACGCATGGTAGATTGGATCTGTTTGTCCAGCTTCCAATGCTTTATTTACTAAATGATCGATCACATCCCCATTTTCTGCGTGGACCATGACTAAAGCGCCCAGTTTTTTCGCTTGTTCTAATGTACGGAAAAGGGTGCCGTCATCTGCCTGGAAAACATTTTTATAGGCCATGAAAACCTTGAATGAGGTTATCCCTTCATCTTCTATGACACTTGGGAGCTGCTCGAGAACATCCTCGTTCATTTCACCAATCATCAAATGGAAACTGTAATCGATGACGGATTTATCCTTTGATTTCGCGTGCCACTGGTCAATGGAATTTTGTAGTGGCTTTCCTTTGTCTGTCAGACAGAAATCGATGACTGTGGTCGTTCCACCGTGCGCAGCCGCAATCGTACCTGTTTCAAAATCATCCTTACTGACTGTTCCTCCAAAAGGCATTTCAAGGTGCGTATGCGGATCTATTCCTCCTCGGAATATGTAGTTTCCTTCCGCATCTACGACTTCCGCTGCTGGATCGGTCAAGTCTTGACCAATCAGGACAATTTTTTCATTTTCGATAAGAATATCTGCTTTGTACGTATCTGCGGCCGTCACAATCGTTCCGTTTTTGATGATTTTCTTCATCTTATCCCTCCATACCAATTATTTGATTAAATTCACATCACAAGAAGAGGCTGCACCAATGGCTGCTTGTCTTTCATTCCATGTCATCGGTGGCTTTCCATTCGCATACTCGACCATGTCAATCGCGCCATCAACTGGGCATACGATGCTGCAGAGGTTACACCCTACACAATCTTCTTCACGTACTTTCAAAATGTCGTTACCATCGGCATCCTTCAACATGTCGATACACTGGTGAGAAGTATCTTCACACGCGATATGACACTTATTACAGTTGATGCACACATCGTTATTGATTTGAGCAACAACTTGGTGATTGAGGTCCAAATTGCCCCAGTCGCTGTACTTCTCGACAGACTTGCCAACAAGATCCATCACAGAATCAATGCCTTTTTCATCAAGATAATTGTCGAGGCCATCGACCATATCCTCAATGATGCTGAATCCGTGGTGCATCGCAGCTGTACAGACTTGGACACCTGTTGCGCCCATCAGCATGAACTCAACCGCTTCTCTCCAGCTCGATACCCCGCCCATTCCGGAAATCGGAACATTGATTTTCGGATGACGGGCACATTCAGCCACCATGTTCAATGCAATTGGCTTAACGGCAGGACCACAATATCCACCGTGGGCTCCTTTTCCAGCTACGTTCGGAATCGTATCCCATGAATCGATATCGACCCCAGCTAGACTGTTAATCGTGTTAATCATACTGACTGCATCCGCGCCGCCATTAACGGCTGCTTCTGCTGTGAAAGTAATGTCGGTAATATTCGGTGTGAGTTTTACGATGACAGGCGTTTGCGCGACTTCTTTCGCCCACATCGTCTGCTTCTCAACAAGCTCTGGAAACCTGGCCGGAGGCTGCCCCCCATGCCGCGTTCCGCCATCCCGTGTGGACACCCGAAGTTCAACTCCAGTCCATCCACCCCGACATCTTCGACACGTTTGACAATTTCATGCCATTTTTCCTGAGTCGGTTCAACCATCAATGAAGCAATGATTGCATGGTCTGGAAACCGTTTTTTCGTTTCGTAAATTTCCTTCAAGTTCACTTCTAATGGACGGTCTGTGATCAGCTCAATATTATTGAAACCAGCCACTTGTTTTCCGTTAAACCCTACGGCAGCAAAACGAGAGGATACGTTTAAAATCGGTTCACCCAATGTTTTCCAAACGGCACCACCCCACCCCGCTTCAAATGCGCGCTGGACCTGATAGCCTGAGTTTGTTGGAGGTGCAGACGCGAGCCAATATGGATTCGGTGATTTAATTCCTGCTAAATTCAAACTTAAGTCAGCCATGTATGTTCCTCCTTGTTGAAAGATTTGTAGGCGTTCGTCGGTTCAGGTGCCAGTTGTTTGTGGATCGCCATCGCCGCCTCTTTTCCTTGCTGAGCAGCTGTCACGACCATCGCTTCTCCCTGACCTTTGGCAAAAATGACATCTCCCGCTGAAAAAACTTTCGGGTTCGATGTTTGCAATGTTTCTGAATCGACTGTGACAACGCCACCTTCATGATCCAGTCCAAACCCTTCAATAAGATCGGTATAACGACTTTGTCCAATCGCTTTAATGACAGCGTCCACTTTCATCTCAAATTCAGAGTTTTCAACAGGAGATGGTCGGCGTCGTCCATCTGCATCCGGATCACCGAGGGCCATCTTCACGCATTTTAAATGAGTGACTTTCCCGTTTTCATCACCAATGATTTCAACAGGTTGTGTGAGCCAGTTGAATTCGACATCATCCTGCTTCGCGAAGTCATATTCAAACTCATAAGCGGTCATTTCATTCCTTGTCCGGCGATAGACGATCTTTACATCGCCAGCACCTTTTCGAGCAGCACAAGTCGCTGCATCAATAGCTGTGTTACCAGCTCCGACTACGACGACATTTTTCCCAAGGAGCTCGTCGGTGATCGGTCCGGATTTCGTACTTTTCACAAAATCAATCGCGTCATGCACACCCTCCAGATCCTCTCCATCAATGCCGAGCATCGGAACATTCCCCATTCCGATTGTCAAAACAATCGAATCATACTCATTGGTCAACTCTTCAAAAGAAACATCTGTGCCTACACGCGTATTGGTGCGGATTTCAACATCCAGTTTCTCGACTTGGTCGACTTCCCACCGAGAAATATCCTGTGGAAGACGGAAAGAAACAATCCCGTAGGTATCCAGACCACCTGCTTCAGCTTCGGCTTCAAAAATCGTTACGTCATAACCGAACCTTGCGAGTTCCCTGGCTGCCGACAACCCGGCAGGTCCTCCGCCTACAACCGCAACTTTTTTCCCATTTTTCTTGCCAGGCTTGAACAATAATTGTTCGTTTTTGATGGCCCAGTCTGTGGCAAATCGTTGTAAATCTCCGATTAAGATCGGTTCAGTGGAATGGTTCAAAACACAGGCGCCTTCGCACAACTCTTCGGTCGGACAAACACGGGCGCAAGTCGCACCGACAGGGTTGGACGACATAATGGTCGTAGCCGATCCTTTCAAGTTCCCAGATGCGATTTTTTTAATGAATTTCGGTATATCGATCCCTGTCGGACAAGCCTGGATACAAGGAGCATCGTAACAATACAAACAACGGTTTGATTCTTCCATCGCTTCCTGAGCATTCAGCCCGTCATGGACTTCCTCGAAGTTCACCTTCAAATTTTCTAATGAAATTCCTTTGCTCTTTAACTGGGTCAAGGTGTTTCCCTCCTTTAATAAAAGAGAGGCTTTTGGATAGGCCTCTTAATAAAAAAGTTCCACATAGAGAAAATGGTTCATTTTCTTTTGCTCTATGCAGAACTTCTACTTTGTGTCTGATGGATAGGTTTTAAGGGAGAAGCTCAACCATGTTTTCGTAAGTTTCAGGACGGCGGTCGCGATAGAACTGCCATGTGTCACGGACTTCACGGATAAACTTCTTGTCCATTTCTGCAACGAGGACTTCGTCTTGATCACGGCTGGCGGTTGCAACGAAGTTTCCGCGTGGGTCGACAAGATAAGACTGTCCATAAAATTCACCCATGTTCCAAGGGCCTTCATAACCGACACGGTTAATAGCGCCAAGGTAATACCCATTCGCTACGGCATGAGCAGGCTGCTCAAGTTTCCATAGGTACTCAGAAAGTCCAGCTACAGTTGCTGATGGGTTAAAGACCACTTCTGCCCCGTTCAAACCTAGCAATCTAGCACCTTCAGGGAAGTGGCGGTCATAGCAGATATAAACACCGACTTTGGCAAAGGCCGTATCGAATACTGGATAGCCGAGATTCCCTGGCTTGAAGTAATATTTTTCCCAAAAACCGTGCCCTTTGTCCCCTACAGCTACTTGAGGAATATGATGTTTACGATATTTTCCTAGATAAGAGCCATCTGCATCAATGACCGCCGCTGTATTGTAGTACGTCGAAATTCCCTCTTTTTCATAGATAGGTAGAACAATGACGACACCTAACTCCTTGGCAAGCTCCTGCAAACGTATCGTCGTCGGACCATTTGGAATTTCTTCTGCGGAATCGTACCACTTCGGGTTTTGCTCCGAGCAAAAATATGGACCATAGAAGATTTCCTGAAGGCAGATGATCTGCGCCCCTTTTTCTGCTGCTTCTTTTACTAGTTTGATATGCTTTTCTATGGAATGTTGTTTGTGAACCTCTACAGGCTCACTTCCATCCACATCATGTGAAGCCTGGATCAAACCTATTTGGACTTTATCAGACACTATAATTCCTCCTTATGTAATCCTTTTTGTAGTGCGTTCACACCGAAATCAAATTCCCCAAGAATATGATTTCTTCCTCTTCGTTCACCTCCTATTATTGAATTTTCTTTATTTACTGAATTTTTAAATAACTATTTTCACTTTACATTAAAAATTGAAAAATTCCATTATACATAATGTTAAATGTTACATTCTTTGTTTAGATTTTTTGTAAGATTGGCAGGAAATTTGTGGATCAAATAGTGGGAAGTGTGCGCGAAATATGTGAATCCCGCGCACTTATAAAATTAATACCAGCGTTGAGTCAGCATTTTACGCTTCGTATAGAAGTTGAGTCCATCTTTACCGTTGGCATGGAGATCGCCATAGAAGGACTTCTTATTTCCAGAGAACGGGAAGAACGCCATTGGGGCAGGAACGTTGACGTTGACACCGAGCATTCCGGCATCCATCTCTTCTCTGAACTGTTGAACCGCTTTTCCGCTTGTCGTGTAAATAACAGCACCATTGGCGAATTCAGATTTGTTGGCCGTTTCGATCGCTTCGTCAAGTGAATCGGCACGAACAATACTAAGAACAGGAGCAAAAATCTCATCTTTCCAGATCTTCATTTCATCGGTAACATAATCAAAAATCGTCGCACCAAGGAAATACCCGGACTCATTCTCACGAAGTTCTACTCGACCATCACGGACGAGCTTCGCATTATCCTGTTCCCCGGCTTCAATATAGCCGAGAACACGCTCACGGTGGGAGTCACGAATTAATGGCCCAAGATTGGTTTCCTGATCTAAACCATTTCCTACATTTAACTGGTCAGCCGCTTCTTTTAATTTAGCGACAAGATCGTCAGCTACATCTCCGACTGCTACGACTACAGAACAAGCCATGCAACGCTCTCCTGCGCTTCCGAAAGCGGCATTGATGATACCTTCTACCGACTTGTCTAAGTTACAGTCCGGAAGTACGATGGAGTGGTTTTTTGCTCCAGCGAGCGCTTGAACTCTCTTGCCGTGGTTAGCGGCCGTTTTGTAAACGTATTCCGCAACAGGCTGAGAACCAACGAAGGAAATGGCGTCGACTTCGTCATGCTCAAGTAATCCGTTTACAACATCATGGGCACCATTAACAACGTTGAGGACACCTTTCGGAAGACCCGCTTCATGAATCAACTCGACGAGCATCTTCGCAAGGATTGGAGTACGTTCGGATGGTTTCAATACAAATGTATTCCCACAAACGATCGCGAGCGGGAACATCCACAATGGCACCATCATTGGAAAGTTGAATGGTGTGATTCCACCGACGACACCGACCGGATAGCGATACATTCCAGAGTCGATTCCTTCCGCAATATCGGGAAGAACGTCGCCCATCATAAGACTTGGTGCACCAGCTGCGAATTCTACACATTCAATGCCGCGCTGTACTTCACCTGTCGCATCTTTCATCGTTTTTCCATTTTCCTGTGTGAGGGCTTTCGCAAGCTCTTCACGATTTTCTACCAACAACTGATGGTACTTGAACATTACTCTGGCACGCTTTGGTACCGGAACCTTTTTCCACGTCTTGAATGCCTCTCTCGCTGATTGGACTGCTTTATCTACATCCTCTTTTGATGAAATGGGAACTTGGGCAATGATCTCTCCTGTCGCAGGATTGGGTACTTCCTCCACTTGCCCGCTTTCCGACGAAACCCACTCGCCACCAATGAAGTTCTGAATCGTTACCTGGTTCTTTTTTGAGAAAGTTGTCTCCATTTTTTCACCTCTACTCGTAGATTCTGTTCCTTTACACCCTTCAAATATATTATAAATTCAGAAAATTTCTACATCAATGGACGAAGTGTCAAATCAAATACCTCCCATTTTGACACAATGACCTTTTGTCGAGGGACATATAATATTTGGATAATACTGGATGACCTGGACATCCTAATATTGGGTGACCAAGTCATCCAGTATTTTACATATAGGAGGGTTCTGATGAGCAATCAAAAGAAGGATATTCAGCCGAAGCAGCACCAGGATCGACAGCCGGGTTTCGAACATGAAATGAATCCGCTTCCGGAATATGTGGATCCAAACTATAAAGGAAGTGATAAGTTAAAGGGAAAAGTCGCTGTAATCACTGGAGGGGACAGTGGAATTGGGCGTGCAGTAAGCTTGTACTTCGCTAAGGAAGGAGCGGACGTTGCTGTTTTATACCTCAACGAACAGAAAGATGCTGAGAAGACGAAACAGTTGATCGAAGCGGAAGGTCGCACATGCCGCCTATATAATGGAGAGATCGGAAGTGCAGCGTTCTGTGAAGAAACTGTTCAGCGTATCAAAACAGACTTCGGAAAGATTGATGTGCTCGTAAACAATGCAGCGATGCAATTCCCACAAAAAGACATCACTGCTATCACGAATCAGCAGCTTGAGAAGACCTTTCGCGTGAATTTCTTTTCTTATGTATATATGGCTAAAGCGATTATCCCTCACCTACAAAAAGGAAGCACCATCATTAACACCTCTTCGGTTACCGCTTATGAGGGGAACGAGCAATTGATAGACTATTCTTCAACCAAAGGTGCCATTACCACATTCACGCGTTCTCTCGCCAAGTCCTTAGTAAGTAAAGGCATCCGTGTGAACGGCGTCGCACCTGGACCAGTTTGGACACCATTGATCCCTGCAAGTTTCGATAAACAAAAAGTGGCGGAATTCGGTTCTACGAATCCAATGGGGCGTCCGGGACAACCGTATGAGCTCGCTCCTGCTTATGTCTATTTAGCAAGTAATGATTCCAGCTACGTGACTGGTCAAATGATCCACGTAAATGGTGGCATACCTGTAAATGGGTAACATATGATCAACAACAAAAACAAGCGGTCCCTCCACCTTAAGAAGATGGAGGACCGCTTGTTTCTTCTATTCTATTGTTTGCCGAACGTAAATGGTTATTCCCAATCTACTTCTATTTTTTCTCCTTCTGCCAACGAGTTACCTTCCTCATCCAAAACATCACTGGTCTTAATCACCACAGTCTCTAATTCTTCCCAATCATGTTCGAGGACGAATCCCATTTGTCCTACTCGTGTTTCGCCTGGTTCGTACTCTCCTTTTAGCTTTTCCAAATAGAAGTCGTCATTGAACCCCAACTCCTCTCCTGTATTCGTCTTCAAGACTTCCACAGGCGCTAAGTTCACTTTCTGATCTCCAGTATTTTTTATAGCCACGGTAAACTTGATATAATTAAAATTGGTTTCATTGTGAGTAAATGCATGAAAATAATCCACCAAGTCAGGCGACGGAGAGTAATTGAGTACTTTTACATCCTTTACCACCATTTGGACCGGTCCCACTTCTACATACTTCTCCATCTTTTTAATAGCTTTAAGGGCTATCTGCCCATCCATATCCTCTGCCTGGTCCCCTACTTCCTTTAAATCACGATCATCAGGAGCCTGGGGGTTGTTTTTATACTTCGTTTGTTCTGGAATTTCAAATAAAGGAGGCTGATCCTCTGACTCATTCCCTTCTCCAGACACCAGGTTTGAACACCCAGTTAGGGTAATGGAAATGCTTAAACTCAACAATAGCAGCAAACGTTTCAACGTTTATCTCTCCTTTTTCTAAAAAAGCCTCCCTGTGGAAGGGAAGCTTTTTCAGTTATTGATGTACCTATTTTTTTATCTTTCCATTTTCCATCAAGTTCATGACTTTTTGACCAACTTCATGGTTATCATGCAGTCCTGCGAACTGTTGAGACTGAGGTCCATAACCGTAAACAATTACATCTTCCCCTGTATGGCCGCCGGTTGTCCAACCTGTACCGGAGCGAATATCGAAAATGTGCTCAATCGCATTATCAATCTCCGTGACTGATCCATTTTCTGCTGCATCTTTGACAGATTGAACTTCCTCGTCGGTTAATTCAAGATCGATATACTGCTCTAACGTCTCCTCAACCCCTGCACCTTCTGCAATCTCAGAAGCCATAAAGTCCGGTGTACGTTTCGCAGCTTTTAAAGGTTCAGGATTCCACTGATATTCTCCATCCCGTCCTACCGTCATTCCACCTGTAGAGTGGTCGGCTGTCGTAACAACCAATGTATTCTTATTGTTCTTTGCAAACTCAATAGCTTCTTCATAAGCAGCTTCAAAGTCCTGCATTTCACTCATCGCCGCTACCGCATCATTATCATGACCCGCCCAGTCGACCTGACTACCTTCAACCATAAGGAAGAAACCATCTTTGTCCTTGCTCAGCCTGTCCAAAGCGGAAGAAGTCATTTCCTTTAAGGAAGGAGCATCGGAAGAGCGGTCAATCATCTTGTCCATCCCTTTAGGAGCGAATAAACCAACAATTTGTTCATTAGAATCTTCCATTAGTTCCTCACGAGATTCCACATAGCTGTATCCATCATCCTGCAAATCCTTGGCCAAGTCGCGGTCTTCCCTTTTGAAATAAGAAGTACCTCCTCCAAGTATTACGTCAATCTTGTGTTCACCATTCACTTTTTCATCATAGTAATCATCAGCGATATCATTGTAATTGTGGCGAGATTCATCGTGTGAACCAAATGAAGCAGGTGTAGCGTGATTCACTTGAGATGTAGCTACAAGGCCAGTGGCTTTTCCTTTTTCCTTCGCCAACTCGAGAGTAGTTTTCACTTCATTCTTCTGCATGTCCACAGCAATGGCATTGTTATAGGTTTTAATTCCAGCTGCCATTGAGGTTGCTGCTGCAGCCGAATCCGTAATGCTCTCTTCTGTATCCCAGGAATAAGTTTCCTGCATGCCTATTAAATGCTCATCGAATGCCGTGTTTTCCGTATAAGGAGTAGCAGGATCATCCTTGAAGTAACGGTAAGCAGATGTATAGTTAGGGCCCATGCCATCCCCAATTAGAAAGATAATGTTCTCTACCTTTCCTTTTTCTTCGTTAGGTTTTGCAAGAACTTCATCGTTAATAGTAAAAGCAGAACCCCCTAGAATCAAAGATGTGGATAGAGCCACTGGCAATAATTTTTTCATATACTTTTTGCTAAACAACTTTATTCCTCCTCGTAATATGTCGATGCAGTAAGCATATTACTTGGAGTTTATGAAACATTGATTAACAAACTGTAAATCTAACGTAAATTAACAAATTAAGTCATTAGGATTAGGTCGATTGTCTGAAATTCATATGTCACCGAATAATTGGTTAAACATGATATAATAATTAAAATCTACTTAAAAAAGGGTGTGCGCTCATGACCAAAAGCTTTTGTCACTGCTTTAGTAACAAGGAAGAGATCGAACGAGGAATCGCAGATAAGTGTACATATCTCGCTTTTTGTGTCGTATCTGGTGAGCATGGAGCTGTCGAGTTCAGTTTTCGTACCAGTTATATCGACAGTGATTCGGTAGCGCCCTTCAAGAAATTTTACGACGTAAGCGAGGAGTTTGAAGAAGATAACAAGACCTCAAGAAGAATAAGAATCCACAGCAAACATCCGCTTTCCCAAAGTGATGCGGAACCAACAGAAAAGTCATTCCTACGGTCTTCTGAACGCTTTTACTCCTATAAAATCAGCCTGGATTTACATAAGCTCCAATCTTTCAAAGACAATCCGGACAATTACTTGAGAACCATACATTCAAAAAAACTGTACGATGAAATGAAGGCTGTATATAAGAACATTTTCAAGTATCCACCTGATGTATTAAAAAATGATCACTGGTTAGTCCTCGTTGATTAATCCCCTCTTCGATATTGGAGGAATTTCATAGAAAACAGAAGTACATAATGGACGGTCACACACCAGTCAAAAATGACATAGGCTATTGAGGATATAAAGTAAAGACAGGGGGAAAATGAATGTACTCCAATTTTAACCATGTCCCTTATGGTTATGGCTATCCCTATGGGTCAAATCCTTACCACCCTTATTCTCGTTATGCCTACCCTCAAACCTATGGAACCCACGCCAACTACTACGGCTATGGTAAGGCAGACAGTCCAGGGCCAGGCCACCTGGACAGAAGGCGGAGAAGTGACCAAATGTGGAATTCCATGGTCGAATAACCGATACATGACGGCTGCAGTTGGTCAAAATTCACCTTACCAATGTGGGCAGACGATCAAAGTGAAAAACATGGCCAATCAACGGGTCGTTTTAGTCACGGTCGTCGATCAAGTTCCTAACTATCCTGATAATAAAATCAATCTTCACAAAAAAAGCTTTTGAAACGTTAGGTGCGAGTGTAGATCTTGGTGTCATCAATGTAGAAATCACACCGAACCCTCAATTAGAAGAAGAAAAGTGGGGAAAATATCTTTTAGAGATCGCTCAGTCGGCCTATCCAAATTATAATGCCACAGACTATAGTAAAGTAAGCCAAACCCAGCAGAACGGTAACGTAAAGGAAGTTTACAAGTTTGTTATGGAATCCCCTCAGGAAACGATGAGCATCGAAGGAGCGGTCATCTATAATCCAGCGACAGACCGAATCATTTCTATCAACTTCAAGGAAATTTCATAAGATTCGATATTGTTAAAGAGACAGCACTCATCTGTCTCTTTTCTTTTGAGAAAATATAGAAATTTTTATAAAAAAAAGAAATGACGCAGCCTCTCCCTGGATGAGAAACTACGCCATTCCGGCACTTAGTATGGATGATTCCGATTGGGCTCGAACCAACGACCTCCACCCTGTCAAGGTGGCGCTCTCCCAGCTGAGCTACGGAATCCTATGTAGAAATTTGTCGGCTGTTTTGCTGACAAATAATAATATACTACGTAACAAATGAAGTGTCAATAAAATTTTAAGAGTTTTTTAAGTTCATGTAAAAGCCTCTTTTTATCCTTGCCATATTCGGTCATACTAAGAATCATACCCTAAACGAGGAAGTAGGTCTTTCAATGAACAAAGGAAAGGTTTGGATCAATCTCAGAGATAGTTTTTGGTTTCTCCCTACGATATACAGTATCCTTTCAATCATTGCTGTGGCGATAACCGCCCTCATTGATCAATGGGTCATATCCGAATACAAAAACAACATACCTTCTCTCTTTTTGACGAAGTCTTCGGTTGCTCAAACGTTATATGGCTCGATGGTTACCTCTATCTTAACGATGACAACCATCAGCTTTTCGACCATCATGGTTGTACTGACAACGTACACTACACAATTTTCGCCCCGTACCCTTCAGGACTTCATGAAGAGTCGTGTGACTCAACATGTGCTGGGTGTGTTTTCTTTTGGATTTATTTTTTCACTTATCAACTTGTTTCTATTAGGAAAAGAACCGGGCTTAGGGTTGGTCAGTCCCCTCTTTACGGTGGTCGTCTCCATTATTTGTTTAGCATTTTTCATCCTGTTCATTCACCATTCATCACGGTTCCTAAAAGTTAACAACTTAATTGGTTCAATAAGAAAAAGCACCTCCACACTTATCGCAAAAACATTTGAAGAAAAAAATTATCAAACAGCGACGGAATGGGATGACAACGAGCTCAAATCATTAGACCAGTCAAAAGCTCAAATCATCCAAGCTGAGAAATCCGGCTACGTTCAAAATGTCCAATACGGCTCTCTTATTAAGTGGGCAGAAGATCATACACTCATACTCGAAACGAATTTTTTAATGGGAGACTACATCCAAAAAGGAATGCCCCTCTTTTATTATTGGAGAGATTCGGATCGTGAACTTAAAAACCCTCAGGAATGTGCCGCGCTTGTTCTAATTGGGAATGAACGGATTGATACTCAGGATGTCGAATTTTCTATACAAAAGCTGGTAGAGATTGCAGTCAGAGCCATTTCACCCAGCATGAATGACCCTCATACAGCGACCAACTGTATTAACAGAATTGGGTCACTTCTTATAGAGTTGATATCGGTTTATGAACCAATCCGATACTATATTGATGCTGATGAGGACCTTCGTCTAATAGCACAGCCAAAATCCTTTGAAGAGTATCTGTATAAGAGCTTTTACCAAATAAAAATATACGGTTATCATGATATATCCGTTATGAATAGTGTCGTAGAATCTTTGTACAAAATCGCCGCTATGCACGATCAAGCGGTTCAACAAGATGTTTGGGCATTCGGAAAGACAATCATTAATGCTGTGAAAGTTGAAGAATTGGATGAACTCGATTTCAAGAGGTTCAATAACGAGGTGGAAAAATTAGCCCAAGCTTGTAACAAAGATTTCACTTTACAAAAGTCATAGAAGAACAAAGTTTTCTCTGAGCCTGACGTCAATCCATAGGATAAGATGTCCACGTATTAAAACTATATCGTACCTTAGAATATAAAAAAGAGAGCCTTCATTATAGAAGGCTCTCTTTTTATTTTAGTGATTCCGATTGGGCTCGAACCAACGACCTCCACCCTGTCAAGGTGGCGCTCTCCCAGCTGAGCTACGGAATCGTATGTAAAGTTATTCACCTGCTGACAAGAAATAATATACTACGAAACACAAACAATGTCAATAACCTCGCAATAAATTACATCTCCCAAACCGCTCTGATCGCTCCACCACCCTTGGCGATTAAACAACGAATCCCGAAACACCTGCAAATAGAGTCGTCGTAATCCTTCCAGTTAGTGAAAAAGTCTTAGGAATGTAAAAACTATTTTACCTGAAAATTCCACTTATTATCTTTTCCACTTTTTCGACAATTATATGATAAAATGAATAGTGGAACGTTTACTTGAAAAATTTAATGGGAAAGCCTAAAAGAACTTTCCATGCTGTGAGGAGGTGGTCGGAATATGAGTAGAGACGGATCCATGACAGAATACACCATTGATAGTCAATACTTACAGGAGACAATGACACTGAGGGTGTATACCCCGAAAAATTTCTCTCCATTATACAAATACCATTTCTGTATCATGCAGGATGGAAACGATTATTACTCGATGGGACGCGCGGCCACATTGAGTGATAAACTCCATAAAGAGAATAAGATTGAGAACACCATTTTCATCGGTATCCATTATAATGACAAATATGACCGCCAAGACAAATACCATCCAGACGGGAAGAAACAGGGGGAATACGTGAATTTCCTCATACGTGAAGTTGTCCCTTTCCTTGATGATGAATTGCCTGGTTACTGTATGGGGCGCGGCCGCACGCTTGTCGGTGACTCTTTAGCAGGAACACTTGCGTTGATGACAGCGGTTAAATTCCCGAATATCTTCGGTAATGTCATTATGCAGAGTCCTTATGTGGATGAACATGTGAAAGAAGTCGTGCAATCCACCAGAGACTTTTCTTCCTTGACCATTTATCACACCATTGGAATGGAAGAAACAGATGTCGAAACAACAGAAGGAGCAAGAAAGAATTTTCTTGAACCTAACCGCGAACTGCGCGAATTCTTGAATCGCCAGCCTCTTGCCTACACGTATCATGAATTAGATGGTGATCATACATGGGGAACATGGCAGAAGGATTTTGAACGTGCTTTATTGAAAATGTTTGGTAAGGAATAGCGATATATAGAAGGAAACAGGAGGGTTAGTCCAATGAGATACGGAATAGCAGTTTTTCCATCAAAAAAAGTACAGGATGTGGCGAATTCTTACCGCAAGCGGTATGATCCCCACTATGCGTTGATTCCCCCACATATCACGATGAAAGAAGCATTTGAAGCAGAAGAAGAAGAAATTGAGAATAAAATCATCCCTGAATTGAGCGAAATCGCTAAAAATACGGAGCCTTTTTCCTATGGTGTATATAAGGTGAGCTCTTTTTCTCCGGTTACAAATACGATTTACTTAAAAATCGAACCGTCCGATGAAATTTTTGAATTGAATGATAAGCTTCATGCTGGAGAACTCCCGGAGGAGAAAGATTTTGCTTTTGTTCCACATATTACAATTGCCCAGAAGCTTTCAGATGAAGAATTTTCTGATGTATATGGCAGCCTAACCATGCTGAAATTCGACTTAAATGATAAGGTCGATCGCTTCCAGTTGCTTTATCAGCTTGAAAATGGGGCTTGGAGTGTATACGAAACATTCCGCCTTGGCAAAGGGTGATGCTCCGTGGAGATCGTGAAGGTTAGAAATAAACAGCAAAAAGACGACGCTTTCTATGTGAGACGCGTCGTCTTTGTAGAGGAACAACAAGTTCCCTTGGAAATAGAAATCGATGAATTTGATGATACCGCCATCCATTTTGTTGGATATATGGAAAAACAGCCGGTCGCCGCTTCTCGACTACGCTTTGTCCAGGGGTTTGGAAAACTTGAACGGATTTGTGTCATGAAGGAATGCCGAGGTCAATCCTTCGGTAAACAGATCATCGAATCTATGGAAGAAGTCATTCGGGATTATGCATTTGACAAAGCCAAATTGAATGCCCAGACTCAGGCAGAGGCTTTTTATGAATCCCTTGGGTATGTTACCATTTCAGACCCCTTCCAAGATGCCGGTATCCCTCACGTCACGATGGTGAAAAAATTATAAAACGATGATAAAAGAAACTCCGGAATTCCGGAGTTTTTTCGTTTATCCTAAGGTCCTTTTGTCTAAAATGAAACGTATAGGCTACAGATAAGGGTCGTGAAACGCTATGGATTACTTACAAATTACTTTGGAAACACTTTTTGGTTTTTCTGCACTTTTTGTTATGACAAAATTCCTTGGAAAAACACAAATCACCCAAATTACCGCATTCGACTTCATCTCTGCTCTTGTCCTTGGGGAACTTGTCGGTAATGCTTTATACGACAAAGATGTTGGAGTCCTTAATGTCGGCTTTGCCATCTTGTTATGGACTATTCTCATCTTCACCACGGAAGTGATTACCCAAAAGTTTAAAGGAACACGTAAGATATTGGAAGGAAGTCCTTCCCTCGTCATATATAAAGGGAAAATCGATCGTGATCAACTTAAGAAGAATAAGTTGGACCTTAATCAACTTCAGCATTTATTACGCTCCAAGGATGTTTTTTCTATCCAGGAAGTTCAATACGCGGTGCTTGAGACAGACGGTACAATCTCTGTCCTTAAATCCTCCCAGTATCAAAATGTCACACGTAACGATATGAATTTAGCCCCTCAACCCGTCCCTCTCCCTCGTACCATTATCAGTGATGGGGAGATCATTTGGGACAATCTCAAAGAAGCAGGCTTTGATGAGAAGTGGCTTCATGATCAACTGAGAGCACAAAGTTTTAATGACACTGCACAAGTCATGTATGCCGAACACAAAGAAGGCGAACCGGACTTATTCATCATTGGTCTGTAATATAAAAACTCCACGTGTTGTTCATAATGCGGTCCTCCACGAGGCCCGCTTTTTTCAATCCAATCAAGTAAGCGGTGACCGCTGTTCTGAATAGCAGCCATTGGGACAAACCCTGAGCTTCAACGTTATAGTGTTCGCACATAGCCCTAACGATTACCTCATGCGCAGCTGGACCTTCTTCAGACAGGTATTGGTGCAGCCACGCGGACAGCTGCTCATGGTAATCCATGTTGTTTTGGATCGTCATGGAAGGAGAAGGCTCAAACTTACCATGCCCGGGAACTGCCCCCGAGCATGGAATTTGAGAAAGGCGGTCCAAACTGTCCAACGCCAAACTGACATCTGTCATGAAGGGAATCTTATGTTTTTTCAGTGTCTCTAAACTAAAATAACTGTCAGCTGCAAAAAGAATGTCATTGACTTTCAAGGCTAACTGATGATAACTATGACCAGGAAGGTGGTAAGCTTCCGCTCTTAACGAACCAAACCCTACCTCCCCTTCTTCCACGACCTCATCCACCCTTACAGATGGTCCTTCTAAAAATTTATTATGTAACTCTGGCAATGGATCATTTCCTCCGAATAAATAAAGAGGTTCCATCCCTGGGTTTCTTAAAATAGCTTCTTCAAACACAGGAGCGACGGTATGAACTTCGTAGTTTTCCTGAACAAACCTCGCCCCTCCATAATGATCTGCATGGGCATGGGTAATAAAAAGGTGCGTCAAAGGAAGCTCTCTTTTCTCGAGTTCCTTGAGCACCTTTTTCACGGATGAAGCATCGATTCCTGCATCGATGAGTACCCCATTCATCCCTTGATGTACATATCCAATATTGACCGTACTATGATAGTAATAACAACATTCATCCAGCTGTTGAAAAGACATATCCACGACTCCTTTAGCTTTTTCATACAGTTTCGCTAAAGTACCGCCCTTTTCCTGTCATATTGGAAAGAATCTTCTCTGTACCGCTTCTTTGAAACGAGGAATGAACACTCTTCATGGCATGGGTATTCTTCGTTATATGGAGCGTTTTCCGACCCTGGTCTTCCACACGATCTTGCTCAGGAGGGTAATTGTGCTTCAAATTGCTATCCAACGTGGCTTTGAATACTTTCTCAAGGACAAAAGGTGAACGTTCATGCTGGGTCGTTCTGATTTGATAATCCTGATACTGATAATGATTCACAGGCAGAATATATCCCATATCGACGCCTCCTTTGTTTATCTTTACCTTTTTTTCCTACTCAAAGAAACGTTCCATCTTCCCCATCTGTTTGGTCAAAAACTTTTCCATGTCTGTCATCCGCTTGGAGAAACGACGATCCCATGCCTGAAAGTCTTTTTCCCACTCATTGAATTTTTTTTCAGGCTGTTTGATGATTCCATTCATTTTCGACGTTTCTACATCAATCTCCTTTAATACTTCATATAATGATTTTTCCTTTTTATCTGTCATTGTCGATCAACCCATGTATAGATGATGGATTGTAATCCGGCAAGGGCCAGCAACAGCACCAACCACTCTCCGTACGGAACAATAATATAGAAGAAAAGCATAATTAAAGCAGACCACACACCGACACACCACTGACAACTTAACCCTTCTCCGATAAAACCTTTAGGTTCCACCCATTCTTCTTCTACGCCGTGCTCATTCTGAATCACCTTGACCTCGATAAAAGGACGGCGGATCCATTCCATAATATAATCTCTAACAATGAGACGGGTCAGACGGAAAGTAGCAAGGGCCAGCAATAGGATTTCCATCACACTTAACATCATTCTACCTCTCTCCCATGAAGAAAAAGCCACTACGATCATTGTAGTGGCTTACTCTTTATTTTCTTAAAACCAACGAAATCCCCCACGGCGATCGGAAGATTCATCCTCATGGCGGCGGTTTCTAGAACTGCTTTCGTTACTTGATTCTTCTCTACGTCGTCTCGGGCCGCCGAAAAATGGATCGACACGGTCGTCACGGTCATGACGGTCATCGCGTTGTGGCTCAATGACAACATTGTCCGCTTTAATAACGAGGTCCTTCACGTGGATGACCTTCTTTTTATCAGACATTCCATTCACTCCTTATTCGAATTCACTTTTAATCTATGGTTTTTTCCCCAGTTGGGTATAGTCTCCTGCCCATGAACAACAAAAAAAGTCCGGATTAAGAGAAAAGAGACAAATGCCCACACCGACCCAGACACATTTCATATTCTAGTAAAGACAATACGTCAATGCGTATGGAAAGGGGAAATTAGAAAATGAGCTGTGGAAAAAGATTCGATTCAGGTTCATGTGTGATTGATATCCTTAAAGATATCGTCGATGCTCAGAATGATGTCATGCACGATTGCACGACAAGCTGTGAGCGTTCAATCGCAGACCTTTTAGGTGACACTGGTGGAGGGTCCGGCTTCGACACGGTTCCTGTCATCCTTTACTGTAAAGATGGATGCACACCTTTCAAAGGCTACGGTTCAAAACGAAGCGGCGATGATTGCAAAGTGAAGGGAAGCTTCTTCTTCAGAGTTAAATCTGTAGATGATGATGGTTGTGCCATCCTTGAACTTCTTTTTGCTGAACGCCGTCATGATGATGACGACGAAGATGAGGTTGAAGGATCACGCCGTCACAAAGGCTTCGATCCAAAATCACCAGCTGACCAAAGCTGCAAAAACCTTCGCGCTTCAGGCATCTGTATCACAGTGGACTTAAACTGCTTCTGCCACGTAACATGTCTTCCGGCAGCAGCAACTCTTTAAGATTCATAAAAAACCGCGCACAGATGCGCGGTTTTTTTTAAAATTCACTAAAACCCTAGAAGTCTAATATCTTTAATGTCTTCAAATACTACCTCCCGCTGAAACGGACGTTGAAAAACTTTCATGTGCACGACACCATCTACATAATCCGTAATGTACCCCCGGTAATTTTCCTCTTCTGTCGTTACTTCACATTTCATTTTAGGCACGTGAGGGGAAAGGTTGAAGAAATATAAAACTTTTTCCTCCAGCGTCATGTCATGGAATCGTTGTCTTCGATCTCGTGGTGCATCCTTTTCCACCTTTTCTTCTGAACTAACAGCTGAAGCATCCTCATTCCTTTCGTCTCCACCCGCCTCAGGCTCTTCAGATTTGTTCAATTTAGCCAGCTCTTGACGGTGAGGGGAGTTTTGTCTGCGCATCCGTATTTCACGTTCATTCGATGGAGCTTCTGCCGGCGGCTGTTCTGTCTTCTCTTCTGCTTTAGAAGGACGCTGACTTCGAAAGCTTGTTTGCATGGGGACTTCTGCTGGTTTCAAGCCCTTAGGCTGGACAATATAAAGCATCGGCTGCTTAGCAAGTCGCTTTTCTTCTGCCATCAAGATCTCTCCTTTTCCATTCGGTCATCATTTTATGTATATGCCTAAGTCACAGACCATGTTCACTTTTGTCCTCATCTGACAAAATCTCTCATGATTTTACACAAATTTAACACAACCCGGTGATTCTTTTATCTTACGGTTGTTAAGGTAAGTGTAGACCACCGATTAGGAGTGTTTTCATGAGCCTTGCTCAACAACGAGAGCGCAAGTCCACAGAAGATGTACTCGCTTCTTACATGAATGAGGAAAAGCTTTTTATGCATTATCAACCCATCATCGACATACATAAAGAAAGCGTCATCGGTTTTGAGGCGCTGACAAGATTTCCGCCGACCACTTATTTCAAAAGCCCTGTGGAACTCTTCCAATTCGCGGATCAGACGAACCGGTTATTTCAACTTGAAAAACATACACGGGAGCTTGCCATCGACTCAATCACCGACCACTTGCAAAATGAACAGCAATTGTGGGTGAATTTAACTCCAAATGTCATTCATGACGATTCTTTCTCTCCAGGTTTCACCCATGCCGTATTAAAAAATACAAGCTTGAACCCGGACCAAATCGTCTTTGAAATCACCGAGCACTCTGCCATTTCTGATTTTCAAAGCTTCCGAAAGCTGCTGACACATTATAGGGAACAAGGATTTAAAGTAGCCATAGATGACGTAGGTGCCGGTTATTCCTCACTGCAGATGATTTCTGAATTAAAACCGGACTATATGAAAATCGATCGATCCTTGATCATCGATATCGATCAATTCCGTGAAAAACAATACATGGTAGAGGCTTTACAGCATATTGGAAAGAAGTTAGGGGCTGGAATAATTGCCGAAGGAGTGGAAACCGAGGGCGAGTGTCTTCAATTGATTCAAATGGGGATCTCCCTTATGCAGGGATATTATTTTGCAAAGCCTGGATATCCTCCTCCCCCGCTACCAAGGTCCATATCTGAACAATTGAAACAACAAAGAAATAGCAAGATGTTTCCTTTAAATATTGATAAGGGTACTACATTTTCTGAACTGATGACATGGATATCGGCTTATCAAGGAAGCTATGATCACCACTCCGCACTGATCCATGATACTAATGGAAAAAAAGTGATTCCATTAACAGAAGTGGTGCGATTTGTTACCTTCAATCATTCCAAAAAGGAAGCAACCGTATGGACACACCTTCAATCCTGGTTTAATAAATGACGAAAACCCGTTTCTACCTAAGGTAGAAACGGGTTTTCGTCTTGAAGATTGGATTAGTAAGCGACAATACTAAATCCGGAATCCACATGAATCACTTCTCCGGTCACGCCGCGAGATAGATCACTCATTAGATAATAACCGGTGTCACCGACTTCTTCTTGAGTGACAGGGCGTCCCAATGGCGCACGTTCCTCAATCACCTTAAGAATTTGATTAAAATCACCGACGCCCTTAGCGGAAAGTGTACGGATTGGCCCAGCGGAGATAGCATTCACTCGAATGTTATGTTTACCAAGATCGTTCGCTAAGTATTTAACACTTGCATCAAGGCTCGCTTTCGCTACACCCATGACGTTATAATTCTTCACAACTTGTTCCCCTCCAAGATAAGTGAGGGTTACGATACTTCCTCCATCTGTCATCAACGGTTGGGCTGCACGAGCGACCGCTGTTAGAGAATATGAGCTGATGTTGTGAGCAGTAAGGAAACCATCGCGACTTGTGTTTAAGAATTCATCCTTCAATTCTTCACGATTGGCAAATGCGATACAGTGCGCAAGGCCGTGAATCGTGCCTACATCTTTTCCAATTTGTTCAAATGTCTGAATGATCGCTTCATCGTCTGTCACGTCACATTCATAAACAAGTGACTCCTCGCCACCTTCTAGAGTATCGGCAAGATCCTGTACCGACTTCTTGAACCGCTCCGATGCAACTGTGAAAATTAAACGCGCTCCAGCCGAGTGAAGCGAACGGGCAATCCCCCAGGCAATGCTTCGTTTGTTCGCCACTCCCATGACGACATACGTACGTCCTTCTAATGAAAAGTTCATATTGAACACCCTCCTTGAGGTAGTAGAATCTAAATTAGTATTTGTTATTAGTACCTGCTCCTATTTTAAACCATAAACTTTTGAAAAACAAACTTCCCTTTATCCTTTCCCTATTTCCGCTCACATAAGCCCATTACCTATCCAAAAATAGGATATTAAATGATTATGTTATTCAATATAATGGCAGGGTTATGAAAGACTTAATTTCGAGATTTTTTCTGAGTGGATGGGGGCTACGGGGAATGACTCGCTTTCCGCGGGAGCGCGATGAGCCTCCTCAGGCTGACGCCTTGTGGGGTCTCACCTAGCACTCTTTTCCCGCTGGAGTCTCCCCATTCCCCTCCGCCCCTTTGCTATATCAGTGTCTCGAAACCACTTCACGAATAATCAGCTATTCAGTTTGATGGGACTATAAGTACAGAACTCTAATCCCAGGTATTTGGATCCTGAAAGCTTGATACAGAGCGTTTTATGCTTGTAACAATCGAAGTAGCGGAAGACAATTTAACTTTGTAAAGGGGTTCCCCAAGAACAACACAATCGTCTCGAAAATGAATCTTCAAGAAAAGGGAGCTATAGTGGAAGAATGGAAATAGAAAAACCGCTCCTTCTCGTGATGAGAAGGAGCGGTTGAGGGTTAACACCATTCACAATATTCCAGTTCCATTTTCAGTTCTTCCACGTACTCATGAGAACCTGTGACGATCAGGCGGTCACCCATCTTCAATTCTGTATCCCCGTGAGGCACGATCGAATCTTTGCCACGGAAGATTCTGACCATAATGACATCTCCGGTAAATGGAAATTCGCGGAGGTGAATGCCATTATAGACTGAATTGTTCATGTTAATTTGATAAAGCGCACTATCTTGTTTGGTTAAGATATCTAAAACATTCGGTGCTTCGATCATCGCTTTAAGGAGCGCTTTAGAAGACAAGAATACGGAGAACACATTGATATCGAGGTCTTTCATTTCCTGAGATAAGTCCGGAGACTCTACTCGGACAATGATCCGCTCTACTCCTTGCTCTTTCGCAAAGCGGGCAATCTCCGCATTTCGTTCTTCGTCACCCGTAGAAGCAACTAACAAGTCTACCTCGAAGACTCCGAGTTCCTTCATCTTCTCAACATCATAACCATCTAACTCTTTAATATCAAAGCAATTACGACTGATCCGTTCATCAACTTTATCCATTTTTGTATGGTATAGATGCGTTTCATAGGCATGAATATCCAGCTCTCGTACAACCGGTAAGGTCATGCGGTTGGATCCGATAAAGGATACGACCGTTTTATGGTCTTCGTCTTCGAATCGTCCATAAACCTTTTTAAAGACAATCGGTGCCACTAGACATGTCAGGACAGCCACTAGGATCAGTGCGCCTTCCATTTGGTCATCGATCATTCCTTCCCGCTTTCCAATGGCAGCCGCAGCAATCACAAGAGAGAGTGTGGAAGTAAGGATAAAACCTGAGCCAAAAACGGTTTTCTTATCATACCACTTACTCAAGATTAAAGCAGGAACAATCTTCGAGACGAGCAAGGCTATAAATAGCAACGGAATCAATATGAGGACACGGGAATCAGTAAATAGACTCCAAATATCAATTTCCACACCAACCATTACGAAGAAGATAGGAATTAAGAATCCATAACCGAAGCTGTCCAAACGCTTGACCATCTCAGGGTTAGGAGACAGCAGGGACACGAGTGTACCTGCTAAGAAAGCACCTAGGATATTTTCTGCTCCTACCGTTTCAGATAAAGCGACGAGAAGAAGGATGAGCGTGAACACAGCACGCGTATCGATCTGAATGGTCCCTTTGGCCATCGTCTCCACGAACGACTGATGACGAAACTTTTTGCCGATGTAATAGAAAAGGACACCTGCTGCGAAAAGCAGGAGCAGTAACCAAGTGTTTCCACCGCTCTCCCCATAAATGGATACGAAAACAGCAAGCAGAATCATTGTCACAAGGTCAGCAATAACTGCAATAAGGAGAATCGTCTGACCGATCGTTGTCTTCATCATTTGTGCATCCTTCAATGTCGGAACGACCACACCTAATGAAATGGTAGAAATGATCAATGTCATCAAGAAGGCATTGTCAATAAAACCTGCCAACACGAATAGATAAGAAAGTGCCAGAGAAATGACGAAGATGCCTATGAAAACAGTGGTCGCCACCCACACCGGATTTGGCGCCCCTGTCCCTTGGTTTTCCGGCTTAGCTTTCTTCTTTCTACTGGCAAAAATAGAGAAATCAATTTCTAATCCACTAAGAAACATCAAGAAAATGAATCCTAATGTGGACAGGATCTCTAACCAGCTTCCTTGCTCTACGATGTCAAATCCACTTTGACCGATGATTAATCCTACGATGATTTCTGCTACTACAACCGGAATGACATTCAGTTTAAAGCGGTGTAGTAAGATGGGAGTTATGAATGCTGCGATAATTACAATAACTAAAGAAGTTACTGATGCACCATGTTCCATACTCGCCCTCCTTCCTTAAATCAATAAATTCATGAAAGCTGTCGCCAATCCAAAGTAAATCAGGATGGAGATCAAGTCATTCACTGTTGTAATGAATGGACCTGAGGCAACAGCAGGGTCGATCTTTAAACGATGCATAAGAAGGGGAACGAGAGAGCCAGCCAATGTTGCTACAACCAAGGTCATAAAGATGGACAATCCGACTAATACGCCTAAGAAAAAGTTTTCATGCCATATATATACAATGAGAGTAATTAATACACCACAGGAAAGTCCAGTAATAATACCAGTTCCTGCTTCTCTCATCATCATTTTCCATTTTCCTTGCTTTTCAATTTCCCCGGTAGCGATACCGCGGACAGCAACGGCTAGTGCCTGCGTTCCTGTATTTCCCGCCATTCCGGCAATCAGCGGAATAAAAATAGCGAGGATAGCTACTTGATCCAAGGTGTCCTCAAAACGGCCGATCAGACTGGCTGTCAGGCTTCCTAAAAAAAGTAAAATGACAAGCCAAGGCAAACGCTTTTTGGCTGATGCAAAAGCATTGTCATCAGGACTGTCGACGTCAGAAACGGCAGCAAGTTTAGAATAATCATCACTTGCTTCTTCTTCCATGACGTCCATAATGTCATCGACGGTGATGATTCCTAGGAGATGGTCCTGCAAATCAACGACCGGCAAGGCAAGAAAGTCGTAGTCGCGCACCATACGTGCCACTTCTTCCTGATCTTCACCGACTGAGACCGATACCACTCGTTCATTCATAACATCGGATATCAGCCATTCTTCTTCAGATATAATCAAATCCCTCAACGAAATAACACCGACGAGCCGTTTATCTTCATTGATGACATATGTGTAATAAATCGTCTCGGCGTCCGGGGCTTCTGTTCTCAGATGTACCATCGCTTCCTTGATCGTCATACCGGCCTTAACGACAACGAATTCTGTTGTCATTATTGACCCGGCGGTTTTCTCTTCATAATGAAGCAGGTCTTTGATTTCGTCAGCTGCATCATCATCCATGATCGTCAAGAAACTCGCCACTTTATCTTTATCTAATTCGTTTAAAATATCAACGGCATCATCCGTCGACATTTCAGCGAAGACTTGCGCAGCAAAAGCTGGGGCCATTTCAGTAAAGAAGGGTTCAATTTCATCATAATCGATGTGCTCCATGACATCTGCAACCTCTTCCGGAGAGAGGTAGGTGTATATCTGCATCCGTATTTCTTCATCTAAATCTTCAAAGATCCGGGCCTGGTCATATGGATGCAGTTCGAGAAATTCTGCACGGAACTGGTCGATATGATCATTGAACAAGGCATCTTTAATATTGGTCCAAACCTCTTGGCGCTCCTGGTCATCTAAGTGTTCCATAAGCAACCCTCCCCAGTGTCTATTTCGTTTTTGACCGTTTAATCTTAATGGCGATACTGATGTTTGTCAACGAAAGTTACTCAATTTCTAAACAGCCAAATTCATCACATAAATGTAGTTTAACAGAAGAAATCATTCTTAGGGAACAAACTCCTCGTATGTTTAGTATTTCAAAGGCTTGGGAAAAATATCTTCTATATATAGGACAGTGCCAAATCCCTTATGGATAAGACAATTATTGAATGACTAAAGGAGACTGACCATGAACTACGACATAATCGGGGACATCCACGGCTGCTTTGAAGAGTTAAAACATTTATTCGATGAACTCGGCTACGAATGGAGCGATGGTCTCCCGCAACACCCTGACGGACGAACTCCAGTCTTCGTCGGAGATATTACTGACCGTGGCCCCTCATCCATGGATTGCATAACCTTCGTCTATCGTTTAGTTACTGAAAAGGGAGCCCATTATGTCCCGGGAAATCATTGCAACAAATTGTACCGCTTTTTCATAGGAAATCCAGTCCAAGAAAAGCATGGACTGGAGACCACCGCTGAGGAATACCGTTCCCTATCTAAAGAAGCACAGAAGGAGATCAAACATCAATTCATACACTTATATGAACAATCTCCTCTGCACTTGATTTTAAAAGATGTGGATGCGGTTGTTGCTCATGCTGGAATCCGTGAAGAAGATATCGGACATAAAAGTAAAAAAATCGAAACGTTCGTTCTCTATGGAGACATTACAGGTGAGAAGCTGCCGGACGGTCGTCCTGTCAGGCGAGACTGGGCACAGCATTACACAGGGAATCGTTGGATCGTTTATGGACATACCCCAGTCCGTGAACCCCGTTTTGTTAACAAAACCGTTAATATAGATACAGGGTGTGTGTTCGGAGGCAAGCTGACCGCTTTCCGCCTGCCCGAAGAAGAAATTGTCAGTGTACCATCGAGCATGCCTTTCGTAGAAGAAAAGTTCAGATATTAAAAAGCAGGAGCACTCGAGTGCTCCTGCTTTTTTATAGACCGTCAATTGATCACAATGCTTCTCAAGCAAATTGTTCCCAATGTTTTGGTGGTTCTGATGTAAAGGTCAACTTTTTCTTCGTCCATGGATGGATGAAATGAAGCCGTTCACAATGCAAGGCTTGACCATCTATACCTCCCATTTTGTTCCCGCCATATAACGTGTCTCCGGCTAAAGGATACCCTCTATGAGCCATATGGACACGAATTTGGTGCGTCCGACCGGTGAGAAGCTTAAACCGGACACGGGAGTAATCATTCTCCTGATTTATCAGTTGGAACTGAGTTTTTGAAGGCTTACCCTCCGGTGTTACGACTCTTCGAATGATGGAGTCTTCTGCACGACCGATTGGCTCATCAATGAGACCTTCCTTTTCCCTCAATTCCCCTTCAATAATGGCTACATACTGTCGTGATATCAAGTCCAATTTATTGGAAAGCAGCCTATGACTATACGCGTGTTTAGAAATTAACATCAATCCAGAAGTATCTCTGTCCAGCCTCGTGACAATATGTGCCGTGCAGGGATACCCTCTTTTTTCATATTCGAACAGCAAGTAACTTGCGATTGAAGGCTCTTTTTGGTCAAAAGGGGGGACTACAGGGATTCCTGCGGGCTTGTTAAGGACCATAACATCTTCATCCTCAAATATAATCGGTAATGTTCCCTGTTGAGGAAAAATCGCCCCTCTTTCTTCTTTAGGAAAAACGACGACGACTTCATCCCCGGTCTCTAATGGACGCCACATTTCCTCCTGATAAGATCCATTGACCAATACCGCACCTTCCATACGGACCTTCTTTATCAACTGACGGGAAAACTCACCTGCTTGCAACAAAAAATCACGAATGGAAGAACCCGTGTAAGCATCTGTCACCCGCCAACTCTTTTTCACATCACTCTGAGTAGTCATCAGCTACAAAGGAGTCGTGGACACGTTTCCAGAAAGGGAATGGACGGAACCGTGCAAACCGTACTTTTTCTTCGGCCACGCGGCATTGAATGGATTTTACGTCTTTATAGGTACGAGTGATGTGATCAATTGTGAAAAGAAAACTGCGGTCGTGCTTTGGCTTGAACATGCATGTATGATGACTAGGTAAAATCAACGGGGACCCAATCGTACGGAACACACGGTTATTGATGGAAGCCATTTCAGCAATTTGGAAGGCTTCAAGGGAAGGGTGCAAAATAGCTCCTCCCAGCGCTTTATTATAAGCCGTACTCCCGGATGGTGTAGATACGCAGAGTCCGTCACCACGGAACGTCTCAAAATGGTCGCCTTTGATTTCAATGTCCATAACAACCGAACCTTCTGATGTCTTGATCGTACACTCATTCAGTGCAAGGTAACGGTCTTCTTCTCCCCCGCTTTTCGGGCGAATGGTAACTTCAAGGAGCGGGTACTCGACCACCTGAAATGGAGTCTTCGCAATTTCTATGATCAGCTTTTCTAATTCTTCCGGCATCCAATCCGCATAAAAACCGAGATGGCCGGTATGTATTCCAATGAAAGCTGTTTTATCCAATCGGTGAACATAGGTGTGGAAAGCTTCCAACAATGTACCATCCCCACCGACAGAAATGGCAAGATCGGGTTCATCTTCATCGTATTCCAACTTAAACTCCGTCAAGTAGTTTTTAATTTTCGAACGGATTTCGTTCGATTTCTGATCACCTTTTGAAAGGATCGAGAACTTCATCGGTCCACCCACTCCTTTAAGTTTTTCTAGGGTTTTTCTTTTGTTCTTCTTTTCTTAAGAACGCGCGTTGAGCTTCTTGAATCTCGCTTTTTATTTTGGACATCTCTTCATCCAACTGAAAGGCAGCCTCACCGGCACGTTTGAGACGTGATTTAATTTCTGCTGGTATTTTCCCCGAATACTTATAATTTAATGAGTGTTCATTGGTCGCCCAAAAGTTCATGGCAAGAGTACGGATTTGGATTTCCGCCAACACTTTTTTCTCTCCATGAATGGTTTCCACAGGATAACGAATAATGACGTGAAAGGATCTATACCCACTATCCTTTTTCCTTGAAACGTAATCTTTCTCTTCTACAATTTCAAAATCATGGCGGTTCCGAAGCATGTTAACAACCGCATAAATGTCATCAACGAATTGACAGACTACTCTCACACCAGCTATATCCTGTAATTCTTCTTCGATATTTTCAGGATTGATCGCTTTCCGTCTAGCCTTTTCAATAATACTTGATTTCGGCTTGACGCGTCCGGTTACAAATTCAATAGGAGATTGTTCCTCCTCATATTCAAACTGCCGGCGCATGCCTTTTAATTTAATTTTTAATTCTTCCACTACTTGTGCATAAGGTGCTATAAATATATCCCAATTCATCAAGCAACCACCTTTATGTATCCAATCTTCATAGTAAATATGTGCGTTTTGTTCATCATTCATTGTATCATAAAGTTAGCCTGCAGAATAAGCAGAGCGCCTGACATTATACTACGATCAGGAGGTCTTAACCATGGCACAGGAAATTGAAATCGAGTTTAAAAACTTATTAACAGAAGATGAGTATGAAAAAGTTTATCATTTTTTACCATTCAAATCAGTTGAACTCATGGAGCAAACCAATTATTATTTTGAAACAGAAGAACTAAATCTTAAGCAGCAGGGAGCTGCATTGAGAATTCGTCAAAAAAATGGGCAATGGACATTGACTCTGAAGCAGCCTCATGCAGAAGGTCTGCTTGAAACTCATGATTCGCTCACAGAAGAAGAAGCTAACCTTTGGATTCAAGACAAAATGACAGACAAACCTCACGTGTCTAAACAACTGAATGGTCTGGGTATTCCCTTGGAAAATCTCTACTACCTCGGTTCTCTTACAACGAGACGGAAAGAGGTTGAATACAAGGAGGCCACCGTCGTCCTTGACCACAGCCTTTATTATGACAAGGAAGATTATGAGTTGGAAGTAGAGGCCCGTTCTAAAGAGACCGGGAAAAAGGTGATTGAAGAAATTCTGCACGCATGCAATATTCCAAAGCGTGAAACAGATAATAAGATCAAGCGTTTCTACGATAGAAGGCGACTGCAATCAGAATAGTTGCTGTTCTCTAGCCCTCATTGCTAAAATGATGAACAGACAGGAAGGGATGCTATGCAACAACGAGAAACGTTTTTTGAGGAAATTGGCAAAGATAAAATTGATGAGCTTGTCGAAGCGTTTTATAAACGTGTTAGTGAGCATCCGGATTTAACTCCAATCTTTCCGGACGATCTCACTGAGACCATACGAAAACAAAAACAATTCTTAACACAGTTTTTCGGGGGGCCACCACTCTATGTTGAGGAGCATGGCCATCCGATGTTACGGGCAAGACACCTGCCTTTCAAAATTACCCCGACAAGAAGAGATGCATGGTTATCCTGTATGTCCGGTGCCATGAATGAGGTTGATATTCAAGAACCTCATCGTTCTTTCATGTTTGAGAGGCTAACGATGACCGCAAACCATATGATGAATTCACCAGAAGATGAGAAAGGAGAATCGATGTGAGTTGGAAAAGTTTAAACAGTGACAGCGAAAAAGCAGGAACAGCAAGCGGTTTTTTCGATTTACTGAAACGACCGATTGAGATCTATGTTTTCATTGATCCCCTATGCCCTGAATGCTGGTCACTGGAACCCTTCCTCAAAAAGCTCACGATCGAATACGGACGCTTCTTTACTCTCCGTCCGATCATCAGCGGGAAGCTTGCTTCGTTACACCAAAATAAAATAAAAAAGCCTGAAAATTTGAAAGAGGCGTGGGACAAAACCGGTTCACGTACAGGCATGTGCTGTGACGGAGATGTATGGCTTGAAAACCCTGTATCCTCCCCGTTAGCCACAGCTCTTGCAGTAAAAGCCGCTGAATTGCAGGGAAAAAAAGCTGGTATGCGTTTCTTACGGAAAGTACAGGAGTATGTTTTCTTGGAAAAACAGAACATTTCAGATGAATCAGTTTTAATTGAGTGCGCCGAAAAATCCCGTCTTGATGTATCTGAATTCAAAAAAGATCTCCACGGAGACGCCGCAAGAAGGGCCTTACAGTGTGACTTAAAACTAGCTCATGAGATGGACGTGGATTCCACTCCCACCATTGTCGTTTTCAACGAATCAGAAGAAGATGCCGGCTTAAAAATCACAGGTTTATACACTTACGACGTTTATGTGAAAGTGTTGAAAGAAATGCTGCAAAAAGATCCAAAGCTAGGAATCAAACCAGCTTTGGAGGATTTCTTGCAACACTATCGCTTCGTCGCCAACAAAGAGATTGCCGTCGTATATGACTGGACGGAACAAGAAGCCAAGCGAGAAATGAAAAAGCTGGTACTCAAGCAAAAAGTCCGTGAAATCCCCGTTAAACATGGAGCTTTCTGGCAGTATATTGAAAGTTGATCAAACTCCCGGAAACGGGAGTTTTTTCAATGGCAAAGTCATGTGCACCCATTCCCCTCCATAAAATGAACCATGGAGGTGTGTGTGGAGATGAAAATGAAAATTTGGGTAGTTCTTCTCTTCGTCATCAGTATTTTATTCCTTGCTGCTTTCCACTTGTTCGCGCTCATGAACTTATACCCTATTTACATTAGTTCCCCTTTATTGTTCATTGCGATATACTTAGTCGTATCCATACCATCCCACAAAAAAACATTCCGCGGTTTTAAATAATGAAACCCACAGAACCATTTGTTCTGTGGGTTTCATTGTGTTATTTCTTCAGAAGCTGTTCCATTTCGTTTAATTTTTCTTCAAAAACATCCAACGCAGATAAGATTGGATCTTTCGATGTCATATCGACACCGGCCTGCTTTAGCACCTCAATCGGATAGTCGCTGCTACCCGCCTTCAAGAAGTTCTTGTAGCGTTCAACCGCTGGTTCTCCTTCTTCAAGGATCTGTCCAGCTAATGCCTGTGCAGCTGCATAGCCGGTAGAGTACTGATAGACATAGTACCCCATATAGAAATGCGGGATACGCGCCCATTCAAGACCAATTTTTTCATCAATCACAATGTTATCTCCGAAGTATTTCTTGTTGAGATCATAATAAATTTCCGTCAGTTTTTCAGCCGTCAAAGCTTCGCCATTCTGTGCCTGCATATGAATCTCATGTTCAAATTCAGCAAACATCGTCTGGCGGAAAACCGTCCCACGGAATCCTTCCAAAAAGTTGTTCAACAAATAAAGCTTCTCTTTTTCACTGTTTGTTTTCTTAATCATGTAGTCATTTAGAAGCGCTTCATTACAAGTGGAAGCCACCTCTGCCACGAAAATAGAGTAATTGCCATAACGGTACGGCTGATTTTTATGTGTGTAATAGCTATGAAGAGAATGCCCGAGTTCATGGGCTAAGGTGAATAAATTGTTTACATTATCCTGCCAGTTCATAAGGATATATGGGTTTGTTCCATAATGACCTGATGAATAAGCCCCGCTTCGTTTCCCTTTATTCTCCTCAACGTCAATCCAGCGATTTTCAAACCCTTCTTTTACTATATTGACGTATTCTTCACCCAGCGGCTCCAGGCCTTTGGTGACCAATTCCTTAGCTTCTTCGTAAGGAATTTCCATCTCTGCATCTTTCACAAGTGGTGTATACATGTCATACATGTGAACCTCATCAAGGTCCAGCACTTCTTTACGAAGCTCTGCATAGCGATGTAAGAGAGGTAGTCTTTCGTTTACTGCTTCCAACAGGTTATCATAAACCGACTCCGGGATATTATTGCTGTCTAGTTTCGCCTGTCGTGCCCGGTCATACTTCCTTACAGACGCGTTGAAGTTGTTCTTCTTCACATGTCCACCGAGTGTTGATGCAAATGTGTTCTTGAACGATCCAAACGTATCGTACATGGCATCAAATGCAGATTTCCGCACTTCACGATCATCTGACTTCAAAAAATTGATATAGCGCCCGTGGGTTAGATCAACCTCTTCGCCTTTTTCGTTTTTAATGGTAGGAAAAGTGAGATCCGCATTATTTAAAGCGCCAAAAGTTTGTGAAGGGTTGGCACCAATCTCTGAGAATCCAGCCAACAATTTCTCTTCCTTTTCACTCAGTACATGAGCACGTTGGCGTGTAATCTCATCGAGTGTGTGTTCATATAGCTCTAGAGGCTCATAAGATTCAATAAAGTTTTTCACTTTCCCTTCAGGAAGAGCAAGAATCTCCGGAACGATGAAACTCATAGCAGATGCAATCTTCGTGTATAAGTTCTCAGCCTTTGCATTCATCTCCTGATAATGTGCATTCGTTGTATCCTGGTCATTTCTCATATGGGCATAAGTGTACAACAAGCCTATTTTATTGGAAATTTTATCTTGAAAGGAAAGAAGCTCATAAAGCTGTTCTGCTGATTCCCCCAGTTTCCCCTGGTACTTTTCTAATTCAGGAAGCAGCTCTTTTGCTTCTTCTAATTCTTTATACCATTCTTCATCTGTTGCAAACATGGCTTCTAGGTCCCAAGTTTTCTCAACAGGTATTTCTTCTCTTTTGGGTAGCTCTTTCGCAGACGACATCCAACATCCTCCTTCAAAATAATTCGTCACCCTAAAAATTTCTCGATTAAGGTGCAAATCCCTTCTTAAATCTTAATTCTTTGTAAATTTTTCAACTGTTCCAACGTCCTGCGGTCATCTTCCAATGCATCCTCCACTCGTTTATGGAAGGAGACCTGTTTCTTCTTGATATAATTATTCTTCCCTGTTTTTTCTATGATATTTAATTGAGTAAGTAAGTCTAGATATTGTTGGCTTAAATGAGGGACATATCCGTTTAAAGTCGAAGGGGTCTTCAAGAAGGGAAAGTCGACGAGGGCTCCTATGGGCAGGTGGAAGAAATGATCGAGGAAAAGGCGGGTTTGCCATATATACGGCTTCCCTCCGGCTTGAACCTGCCCAGGAACAGGTAAATAACAAATGCTCGGGATCAGCGAGAAGTGATAACCCCTTAAGTAAAGATACTGACGATATTGCCGTTCATCAGAACTTACTTGACTCTGATACACCGTGCGATTTTTATACCATAACCTCTCCAGGTCTTTTAAGAAATGATCATCACCGTGGCTGACGGATACTGAGGAAAATAACTGTGCAAAACTCAGGTTCGTTATAGTTGAAGAAAATGTGTTTGCAAAAACCCGGCGTCCACCTGTGGATCTTGCATTGGAAAGAACACAAATGATGTTTTTTGAAGCATGAAAGAAATATAAGTGATAATTATCATGGAAATAATAAAGAAAGGAGCGGGTAAAGTCACTAAGAGAATAATGATGGGAGTTCGAGGAATGAAGGTGCTTTGCACCGAGAATCCAAAGAGGAAAGATCCCCGCATGAAGGTAGGAGAGTGTTCGTTTATTAATTTCGCGCTTTGAAACAGTCGCACACTGATACTCAATCGCAATTTCCTTTTTATTAGCGATTAAGTATAAATCTGGTCGTTGTCTAATCTCTGGCAAGTATTGCTCCAGGTGAACGTCATACCCTTGATTTTTCAACCATGTAAATAACCGCCATTTCCCTCGATCATGTTCGACAGTCTCCCCTCCTTTTATCTCCGTACAATTGCTTTTAGGTAGATGTGAAAAGTGAGGGACTGTACGTGTTCCTGATCGTATCCTCAATATTTCATGACAGACAGGACAAAAATAAGGGGTTTTCCTTGCGTATTCTATTTCCACTTGTGTCAGTTGGTACAAAGATTGTAATTCTCCATTTGTATCCAAAGCATACAACACCTGTTTATTCACCTCCTACCCCCTTTATTCGACATAAAACTTCAATAATCCTGCTTCTCACGCCCACTTGGAATATGTAAAAAATAATAAAACTTGACATCTCGAATCTAGGCCTTTTAGTAGAAAAATGCTCTCTTAGGGTGAAAAGATACCATTTAAGACAAAAAAATAAGCACACGGAGTTGTGTGCTCATCGAATTAATCGACAGGGAAATATTCTTTTACTGATTCCAATGCCTGCTCGTTAAAAATCGTTTTTCCATACTCCTCTAACCTGTGAACCGTAAGGGATGACTCATGTCCGTATTCCATAAGTTGACTCAACACATTTTCTTGGTCATCATCACTCATATTCTCATCATTAAATTGAATATATAAATAGTAACGATCTTCATAATGGAATAAGCGCTGCTCCATGGATTCAGCCGGTAATACGTAATGGCTCAGTTGGATCACATCTTCAAAATCGTTGAACTTGAGAGTGAACGTCAGAGGTTCATCTGACTCCTCCTGATCCTCATCGTACTCATTCCTTTGATCATAGTCTTCGGAAGAATGGAATTTATCATCAAGCAGTGATTCCAGTTTTTCATCCACTGGAACATCAATTGCCTTACCGTCCTCATTCGGAAGTTCGAGCTTTTGGCCATCCTGGGAAACTTGTGCCTTAGTAACGATCACTTCTAGTCCTTTGTCCATCGCCTGAACCTGAATCCACAATGGCCCATCAGCTTGGAAGTTTTCCTGATCGTTCACTTCATCCATCATTTCCCAAAAAAGCTGTTCACTGCGTTCTCGGTTATACCAGATTTCTTCTCTGTCAAAACCTCTTTGTTCTACATCTTGATATGTTACGTAAAATTTAACGGTATTTTCATTAATGCGTTCGATTTCCATACGTTTCTCTCCCTTCTTGTCATGTTTTAAGGGGGAAGGGAACACTCACCCTTGCGTCGCTTATAAAACCTTACCCGTTAGGCCAAAGCTTCAACCGTAAAGATGTGTAGAGATAAGGGTTGATGTACTTCTATTGTATGACAGCAAAGGCTGTTTGGAAAACAAAATGCTCGATTTCAGCATATAACCATTTGTGCCATGAATAAACATGGAAATAGACCCTCATTCGGTTGATTGACTTTTCATTTTAGCTTATTCCCTTAGGTTTGTCACTACATAGCAGGAGGATTTTTCAATGAACTGGGACTTGCTTGAACCATTACTTATCATTATCAGTATTGACATCATTCTCGGCGGTGATAATGCTGTAGTCATCGCACTTGCCAGCCGTAATTTACCCCCTGATCAAAGAAACAAAGCGATTTTTCTAGGGACAGGCTTAGCCATCGCTGCCAGAGTCCTTTTGACTATGGTTGCTCTTTATCTTCTCCAAATCCCTTACCTTCAATTAATCGGTGGGGTGCTTCTCTTTTATATTGCCATGAAACTGCTAACTGATACAGAAGAGACCGATCACATTAAAGCAGGAGACAGCCTTGCTGCTGCTGTTAAAACAATTGTGTTTGCAGATATCGTGATGGGTTTTGATAATGTACTTGCCATCGCTGGTGCCTCTCACAACAACATCATTCTCGTCATGATCGGGCTTCTCGTATCTGTCCCTATTATTGTCTGGGGAAGTCGAATCATCCTCGTGCTCATGGACAAGTTTCCACTCCTCATTTATTTCGGAGCTGGGATTCTGACCTATACAGCTGCCGAGATGGTCATGGAAGACCGCTACATCCTCCAGTATATGGAGAATTATCCATTTATCCATCAGTGGTTTGCCGTGGTTATGGTTATTGCAGTCGTTACTCTAGGGTATTTATCCAACAAAAGAAAAGGCACGGCAGTCTAACGAAAAAAGCACCCATTTTCTATGTCAGAATAAGGGAATTAAAAAAGCTGCGATGGTATGTTCACCATCACAGCTTTTTTATTTATTAATTGACTAAGCGTTGAGCTTCTTTCAATTGGAATGTGCGAACACTTCTAGGTAAGAAACGGCGAATTTCATCTTCGTTATAACCTACCTGCAGTCGTTTATCATCCAAGATGATTGGACGACGTAACAATCCAGGGTTCTCCTGAATCAAGTCAAAGAGATCTTGCATCGGCAGCTGATCGAAATCCACCTTCAACTTTTGAAATACCTTTGAGCGTGTAGAGATGATTTCTTCCGTTCCATCCTCCGTCATACGTAGGATTTCCTTGATCTCATCCAACGTAAGCGGCTCAGAAAAGATGTTTCGTTCAGTGTAAGGAATATCGTGCTCTTCCAACCATGCTTTAGCTTTTCGACATGATGTACAACTTGGTGAGGTATAAAGTGTAACCATACAGAAACTTCACTCCTCAATATTTTATGGTAGAACTTTAATTGCTTTTTAATTGTAATCAATATAATCTAACCATGATTCTACTATAACACACCTGTCAAGTTTCATCTATAAAAACACGAACATATGTTACAAAAAGCAATTTTAAATCGTTTCCATGTACTTATACCACGTTATATGTAGGGTTAAACATCTTTCTAAGAGAAAGATTAAAAACATTCTATTTTCAACTACTAGCGTTCCATTGAAAATACCCACCATAATTAACGGTGGGCATACATGATCAGTTTTTGGTTTTATCCAGTTCTTTTAAGATGTTTTCTGTATCACGATCTTCATCATGAGTCAGAACTTCATCAACAGGCTGGTAGGACTTCCCGTAAAATTCTTTATCCTTATACGTATGAATTTCTGTGTACATCTCTTTCATTTGTTTGTAGATTTGCTCTTCAGAGGCATCTTCTGGAGACCAGTAAAGGATTTCCATCTGATTAAGTTCGTCTGTAACCACAGAACGTCTTGTGTATCCGATAGATTTTGCATGCTTGAATCCTTCACGTTGATAAAAACGGAGCCTTGCTTCGGTATCCGAGTCCTCATAGTCGACAGGTTCCACTTCAAGGATGATCGGCTTCCCTTTCGCCTTCATTTTTTCGATGAGTTTATGACCAAGACCTTGACCACGCGAAGCAGTGGAAACGTATACATAGTCGATAAAAAGAAAAGAATCAAATTCCGCGTACATAAGGACGTGGTTTTCTCCCTCATCTTTGTAGTACACATTACTTTTTTCTTTCAATAATGCTTCCATGTGTTCTTTCGATTTCATTTCCTCTACTGGGAAATACTCGTTCAACTTCTCATACCAATTCATTGATCTACTCCCTTATGATTAGTCATTCTCTATTATACCGAATAATCATTCAGTTGTTAAATGCTATTCTATACACTTACTTTTGCATTTGTAGTGTCAGCTGTGTATAGAATGTGGAAGAATCCTTTAAGGTATGCTTTATTTATCCATTTCCTAAAATGTCCTCTAAGAAACATCCTTCATCCTTTTTTACCTTTAAAAGTTTCAGATAAGCTCCCTATACTTGAAGACTCGATTTCGAGATGCTTTTGGGTTTCGTTGCCGAGGTTGAGCGTCAGGGGTGGCTGGGAAGCTACTCGCTTTCCTGTGGGGGAGTGGCGAGCTTCCTCCCACGGGAGTCTCGCAGCTTCCCAACCACCCCATTCGATATAGGTGAGAAACGAACCCCTGTACCAAGAAGGAGGGCTCCCATTATCCCCTCCCAAGCAAGCACAAAGAGCTCTGTATGAACAATTTTCGCTCTAAATTCCCGCTGACGAGAGTAAATATCATCCACTTCCCACAATCATATAAACTGATTTTTCCAGTAGAGGTTTCGAGAATCTTCCTTGGTAAAGGGGCGGAGGGGAATGGTGAGACTCCTGCGGGAAAAAAGTGCAGGGTGAGACCCCACAGGACGCAGTCCGAGGAGGCACACCGCGCTCCCGCGGAAAGCGAGCTATTCTCCGTAGCCCCCATCCACTCAACCAAAGTCTCGAAACTGAGTCTTCCACAAGACTGCCATTATCTTCAATAAAGGAAAAAGTGTGGAATCTTTTTACTAATCTAAGGGTGTATAGTCTACGCCTTTCGTGTAGTTGTTTCCAGCATTCCATAGGAGGAATTCGTTGATCCCGTTCTCGTTTAAAGCACGGATTTGAGCTTCCACCTCGGCTTTCCCGTATTGTTTCGTAGGTCCAGAGTACAGCCACGGAGCTTCGAAATCCTGAAGCCAAGGACGGGAAGTTGGTGAATTCTCCAATGTTTCCAATACCTCGTTCTCTACTTTAGCGTATTCACTTATTAGACGGTAAGGTTCGGTATCTGGTTTGGAGATTCCAAAATACGGTCCCCAGTGGCTTGGATAAATCATAGAAGAGATGACGTCAACGTTGGATGAGATTTTTGAGAAATTCTGCCCGATATTCGGTGCTTCTGTAATAGTCGCTGCATAACCAAAGATATCCACAGATACATCAACCCCATAATACTCCAACTCTTTACTGGCATATTCTACAAAGTCCGTAACAGCCTGTACACGTTTTTGTACGTTGTCTATGTCCATATCTCCATATTTCCCTTGGCCGTATTCCAATACACCATCACGGCTTCCAAAGCCCTCTGGGAAGCGAACATAATCGTACTGAATTTCCTCAAATCCCATTTCTGCTGCTATTTTGGCAAGCTCTACATTATATTCCCATACTTCTTCCATAAATGGATTGACGAATGATTCACCTTTTCCATTTTTCCAAACTTGACCGTTTTTTGTGAAAGATAAGTCTGGACGCTTTTCCGCTAGTAAGCTGTCCTTAAATACAACCACTCGAGCAATTGGATAGATTCCCTTTTCTTCTAGTTCTTCTAACATCGCACGAGGATCATCTATAAACCCTTCAGCAACGTCCGCATAAGGAGAACCTTCTTCAGGCTCGAACGTGATGTTCCCCTTATCCTCCTTTATATCAATGACCATGGCGTTCAGTTCTGTATCTTCAACCAGCTTCGTAAGCTCTGCCATCTTCGCTCCACCCGCAGAAGGTCCCGTTACAAAAATACCTCTGACGGCATCTGGGTATTCGAAGGTCAGTCCAGAGTTATATGTAAACCGTGCTGCTGGACTAGGAACGGCTAATTCCTTCAAACCCGATTGTTTTTTCGTAAGCATCGCGACCTCTTTCGCTCCTTCTCCACCTTCGGCCTTAACGTTATGTAATGACCCCATCATTCCGAAAAAGAGAATCCCCGTGAAAATAATCATCCATAGTTGTCTTTTCCCCATGTGCATCCTACTCCTATCCTAATTTCTTCTAATCTTTATTATAAAAGAGGATGAGCATTTATAACAGAGCTGCCTGACATTTTTTCATAATTTTTCCCTATTGCACAACCAATTTCCTAAACATAGATAAAAAAAGACTCTGTCACTTCGACAGAGTCTTTTCATCATTTTATTCTCCCGTACCGTGCTCACGTTGGTACTGCTCGAATTCTTTTGTAGTACAAAGAACATAGTGACCAGGACGTACTTCCCGGAACTCTGGTTCTTCACTTGAATCATGTTTCGTAGGATCATAAGTGAAACGCTCACGAGAACGTTCGTAATCCGGATCGGGTAATGGAATGGCAGATAGTAGAGACTGTGTATAGGGATGAATCGGGTGCTTATACAATTCATCTGCATCCGCAAGCTCAACCATTTTACCAAAATACATAACGCCAATTCGATCACTGATATATTTGACCATCGACAAATCGTGGGCGATGAACAAATAAGTTAAGCCTTTTTCGTCTTGAAGCTTTTTCAAAAGGTTAACCACTTGTGCCTGAATGGAAACATCAAGGGCAGATATCGGCTCATCAGCGATGATGAAGCTTGGATCTACTGCGAGGGCACGGGCGATACCGATACGTTGACGCTGACCGCCACTGAATTCGTGCGGGTAACGGTTGGCGTGCTCTTTATTCAATCCGACCGTTTCCAACAACTCGTGGACTTTTGCTTTACGGGCTTTTGAATCTTTCGCTAGCCCATGGATGTCCATTCCTTCTGCAATAATATCTTCAACCTTCATACGAGGGTTCAATGAGGCATAAGGATCCTGGAAAATCATTTGCATTTCACGGTTAAATCTTTTCAGGTCTTCACGAGACTTTTTCCCATGTACGTTTTCCCCATCAAAAATAACTTCTCCATCTGTTGCATCGTACAAACGAATGATGGTTCGTCCGGTTGTAGATTTACCACAACCAGATTCGCCAACCAGACCGAATGTTTCTCCTTTGTAGATGCTGAAGTTCAAACCGTCCACAGCTTTTACTACACTATGCCGGCCTGTTTTGAAATGTTGTTTTAGATTTTTGATTTCGACTAGTTTTTCTTGACTCATACTCGTTCACCTTCCGAACTGCTGGATGAATTCGCCATACCTTCCATACGCTTTTTCACCGCTGCTGGTGGTTCAATCTTCGGTGCATGCTCATGAAGCAACCAAGTAGCTGCGTAATGTGAATCACTAACCTTGAACATTGGTGGTTCTTGTTCAAAGTCGATCTTCATCGCATATTGGTTACGCGCAGCAAAAGCGTCTCCTTTTGGTGGATCCAGTAAATCTGGCGGCGTACCAGGAATAGCGAAGAGCTCTTCATCTTCACTATCAAGAGAAGGCATAGAACCTAAAAGCCCCCATGTGTACGGGTGTTGAGGATTGTAGAAAATATCATCTACTGTCCCAATTTCGACAATTTTACCAGCATACATAACCGCTACTCGATCGGCTACGTTTGCTACAACACCAAGGTCGTGAGTGATGAAAATGGTTGCTGAATCTGTTTTCTTTTGAATATCCTTCATCAGCTCCAGAATTTGAGCTTGAATGGTTACATCCAAGGCAGTTGTAGGCTCATCGGCAATCAAAAGTTTCGGGTTACACGCCAATGCAATGGCAACAACCACACGTTGTCTCATCCCACCAGAGAATTGGTGAGGGTATTGTTTCATACGATTTTCGGCATCTGGGATACCCACAAGTTCGAGTAATTCCATGACACGTTTACGTGCCTGCGGCTTACTCATTTTCTGGTGTTTAATCAGACCTTCCATGATCTGATTTCCAACTTTCATCGTCGGGTTCAAAGAAGTCATAGGATCCTGGAAGATCATCGACATTTCTTTACCACGAATCTTCTGCATTTGTTTTTCAGTCATTTTTGCAAGGTCACGGCCTTCAAAAATGATTTCTCCTTCTTTGATACGACCCGGCGGTTTTGGAATCAAGTGCATGAGAGCTTTAGTTGTAACGGATTTACCGGAACCAGACTCTCCTACAATCGCTAAAGTTTCACCTTTTTTCACATCAAAATTTACGCCACGTACTGCTTTGACTTCACCACTGTAGGTGTCAAAGGAGACGTGCAGGTTTTTAACATCTAGTAGTTTTTCCATTTTGTACACCTACCTCCTATTCGCGCATCTTCGGATCGAATGCATCACGAAGACCATCAGCTAAGACGTTAAAGGCAATCATGATAAGGGAAATTATAATTGCCGGGAACAATAGAATGTGCGGATAAATCTGCAAGGATTGGAATCCGGCATTGATTAGTGTTCCTAGAGAAGCCATCGGTGTTGGAAGACCAAGTCCGATAAAGCTTAAAAATGCTTCAAAGAATATCGCTGAAGGAATTGAGAACATCGTATTGATGATAATCAATCCTAATGTGTTTGGAATCAAATGTCTTTGCAGGATACGGCTATCCTTCGCACCTAAAGTGCGGGAGGCCAGTACGAATTCCTGGTTTTTCAGCTTTAAGATTTGCCCTCGTACGATCCTGGCCATCCCTATCCACCCAGCTATTGCTAGTGCAATGGTAATGGATAAGATCCCCGGTTCAAGAATCAGAATCATCAGGATTACGAGAACAAGGTTCGGAATACCGACAAGTATTTCAATGAAACGCTGCATGTAGTTATCGACACGGCCGCCATAGTAGGCAGAGATTCCGCCATAAGCTACACCAATAAACATATCAATAACTGCAGCTAGGAATGCGATGTATAGAGATACACGCGTTCCCATCCATGTACGTGTCCATTGATCACGGCCCAGACCGTCTGTACCAAACCAGAAGTTTTCGTCCATATCTTTCGCACCATAGACGTCATAAGTGGCTCTAACTTCTGCCGCCTCACCATTGGAGCCATCGTTTAATACTTCTGTCGTGATAAACTCTTCCTGATTGTTAAAACGCATTAAAGCTTTCTTTTCTGCATCTTCCAATGTGCCGGCGGATTGGACATCAGAAAGTGTCCCATCCATTCCAAGCCAACCAAGGCCTTCCACTTTAGGTGGCATTTTTGCACGAGAAAGGTCTTGTTCATACTGTCCATAATCATTCATATATGGACCAAAAGCAGCCATTAATGTCAAAACAATCAACACAGCCAGGCCAATCATCGCTCCTACGTTCTTACGTAGACGGATGAAGGAATCCTGCCAAAAAGATAGGCTCGGCCGAGAAATTTTATCTATTTCTGTCTCTTTTGTTTCTACGGGCACAAATAAATCTTTCGATGGTTTATGGTTATCCATATCTTAGATTACTCTCCTTCCGCCAGTCGAATTCTAGGGTCAATGACTCCATAAAGCAAGTCGATGACCAGGATGATGAAAATAAATAGGAAAGCAATTAAAAGGGTTGTTCCCATAATGATTGGGTAATCATTCATATTGATCGCCTTAACGAACTGCTCACCAATTCCAGGTACGGCAAAGATATTCTCAATAACAAGTGTACCGGTCATCAACCCTATAGCTAGCGGTCCCAACACTGTAATCAATGGAATTAAAGCGTTTCTTAAACCGTGCTTAAATACAACACCGACTTTATTCACACCCTTGGCACGGGCTGTCACAATATAATCAGATCCCATAACCTCAAGCATTTCTGTTCTCATAAAACGGGCAGCAATTGCAATTGGGAAGATGGCCAACGAAACGGTTGGTAGTATGGTATATTCCCAGCCTTCCCACAGGGCAACTGGCAACCAGCCAAATTTAACGCCAATGTAAAATTGTAGCACACCAGCAAATACAAACGATGGAACCGACTGCCCTAATACAGCTAGGAACGTCGATGTATAATCCATGATGCCATTATGATAAATGGCAGACACTAACCCTAACAACATACCGATAATTGTCCCAATAACCATTGCTTGGAAACCAAGCTGCATGGAAGGACCGATACGCTCCATAATGATATTCGTTACTTCACGGTTATCAAACTGGAAGGAAATACCCAAGTCACCTTGAGCTAAGTTGACCATATAGTTGAAATACTGCACTGGAACTGGATCATTCAATCCGTATTTTTCTAACACGACTGCTTGCTGTTCATCTGATAATTTATCTGCAGCACTTAGGGGAGTACCTGGTAAAAACTTCATCAGAAAGAACGTTAAGGTAGCAATCAAAAACATCGTTATAACCATATAAATTAAACGCTGGGTAATATAACGAGCCATTTTAACACCTCCGAATGTGTGTACCTACAAACTTTCTCTTCTTGTTGTAATTGACAGAAATTTGTCTATAATCTGAATAATTTGATGGCAGGGAAAAAGAGAGCATATGCCAACACGTTGGACATATACTCTCTCCCCCCTTTAAAGCAAGCCTATATGTGGTTGGGAATTCTTATTTCAATTATTTACCTTCGATATAAGCATACTTGTAAGTGTAGTCAGGTCCCATTGGCTGAGCAATTACACCTTTAACATAAGGCTTCCAAAGTTGAGCAGATGCACGCTGATAAAGTGGAGCAAGAACTGCATCGTCTTGGATTAGAATTTTTTCAGCTTCTAGGAAAGTTTCAAAACGTTCAACAGGCTCTTGTGCAAGCTCATTGTTCGCTTTTTCAATTAGACCATCGTACTCTTCAGAAGAATAACCAGTCTTATTGTTTCCACCATCTGTGATAAACATGTTCAGGAATGTGTTCGGGTCGATGTAGTCAGGACCCCAACCAGAGTTCTGGATATCATATTCCATGTTTTCATCACGCTGAAGGCGCTCTTTAAAAGGTACAGATTGAACTTTAACAGTCAAACCTTCAAGCTGCTCAAGCTGGTCCTTGATGTAAGCGTCCAAGTTTTGAGCTACTTCACTGTCGCCACCTAGGTAGCCAAGTTCAATTGAATCTTGACCAAGCTCTTCTTTAGCTTTAGACCAAAGTTCTTGAGCCTGCTCTACATTTGTTTCAATTAGATCACCGTTAAGTTCACGGAAATCTTCATCAGTTTCAGGGTGTTTCGTGAAGTTCTGTGGTACGTGACCAACAGCAGGGATAGATCCGTTGTTCAAGATAACATCAACCATGGATTGACGGTCGATGACCATTTGAATTGCTTTACGAGCATTAACGTTACCCAATACTTCGTTTTCATGGTTCATCTTCAAGTAGAACAATACTGGCTCTTCTTCAATTTGGAACTCGTCAGAAGTACGGTATTGGTCTACAAATTCTGCAGAAAGACCAGTACGGTCAATTTCACCAGTGTCATAAAGGTTTACAGCTGTAGATGTTTCTTTAACAACTTTAACGTTGATTTTTTCAAGTTTTACATTTTCTGCATCCCAGTAATCCTGGTTCTTTTCAAGCGTCCAGCCTTCACCGTGGCTCCACTCAGTAAGAACGAATGGACCGTTGGAAAGTAGCGCGTCCGCTTCAAGTGCGTAATCTTCACCTTTTTCTTCAACAAATGCTTTGTTCAATGGTAGGAATGTACCGAAAGCAGTCAAAGATTCGAAGTAAGGAACTGGCTTTTCAAGCTCTACAACAAGTGTGTAGTCGCCATCAGCCTTAACACCAAGCTCTTCGACAGGTACTTCACCGTCAACGACAGCTTGTGCGTTCTTAATAACTCCACCCATCATGTATGGGCCGTACTCAGAACCTGTATCAGGATTTACAGCACGTTGCCAAGCGTAAACGAAATCGTTCGCTGTGACAGGATCGCCGTTTGACCAAACAGCGTCTTCACGAAGGTTGAACGTCCATGTAAGACCGTCTTCACTTACTTCGTGGTCTTTTGCAATTCCTGGTTCTGGCTGAGCGTTCTCACCTAGACGATAAAGACCGTCTGTTGTAGAACCTAGCCATTGGAATGCTACAGCGTCAGTTGCAAGAGATGCGTCCATTGTTGGAATCTCTGCACTGTCTACAATGTTAAGTACTTGTTCTCCTGAAGCTTCTCCGTCTTCACCGGAAGTATCTTCAGTGTCTGTTGTTTCCTCAGAGTCAGCATCGTCTGTGGAATTTGACGTATCGTCTGATCCACCAGAACAAGCTGCGAGGAACATGCTAAGTACTAGTGCAAGTACTAGCAATAACCAATTTGTCTTTTTCATGATCGAAAATGACCTCCCCTAAAAATTTTCTAAAAATTTGTCGTGGCGTTTTGTCCACATATCGAATTATACAAGTTTTCTAACTATTTTGCATTACCTTTTTTTTTGAAAACTCCCAGGATTCCCACCATTATTACGTTTCAGTAACACAAAATGAGACTATATACCCAGTTTATTTTACAATATTATAAGCATAAACTTATTATTTATAAGCTGTTATGCATAAAAAAAGATATGGGATTTTGAAACATTGTTATTTATTACGGTTATACGTTAAAGCGTTTGAATAAACCATACAATATTTTACCAAAGCTGAATTTTCTGTTTATTTATTGTGTTAACAATTCCTTCATACTTGCTAAACGTGCTATAATATAGGTCGAGTTTGTATGAAAGGTGGAAATGATGTGACCATCATGAAAAATAAATGGTTGATGTTCGGTTTAAATATGGCGATCGTTACGATCCTGTTTATCGCTCTCGCCCCTGCTTACGATTTATTTCATTATATTAACCAGCTCTTCTACATCGCATACTTCTATATATTCATTGGTATTATCATGTGGGTCGTTCGTGGTGGATTCTTTGATGGAATCACTTACGGGTTCAGACGTTTTACTAACCGAATGTCTAAACAAAGAGATTACTTGGATGATTGGGAAGAGAAACCCCTCCCCTCTCAAACTGTCCACCAATCTCTACCCAAGTTCTTCTTGTTCCATGGGACATTGTTAAGCATAAGTTTACTGGCTTTACTTTTTCTTTACTATTCAGGATAAGTGCTTGCATACAATGAATGAATCCGATATAATACTGACTTACTAATATAGTACGAAAAGCAATGAAGAAGGATAAGTACGTAGGGTGGATCCTTTACAGAGAGGCTGTGGTCGGTGAAAACAGCTGAGGACGCTATACGGAATTGGGCCTCCGGAGCTTCAAATGACGTAAATCGGCGTTAACGATTCAAGACGACTTCTTTTTATTTAGAAGTAATTAGGGTGGCACCGCGGATCATTCGTCCCTTCCATTACGGAAGGGACGAATGATCTTTTTTTGTTCGAAAATAAACGATGAGGTGATGATGATGACAAAAACAATCTTCTCTGGTATTCAACCAAGTGGTACGCTAACACTTGGAAACTACATTGGAGCTATGAAACACTTTACAGATTTGCAGGACGATAACCACTGCTATTTTTGTATTGTGGATGAGCACGCAATAACTGTCCCGCAAGAGCGCTTGAAATTAAGAGAAAACATCCGTTCTCTGGCAGCTCTCTACTTAGCTTCAGGAATTGATCCTGAAAAAGCGACCCTTTTCATTCAATCCGAAGTTCCCGCTCACACCCAGCTGGGTTGGATGTTACAGTGCGTCAGCTACATTGGTGAACTGGAGCGTATGACGCAATTCAAGGACAAATCTGCCGGCGGAAAAGAAGGTGTATCTTCAGGACTCCTTACTTATCCTCCACTGATGGCGGCAGATATTCTCCTTTATAAAACGGATATCGTACCTGTCGGGGATGATCAGAAACAGCACTTGGAACTCACAAGAAATTTAGCTCAACGATTCAATAATAAGTTCAATGACATTTTCACCGTTCCAGAAGTAAGCATTCCCAAAGAAGGTGCGCGAATCATGTCTCTTCAAGAGCCTACGAAGAAAATGAGCAAGTCTGATGAAAATCAGAAAGCGTTTATTTCCATGCTGGATGATGAAAAGAAAATTATGAAGAAAATTAAGAGTGCAGTCACAGATTCAGATGGCATTGTGAAGTATGATAAAGAAAACAAGCCTGGTGTTTCTAACCTATTGACAATTGAATCTGCTTGCAGTGGTGCAAGTATCGAAGAGTTGGAGCAAAAGTATGAAGGAAAAGGATACGGTGATTTCAAAGTAGGGGTAGCAGAAGCCGTTATTGCTGTTTTGAAACCTATCCAGGAACGTTACGAAACTTTAATCCAATCAGAGGAACTGGATGATATCTTAGATGAAGGTGCAGAGAAAGCATCCTATGAAGCAAACAAAATGATCCGCAAGGCAAAGAAAGCCATGGGTCTTGGCCGCGTGAAGAAGAAGAAATAGCAAAAAAAAGCCAGAATTGAGTATTCCCCTCAATTCTGGCTTTTCATATGTTGAGAAACCCCTTCATTCTCCCCTTGCCATATCGTTTCAAAGAAAGCCTGCCCTTTCACCATCTTTTTGCATAGTTCTTCGTGAGCCATTGACCATCCATTACATGTTCCTTCATATAAACGGTCCCATGCTTCATCATTTGAGAATTGCTTTATGGTCGGATATTGCGCAGGGTTCCATTCCGTCAGCCAATAGCGGATTTCTTCGGGATGATCTGATTGCTTCAACTGATCGAGTGCCATCATCAAAAGCTGTTTTAGTTGTCGTTCTCTCCGTGTCAATCCTGACATTTTCCTAGGGTCTAATGATAATATATGATGTTCTTTTAAAACTTTTTCTTCTATTAAATAGTGCTCAGGTTCTTTTCCTTGTACCATTTCAAATACAAGACGCTCTTGTCTGGGAATTAAACGGCTCTTCTTAACTGGAAGTGTGTAGCCAATCGTATCAAATACCAGGACATCCTTGCCATTCGTTACAACTGCTGCATATTCAACCGTGTGACGTTCTTGATTTTTCTTCATGTACGTTTTGCGATGGACATCCTGAAGCAGCGATGCTGGTAGATCTTGCAAATCATTCTCAATAAAATTGAATAGTTCATCACTGATTAAAATCAAAGGAATTTGATCGATCAGCTCAATTCCATCCTCTTTGCGCCATTCATGAAAACGACAGACGTTATACCCATTCTCTTCACCTTCAAACCAGTTCACCCACAGATCATGCATGTATAACATTTCGGACCCTCACTTTCACTCGGTGATCTCTTTTGGTTACATTATGACCAATGCTGGCTTTTTTATTCTTTGAATCCATATTTTAGAAAATTAATCTTCCATAAGAATTAAGGCTGTCGTAATGAATATCAACCCGACAGGAAAAAAATAGCACTCTACCCGTGTGCGGATCAGGATAAAGAATTCAATCCAATTCAACCCGGCAGGAACGAGATTCAAATACGTGATTGTTACCGTTCCTCCTGCAACAGCAAAACCGAAACCAGTTAATAGCAGCATCCAGTACCACATAACTTCATCCCCTTCGGCTCGTCCTCCTATTGCTATCTTATGAAAGCAAATGCCTTGTCATGCGGTGAATTCCCTTTAAATCCTAGTCTTTACTTCATTGGCAAGAACAGGTACATTTAATACCAGGCAGAATTTAACAAACAAGCTTTTTTAGTGGATACGTTTGAAAGGGTGATGAAAGTGTCGCAGTCGAGATCCTTGCAGAAACGCAGCAAGAAAAGGCGAAAGCGCAAATTATTTATTGGTATGTATGCTCTTATCTTTTTACTAATCATCAGTTACTCTGGGTACGAATACTTAGCAGGTAAGCATCAAGCAAAGAGTCAACAGGCTTCCGCTGCCGAAAGTATCGATCAGGTAGAAGCGGTCGAAAGTATCTATAAAGAGGACTTCAATGGAAGAGATAATGGGGACGGTAAGATGACCGTTCTGTTATTAGGAGTCGATCAACGAGGGGCAGAGATTGCAAGGACGGACACGATCATGGTCGCAGAATATGATCCCGTTTCAAAAGAAGCAAAGGTCGCTTCTTTAATGAGGGACCTTTACGTTGAGATCCCCGGGCACGGATACAACAAACTGAATGCCGCATTCGCTTTAGGGGGCCCTGAACTTCTCCGTGAGACTATTGAAGTGAATCTAGGTATTGAAACCGAATATTACTCAATCGTGGACTTTCAAGGGTATACGCAGATTGTAGACACTTTATCTCCAGATGGCATGAAAGTGGATGTAGAAAAGAACATGCAGTACCGATCTGGAGATGGAACAACAGACATCCAATTACACCAAGGAACACAGACCCTAAACGGAGAAGAACTCCTTGGTTATGTGAGATATCGCAGTGATGCACGAGGAGATTTTGCCAGAGTAGAAAGACAGCAGAAGGTTATTCAATTGTTGAAGGATGAACTCCTCTCTTTTCAAGGAGTTCTGAAAGCTCCACGGTTGATTGGGAACATTCAGCCTTATATTGATACGAACCTAGGTGGAAGTAAAATGATCCAGGTTGGTAAAGACCTTTTGCTAAATCCTGTGGAATCCATGGATATGATCAGCATCCCTACCACTGATAATGTATGGGATGAACGGAAGCCTTACCCGATCGGGCTGGTGCTTAATCACGATGAAGAATCTACGAAACAAACGCTTCACCAATTTTTTGAACAGGAATAAAGAAACCCGATGTCTGGCTTGCAGACATCGGGCTTTTTTTATTCTTCGTACTTTTGGAAAATAAGACTAGCATTGTGGCCGCCAAACCCGAGCGAGTTACTCATCACAGTGTTCACGTCTTGTTTACGTGCCTCATTCGGAACATAATCAAGATCACACTCCGGATCTGGAGTTTCGTAGTTGATCGTTGGAGGCAGTATTCCATCGTTAATAGCTTTTAAAGAAATGACTGCTTCAACCGCACCTGCAGCACCTAAAAGGTGACCAGTCATAGATTTAGTCGAAGAAATCGCAAATTTATTCGCATGTTCTTGGAATACTGTCTTGGCAGCATGTGTTTCGAATTTATCATTCAGTTCTGTGGACGTTCCGTGAGCGTTCAAGTAATCGATATCTTCCGGTTTCAAACCAGCATCATCAATCGCTTGTCTCATTGCACGCGCCGCACCGTCTCCTTCAGGTGCCGGAGAAGTGATGTGATAAGCATCTCCTGTTGAACCATAGCCTTTCAGCTCGCCATAGATTTTCGCTCCACGTTTTTTCGCGGATTCCAGCGTTTCCATGATCAAAATCCCTGCTCCTTCACCCATGACAAAACCATCACGGTTTTTATCAAATGGACGACTTGCTGTTTGAGGATCTTCATTGAGAGACAGGGCACGCGCAGCTGCGAATCCTGCAAAAGACATTTTGTTCATAGGCGCTTCCGTACCACCAGCGATCATGATGTCCGCATCGCCGCGTTGGATCACTTTAAAAGCATCTCCAATGGAGTTTGCTCCTGATGAACATGCGGTAACTGTACAGGAGTTGATCCCTTTAGCACCGAGAGCAATGGATACTTGACCTGCAGCCATATCAGGAATCATCATCGGTATGAAAAACGGACTGACGCGGCGGTAGCCTTTTTTCTGGAATGTCTCAAATTGAGACTCGTATGTTCCCATTCCGCCAATACCGGATCCAATCCAGACGCCTGTTCTGTGAGCCACATCATCTGTAATTTCAAGGTTCGCATCCTCAACGGCCATATGGGCAGCGACCATCGCATATTGGACAAACGGGTCCATTCGGCGCGCATCTTTACGATCTACATAATCAGAAGGGTCGAAGTCTTTCAGTTCAGCTGCCACGTGTACAGGATAATCTTCTTTATTGACCTTAGTGATTTCCCCTACTCCGGACACACCATTTTTAATACTGTTCCACATTTCTTCTACCGAATTACCGACGGGAGTAACGGCTCCCATTCCGGTAATGACAACACGATGTTTATCCATCATTTTATTCCTCCTTGGTTACTTACCCCATCGAAGGGCAACGGCTCCCCATGTGAGCCCGCCACCGAATCCGACAAGAACGACTAGATCATTTTCTTTAATCTTACCTGCCTTCACGTCCTCTGACAAAGCGATTGGAATAGACGCTGAAGATGTGTTCCCATAACGCTTCACCTGCGTAGACATTTTTTCTTCAGGGATTCCTAAGCGTTGCCTTGCCGCTTCCATTATTCTTATGTTCGCCTGGTGTGGCACTAAATAGTCAACATCCTGTTCACTCAGTCCAATTTTTTTAACAACATTGACCGAGGACTCAGGCATTTGTCTCACCGCGAACTTGAATACTTCACGACCATTCATAAACAATGTGTCCTCAGGTGTTTGATACAAGTGAGGTCCACCCGATCCGTCTGCCCCAAGTTCAAAGGAAAGAATTCCTTTATCATCACTAACCGGTCCAATGACTGCGGCTCCTGCTCCATCACCAAAAAGAACGCATGTGTTACGGTCGGTCCAATCTGTAATTTTAGAAAGTTTCTCAACCCCTACGACAAGAACATTCTTGTAGGCATTCGTTTCAATGAATTGCTTAGCTGTGATGACACCATACATGAACCCAGCACAGGCGGCACTTAAGTCCATAGCCGCCACTTTGTTAGCACCAAGCCTATGTTGAAGCATGGCAGCTACAGATGGGAATGGTGTATCCGGTGTAACTGTAGCAACGAGGATCATATCAAGCTCCTCTGCTTTCATATCCGCATCTTTCAAAGCTTCTTCTGCTGCACGAAAAGCTAGGTCAGAAGTATCCATATCATCTGCAGCGATGCGACGTTCTTCAATCCCTGTTCGTGTACGAATCCACTCATCACTCGTATCCACCATTTTCTCCAAGTCTTTATTCGTCAGAACTTTTTCAGGCGCATAGTGTCCAATGCCCAAGAATCCTGCATTCATATATTCATCCCCTTAAAGGTAATATCTAATATCAATTCTTATGACTTGGTACTAATTTTAATTCATCTTGGACTAATCTGCAAGTTTTCTAACAGAGGATCCTTGAACTCGTACTTCTTTTTATTTTCTGTTGTACCTGCCTACAAAATACAGGGCGTTCTTTCATAAATTGTAACAGAGGAGGTGTGCTTGTATGGGCAAAAGAAAGTCATCCCCATTTGATGATTTTTGGGGATTCCGTCAGCAAGAAGAAGAAAACGAAGGGACGAAGAATTCGCAACCGAAACTCAATGATCTCTTTCAAGAAGCTTCAAAAACATGGAAATCCGTGTCACCGATGATCAAACCAATGATGGATAAGTTCAAGAAATAAAGATTAGTTCCCTAAAACTGACTTGAATTCATAAAAAAACCTCTGAAGCTGTTTATCTGCTTCAGAGGTTTCTTTATGGAAGTTCTCCTGTTTCTTTATAAGTTTCTACGACTTCTTCCATTCTACTACGGAATTTTTCTGGAATAGTTGGGCTGTATTCCCCCATTTTTATTGCGCCTTCCTGAAAATCGAACGTAAGCATTTCCCCAGGTAAGTCTCCGTTCATATAACGCTCCATCGCTAGTTTATAAACTTCATCTACCTTTTGGACGGTACTTGTGAGCACCGTATTTTCAGCAACGGAAGATTGGTCCTCTACATAACCGATGGCATAACGCCCGTCATTTTGCGCCTGTTCAATGACCGCAACATTAAAAACATCTCCGGCTGGATAAAAAACATCCGCGCCCTCTTCTTTCATCGATTCATAATACATGAGGGCCATTTCTGTATTTTCCCAGCTGTTTGTAAGTGAAATGTCGACTTCGGCCTCCGGGTTTTGATGAATCACACCTTCATAAAAACCTTCTACTTCTGGTTGCCATTCAAATGCTCCAATGATTCCAACACGATCCGATTGTGTCATCTCCCCGGCTATCATGCCTGCAAAAAATCCCATGGCTTGTGCATCGAAATTGAGGCTTGTTACATTTTCCGCTGAGAATTGGCCATTAAAGTAGACGAAATCCATCTCAGGATAAACCTCATGCAATTCCCTGAAGTGATTGCCATACAAGCTGCTATGACCGAAGATCACGTCAATGCCTTTGGCGGCAAACTCATCAATTGCCTCGGCGGTATGTTTATATGTGCGTATTCCTTCTTTAAAATAAATGTCTACTCCATATTCCTCCTGGATGGCTTGCAATCCTTTGTATCCCTGCTGTCCCCATGCTTTATCATGAATGGTCGTTTCGACAAGCATGCCGACTTTTATATCTTTTTTATAATCCGGAAGACCTTGACATGCGACAAGGAAAAATAATAGAGAGAGGATCATGATGGACTGTAATTTCACATTCAAGCACTCCTAAGTACCTACTTATATCCTCTCCCTATTCTACATTTTTTTCATGACAAAAGTAAATGACCAACATTGAAAGCATTAGATTCTCTGAAGCAGCAACTCACACCGCCACAATGCCTCCACTCTTTCTTTAACGATCCCCTTATCATCCGCTCGTTTTTCTAGGCGAAACGGTTGCTGATCTAAAAAGCTTTTTAGGAAAGTATCCATAAAGTCTCCAATGTAGGTCGCCTGTTGATCCGTAATCCATTGGAGAAGCTCATCTTTTTCCTTCGCCCCTGTCTTACAGATATCCATCCATTCACCATAGAGAAGGGGGATTTCAATCCAATCCCTTTCTGTATCTCCCTGCCTGACTAACAGGCCGTCATCGACCAAGTCCACTTCCCATTCATCATTCGATTGTTGGACATGATTTTCTTTATCACTTCGTTGAAAAAAATGCTGAAAATTACTATTTCTGCCTACATACATATATAGTAGATCACTCTTCGAATCCACGATGGGGTCGATACCGATGACTTCGATTCCTTCTTGAAGAAGACTTGACGTCAAATGATATCCAATCCAATGAAAGCAAGGGTTAATGGTCACCATCATAGGCTATCCTCCTCTTCCTTGTCTTCCTACATATTATTCAATGGAAACCTCAATCATGAAGCGATTTCATATTTCCTTTTCATGTACTCTCTGATATGATAAGGATAGATTGTGTATAAAATGAGGTGAATAATGATGCGGATGATTTGGACAATCATTTGGGCTTTCCTATTGAGCTTAATGGCCGCTTATGTAGTCAGTAACATGGCTGGGAGCAGTTTCGCTTTCTCCCAAGTCATCATTATGACAATTCTTTTCACCCTTGCTGCAGTTGTTCTTGGGGAAGGAATCATCAAAGAAGAAGAAGCATAAGCCACACTCAAGCGTTGCTATCCTTCGGGAGGCAACGTTTTTCATTTGGAAAATGATGAAATCCTCCTCTAGCCACAGGCACAAGGTTCCTTTATAATCGGAGAATACGTGAACAAACTCACAATTGTTCTATCAACATAAATAGGAAATATAGATATACAAAAGGAATACAGACGGGCAGGAGGAACAAATAGTATGGAACAACTATGGTTGATTATTAAATATTTATTTTTGGGGATCTTTCAAGGATTTACTGAACCAATACCGATTTCATCCAGTGGCCATTTGGTCATTGCACAGGAATTACTAGGGGTTGAACTGGAAGGACTTACCTTTGAGGTACTAGTGAACTTTGGGTCTCTTGTAGCGGTTTTAATCATCTACCGGGAAGATCTCATTCGATTGATTCAAAATGGATTCGGATACTTATTCCATCGCAGCCAACGCGATCAACAGCAGAAAGATGATTTTGATTTCATCATCTATCTAATCATAGGAACGATTCCGGCTGGGGTGCTCGGCGTTCTTCTAGGAGATGCTATTGAAGTTTTATCTACCGTTCAAACAGTAGGCATCACCTTGATCATCACAGGAATTGCCCTTTGGTTAATTCGTAACATGAGAGGACGTAAAGGCGACGGACAATTAACGTGGAAGGATGCCTTGATTGTTGGGATTGGACAAGCAGTCGCTCTGATACCGGGAATAAGCCGCTCAGGAGCAACGATTGTTGCCGCTATGTTTTTAGGAATGAAACAAGAAACAGCTCTGCGTTTCTCGTTCTTGTTATTTATCCCTGTCAGTCTCGGCACCATGCTACTATCCATTGAAGATGTCATTCATCACGCAAGTGCTGAAAATGCCTGGTTCGCTTATATTATGGCCTTTGCGGGATCTGTCGTCGCTTCGTATTTCTCATTAAAATGGTTCATGGGCATCATGGCTCGTGGCAATCTGAAATACTTTGCGTTTTACTGTTTTATCGTAGGTGGACTTGTCGTGCTATTCTTATAAATTTTAAAAAGCCAGTACAACTCTAATGGTTGTACTGGCTTTTTCTTATAGAATGACTGCATGGATTTAACCCCCCACTAACCGGAGGAATAAAAGCGATAATATCTCCCTCTGTGATGGTTGTATCCTCAGGAGCAAACTCTTCATTGACTGCCATCATACAATTGTTCACTTGGTCGAGCGAATATTCGGAGCGCACTTTTTCTTTTACCTCTCCTAAAGTCATACCTGCTGCAGCCAACCTCACTTCATCCGTTCCAATCGCTTCCTTCAATCCCGCAAAAAATAAGAGTGTATTCATCTGATTTCCTCCTTTAACGGAACCCCCGGCCGGACCTCTTTTTGATCTCCAATCCACTCTTCACCGTCTTCCCAATGTTCCTTTTTCCAAATGGGGACGATCTCCTTGATTCTTTCTATTGCATAGCGGCTGGCTTCATAAGAGTCGTTCCGATGGGGAGTGGAAACAGCAATGATTACAGCAATATCCGTAATTTCAAGACGTCCGATCCGGTGGGCTATGGCTACTTCTGCACTCGGCCATCGCTGTTCGATTTCTTTGGAAATCTGTTCCAGCTTCTTTTCAGCCATATCTTTATATGTCTCATATTGCAAAAAAAGTGTCCGTTTGCCCTTCGTAAATTCTCTTACAGTGCCAATAAATGTATTCACGGCACCCGCCTCTCTTCTGATTACCCTTTTTGTTACTTCTTCAATCTCAAGAGGTTCTGTTGTAATCCAACAACATTGTTCCATCATGCCCCCTCCTTCGCTAGACGGTAGACTTCTGGTAAGCGCTTTCTCCACTCTTTGAGAGATATGGCAGGAAAAGATATTTGATCAATCATGCGCTCATCCCAGCAAATGACTAATTGGATATTCGTCAACTGGCCAAGCAGAGGAAGATCTTCTTCCCTTTTTATAATGACCGCCTTAGGGTAGTGATCCTGCTTGTATCCTTCCACAGCAATTAGATCAGGAGAGAAATGCTCATAAATCTCCACGAGTTGCGTGAGCGGAAAATCATCTTCGTGAGATAATTCAAGCTGAAATCTCCGTGGGCTGTCCACCCCTGTCAAAAATGCGCCCGATTCATGCAGACGATAACTATCTGTATCAAGATGCATGACCTTCAGCGGTTCCTCATGACCATGGTGCTTGATTGCAGCAACTTTCTCACCACGGTCTGTTCCATAGGCAATTAAATCTGAGAGCAATGAGGTCTTTCCAGTGTTTTTGTAACCGACAATTTGAAAAACCGGCGTTTCGGCCATTCGTCTTCCCTCCTTGGTAATCACTCGCACACGTTCAATAACAATGGGGCTTGGATGATGTGCACTGGACCGCGAACGGAACAGAAAAGACAACGCTCTTCGCCGGATCTAACTTCCTTTGTTATGTAAAAACCCCTACCGTCGTTGATACGGCAGGGGCATATCTTCCATAAATCAATCTGGAATTCCAAGAGCTATCTTCGCATAACGGCTCATACGATCTTTGGTCCAAGGTGGATTCCAAACGATATTGACTTTAATTTCATTCAATTCAGGCAAGTCAGCGAGAGATCGTTTGACATCCTGTTCGATATGACCCGCAAGCGGGCAGCCCATCGCCGTTAAAGTCATCGTTACCGTTGTATCGCCATTGTCATCTATATCGACGCCATAGACCAATCCTAAGTTGACGATATCAATGCCGAGCTCAGGGTCAATGACATTCTCAAGGGCACCCATTGCATTTTCTTCAAGTGCAGTTGTACTCACATTAGTTCCCCCTTCACAATTCTTCAAACTCTATTATAAACAAAATTTCAAAGAGAATAAAATATTCCCACTGGTTACAATACTAACTCCAACCAATTGACCATTTCTATGACAGCAAAACGACTGACTTTATGATCACGTCCGACCTCTCTTAGAAAACGAATATTTTCAGGGTTCTTATATTGAGCAATCGCTTCATTATAGAAATCATAGGAATGATCGAATGGAACAACTGGATCCGCATCGCCATGCCAGAAAAACAATGGACGTCCATAAAGCTTATCCATTTGCTTAGAAAGGTCAATACCTTCAAGTGAGCTGTATAATTCATCAAGGTCTGCTTGTTTCAAAGGAAGTGAAACGCCGGAGTTTTCCACATCCTGTATGAGCTTACGGGCAAATTCAACTGGTTTTGGCGACCCCATCATAACAGCAGAAGCTTGAATCCAGGGATACATCGTCAATGCAGCACTCGTCGTGATGCCTCCCATGGACGTTCCGCCGACACCAATGCGGCGATCTTTAATTAGATCCTGGCGATCGAGTTCATCTTTTATATCTTGAAGCTCTTTCAAATTTTGATACACGATATCCCAGAACTTGAAGTTCAGTTCCTGCTTCGGCAGCTCTTCGTCACGTTCTCCATGATGAGCGCTATCAGGAAGAATGACCCGGTACCCCTTTTGAGCAAGGAGATATGCTTGGGGTAAATTATGCTCTTTTGCAGAGGTAAATCCATGGAAATAAATGAACACAGGCAATGGCTGATCTTGTATCGTGGAATCGACAACAGTTAGAGCAGGTACATTTTTATAAGTATTACGGTAAATCCCAATCATTGTTCCTATTTCCTTTCTCCAAAAACTTTACGTTTTGTTTAAGTTGTGTTTATAAATAGTTTATATAATATGTATCGTAACACTGCCATCTTTAATTGGAAAGTGTTAGGTTTTCACTAGGGAAATTCTTTACAATCAACCGCTCTCCCCGATAAACTATACATACAAATGAGGTGAAGATTATGGAACGACATTTGATTGCATTAGATTTAGATGGAACATTATTAACCGATAATAAAGTCATTAGTGAAAAAACGAAAAATACCGTCCTCAAGGCTATGGAACAAGGTCACATCGTAGTCATAGCGACAGGAAGACCACACAGGGCGAGCATCGATTATTATCATGAACTCGGGCTTGAGACACCTATGGTCAATTTCAACGGGGCGCTGATTCACCATCCGAGAGACCACCGTTGGGATGCCATTCACTCTCCATTAGGGATCCGTACCGCTCATAAGATCATTCATACCTGTCATGAACTCGGTGTTAAAAACATTCTCGCTGAAGTGAAAGATGATGTGTATCTGGATCAATATGACGAGGAAATCATGAGTATTTTCCAAACAAAAAACGATTCCATTACCGTCGGGCGCCTTCAATCAAACTTGAAAGAAGACCCGACATCCATCCTCATCCATCCGGAAGAAGACAAAATTCAAAGGCTCCGCGATGAATTGGACGATCATGCTTCTTTAATCGATCACCGTAAATGGGGTGCTCCCTGGCATGTCATTGAAATCGTGCGGGCAGGCATGAACAAAGCTGTCGGGTTGGATAAAATCGCTCGATACTTTCACGTCCCAAATGATCGGATTATCGCCTTCGGTGACGAAGACAATGACTTTGAGATGATTGAATATGCCGGAGTGGGCGTAGCGATGGGAAATGCCATCAATGAACTGAAAGACCTTGCTAATCATGTCACTCATACCAACGAAGAAGATGGAATCGGTGCATTCCTCGATGATTATTTAAAAATTAATAAGCGTGCAATATAAGGTACATTTTTCCTCGCGTAAAAAAAGGCCCTTCTGCCATACTAAGCTTGAACGTGAAAGCGTTCAGGCTTATTTATGACAGGAGGGTCTTGTCATGGAGCAGCAAAAGAAAACCAATCGTAAACAGGATCGCTGGACAGAAGTTCGAAAATTCGACGAGAGCGAGATGGAGCCGAAAAGACTTTCAGAAGCGAATCGTAAAGAAGTCGAAGCTGACCAGCATACGGTAGGAGGGTTTTAACCATGGAGAAAAACCTTTTTGAAAACGCGCGCGATGCGGTCAACCGTTTCACACAAAGACGTGGGGGCAAACACGACGCGACTAGCCAAAATGATATGGAAGCCGCGAAACAAGCGATTCAGTCTGCCTATAGCCAATGTTCTCAAGAAGAGAAACAACAGCTACAGCAGTTTGAACAAGAAGTGGAAACTCACCATAACAACTTACGATAACCATCGTAGAGGATCAGGCCGTTTACAAACGGCCTGATCCTTTTTCAATAAAAGTTTCGTTTTGTTGAAAACTTCTGCCATATTGTTGAAGAACCATGAGTAATAATAGGTGTTTTCATTTATGAAGTTATAAACTTTTCTTATCGGGTATATAATGAGTACCCCCTAATGATTTTCTAAATACATCGAAGCGCCCGATTGAGTGCACAATCGGGCGCTTCGATGTATTTATTGACATTTTCACTTTTCATCATACTGACCCTTTTTTCTCTTTACTAAATTCGTTATGTCGAGCGCTTACATTAGGCTATCCTCCTCTTTTCCTTATCACCATCAGACCATTCCGGAGTACCATAAAGAGAGGAGGAATAAACATGGGCAGTAAGAACGACCAAACCCTTATCGGCTCTTGGATTGTTGCAGCGGGAACAGTTGCTTCAGCGGTAAATGCGTCGATCCATGCCAATACTGGTGACGATGGTGAAGGTCTTGATCTCATCGGGAATACCCTGCAGGCCACGGGAAATGGAGTTGTTGCGAATGATTCAGACTCTATCCTCTCTGCTTCAGGTAATATCATTCAAGCAGCAGGAAACTCTACGATCATTTACAGTATTCTAGGGGATTTAGATAGAAGCACCGGTCTGAACCTTGTTATAAAAGGAAATTTGTTACAAGCACTAGGGGGAGTTGTTGGATTTTCTGAAACCTACGAGGCGGATCCTTCTTTGACGAATGTGTACAAATTAAATGGAGATTTATTACAAGTCGTTGGAAATTCTATTCAGGCTATTGCTGCAGGACGTGAATTGAAAGAAATGGACGCCAGCCATTTTTCTGCACTTGGAAGTTGGATACAGGCAATTGGAGCCATTATTGTAGCCCTTGCTATTACTAAACAGGAACGGAGCCGAGCATAAAATACATAAAGGCCGGGAGTATTCCCGGCCTTTTACTCGAATCGATAATAAGACTTTTTCAATGTGAATGCATATAGGACATGCCCAATCAACCAATACAGAATCGCTGTCCCATCTGTCAAAGCAGGGGTCTCTTTAATGGCTAGTATTGTCAGGGGTACATAGGTGGTGGAAGCAATGGCTGTAAGGAGAATAGCGAGTCCCCAACGGTTGTGATTGGTTTCCTTCAACTTATGCATAAAGGCATAACTATATAGGATACCGATGATCCAGGAAATAATCATATGGAAAAGCCACTCCATGAAAACAGGCCATTCAATGTCACCAATCACAGGGATAAAATCCACATTCATAAGCAAGGTGTACACTTGCTTCCCTGTTATTTTCTCTACAAACCACATATACAAACCAAGAACAACACCCGATGTTGTTCCTATAAAGATTCCCCATCGAATCATAAGCATCCTCCAAGGTTTTAGTAAGCTTCCTGTTTCCTAAGTTCCCTTAATAGCATCTCTAAAACCTGTCTGAGCTCTCGATAATCCCCTTCGAGCATACGGAAGTAAAGAGCTCTCATAAAGTGTTTGCTGTTATTGATGATGATATCCTCATTTGGGTCCTGCCAGGTGTCCCGGACGTAAAGCAATGTTTCCAGCCATCCGACCCGCTCCGCATGGCTGATCTTACCAAACATTTGCATGACCGCTGTCACCATCCGCTCCTCTTCGTCAAAAAGATACGGATGGTCGATCAGGAACTGATTTCGGATTACAGGCAGCATCTCGAGAATTTCTTCTTTTGTTATTTCTTCACAGGCAGCGACACTATAGATCGCGTCAGCCGCATGCGCCATCGCATGGGCCCACCCTTTATCTTTCACATATCCGCGATGATCTTTTTCCTGCTGCATATATTTTTTCAAGTGATCCCATACACGATGGACTTCTTCTTCCTTCAAAAACGGGGAATGTCTGTGCTTTTCCATGATGGGCGGAATGAGCAATACGGAAAAACTACGTTTAAACACAGCATCCTCTTCTTTTTTTGATGTTCCGATTCGGTAAAATAAATAGTTTTTGTTCAAAACAGACTGCAAAATATTCTTTAACTGTTCATTTGAATAATGACCGCGTTCAATAAACGTTGTAAATATAGAATGGATCAAATCATCTCGCAATACAGGATGGACAGATCCGATTTTTTGTAGCATCATAGTGGTGAGCTCTTGTAAGTTTTGACCTTCAGGCAGCGTGTAATCATTATCTTTGATCGGCTGTAACACTTCAATCAATCTTGATTCCATCGCACACACCTCCTAAACATTGCTCTCATTGTACCACAGATATAGGGCAATCATATATCCAAGAGGTTCAGAGTTTTGAAGGTTATTATTTTTTGATAAAATAAGAGGAGACGTAACAGAGGAGGACACTATTATGGCAATTCAAGTACAGGAAACACCAAATCCTAATGCACGTAAATTTACGACTGAGTCTATGATTTTCCAAGGGGACGGCAGCGTGTCTGTCATGCCTGGTCAAACAAGTGAACACAAAATCATGAATGACTTGATGGAACTTGACGGCGTTGATAACGTTTTCGGCTTCCAAAACTTCATCACAGTCAATAAGCTCCCTCAAGCCGACTGGGACGAATTGACTCCTAAAGTAATGAGTACACTAGAAGAATACGGTTATTAAAAAAAATCCGCCATTATGGCGGATTTTTTTATTCTTCCGGTTGGAAGTTTTCTAATGGGATGTAATTCACATTCGTAGGACTTCCATCTTGTGCACTTTCTTCAAACAATGTAAGGGTCAGTGTCCCAAACATCGGAAGGTCTTCTTCAGGAATATCAATCTCAAGCTCAAATGTAGACCATGAAGGAGCACCTTCATCGACTTGGAAGGCTGTTGGTTCTACTTGCACATTATGACCGTCTTCGACACTGTACATGAAGCTTCCTTCAAACACACGTGCCTCTCCTTTAACTACATAGGAACCATTTTCTCCTGTGACAGTAAGATCACGGAAAGCCTGGCCATCTCCATCATGGTGAGATGTTGGGGTTTCTTTTTCAGAGCCTTCTTCCGCTGACTCTTCGTCCTTTTCTGTGTCCTCTTCAATCGTAAAGCTTTGAGTCACTTGGAAAGGATTCGCATCCAATGGCTGGTCATTGATCGTATTCACAAGAAAAGTCATGGTTGCTTCATAAGTTCCAGGCTTTTCAATTCCCGTCCACGTTTCTTTCACATCAAAGACATCCCCTTGAGACAATTCTTCTGTCGTCAATTCTTGGGTGAACATTTTATCAGCAGAGAAGGTGTACACACTCTCTCCCGCTTCATTCTTGACCTGAATTTCATACTTTTGACTGGAAGTAAATCCTAGCGTGACCGGCTCGTCCCCCGCATTTTCTAAGGAAAAGTTGAAGGTTGCCGTGTCTGCTGTCGTATCAATCGTCGCGTCCATGGCCATTTGTTCAATAAGAGCCTCCATATCCACTTCTGGTTCCTGTTCAGATGGTTCCTCCGTCATCTGATCCTCCTTTTCTTCTCCACTCGCTTCATTTTTTGTTTCATTTCCACATGCTGCTAACGAAAGCACCATGGTTCCTAATAAAATGGCCAAAAACTTTTTCATGACCCCACTCCTCTATTTTTTTCTATTTATTACATGAGTCGTTTGTTTATGGAAAAGGTTTCACTATTGGTCATCTTTTCTGAAGAAACCGAAAATACCAGTCGTTTGCACAATGTTTGTGAATGCTTGAGGATCGACTTCCTGAATAATATGTTGCAAATCGTACAGTTCATATCTGGTTATGACCATGACAAGCATATTCTTATCCTGCTGAGTGAAAGCTCCTCTAGCTGGCAACGTAGTAATTCCACGCACCATATGTCCGTGAATCGCTTTTTCTAAATCGGCTGCTTTTGATGTAATAATCATCGCCGTCAGTTTCTCATGACGTGTGTGAACCGCATCAATGACCCGTGTCGTCACATACAATGTCAGCAAAGTGTAGAGCGCATTCTCCGGCTCATACAGTAATCCTGCAATAGCAATAATCGCGCTGTTAAGTATAAGAAAATAAATGCCGATCGGGCGGTCTTTCATCCGGGACAGTACCATCGCTACAATATCGAGACCACCGGTGGAGGCACCCCATTTCAAGGTGATTCCCACACCCATTCCGCCGATGACTCCACCAAACACTGCATTCAGAATGATATCCTCAGATAGTTGCTGGACAGGAATCAATTCAAGAAATAATGTGGTAAAAGCGACTGAAATAGCACTGTAAACGGTAAAACCCTTTCCTACCTTTAACCAACCAAGAATGGCGACCGGAATGTTAAGTAAGAATAGTAGAATACCTGTACTAATCGGGATCCCGGCAAAATCATTCAGAATACTTGTGAGCAACTGGGCAACCCCCGTAAACCCACTCGCATAAACATTAGCTTCAATCAAGAATAAATTCAGCGAAACCGCATTTAACACGGCGCCGAACAGAACAATCAATATACGTTTTATTTCAACAGTAAACACAAGCGAACCTCCTAGCCTAAATTCATCTATTCATTTTTATCACCGTAGTAGAGTAAAATCAAGATAATTTTGGTAGAATCATGTAAAGTTTTGTCGAATGGTTTGCGTCCAGTATATTTTGACTATCTCACGTTTTGTGCCTAAACTAAAAGTACATCCTATAAAATAGAAGGTGACGCGTATGCATTTACAAGTATTGTGTGATTCTGCAAGTGATTTGAACCAAGAAATGTTCCAGAAACTTTCCATCCAATCCCTACCATTAAAAGTCATCATTAACGACGAAGAATATGAAGACGGCATCGATATCACTCCAAAAGAAGTGTACGACCGGATGCGGAATGGAGAAGCACCTAAAACGGCCCAAGTATCCCCTCAAGCTTTTCGAGAAGCGTTCACTACCTTAGCTGAAAAAGGTCAGCCTTTCATTTATTTTGCTTTCTCTTCCGAACTATCAGGTACATACCAAACGGCAAAAATGATTGAACAAGAAGTAAAAGAAGAATATGAGAACGCCCAATTTGATGTCATTGATACAAAAGCCGCTTCGCTTGGCTACGGGCTCATTGTTCTAAGAGCCGCAGAAATGGCAAAGGATGGTGCTTCTTACAATGAAGTGCTTGAACTTGGACAATACCACTCCGCTCATATGGAACACATCTTTACAGTCGATGACCTGGAATACTTACAGCGCGGAGGTCGTGTAAGTCGAACAGCCGCATTTGTAGGAGGGTTATTGAAAATCAAGCCACTCTTGCATATGGAGGATGGAAAACTTATTCCTCTTGAAAAGATCCGCGGTTCGAAAAAAGTAATGAAGCGCATGCTCGAAGTTATGGATGAGCGTGGAGCAGACCTCCAAAACCAACGGATGGCCATCAGCCATGGAGATGACTTGGAACGAGCCGAACAGCTTGCGGAAATGATCAAAGAAACCTACGGCACAAAAGAAATCCACATTGATTATGTGGGAGCAACCATTGGAGCCCATTCCGGACCCGGCACCATTGCCCTGTTTTTCTTGAATGACACTTATAAATAAACATTCCCAAATACATGTAACCCTACTCCCTTAATTACGAATAATAAGTTAAGTGTGGAAGTGTCCTGGTAGACACGACAAGCATAAGTCAGGCCACGTCGTGGCGTTTTTTGCCACAGAGTGGAAGGACTTATGTCTCGAGTGTCTGGACACTGACGCCGGATAACTAAAGGCGCAGGGAGGTTTGGGATGCTCTTCAATGGAGCATTCCACCTCTTGCCTTGCCAAGTCTAATTTAGGGGGTCTTTTTATGTCCAGAAAAAGAAAAATGATCTTACTTATTTTCACCCTCATCATGCTGCTCGCGGCGTGCAGCGGAGAAGACAGCAGCGGAGAGATTACAAGTGAAGAATCGACTAATGAAAGTACTTTGGACCGTACCAATGACTCGTTGGACACAGATACAGAAGATGCACCGAAAACGGGGCTAACGGAAGCAGCAGAAAATGAAACAGAGCAAACGGAAGCTCAGCAAGAGAGAATGATGATCTACGAAGCACACATCGATATTGAAACTAAAGATTTTGACATGTTCCAGGAGAACCTTCAGACACAAATGAATGAATATGAAGCTTATATGGTGGAAACCAATGTTCACAGGACCGAACGTGGAAACAGGCAGGGTCATATTCGGATCCGCGTCCCTCAACCAAATTTTGAGGCCATGCTAAGTGGGTTCGAAAATATATCAGACCAAATCAAATCCAGGAATATCAATAGTAGAGACGTGACGAAGAACTATGTGGATCTTGAATCCAGGTTAAAAGCAAAGGAAGAAATCGAAGCAAGACTTCTAAGTTTTTTGGAAGAAGCCAGCGCAACAAAAGACCTAGTGGAAATATCTCAGGATCTGGAACGCGTCCAATCAGACATTGAATCTCTTAAGGGGGAGATGAACTACTTAGAAAATCAAAGTGACTTTTCCACTATAACCATTTCCTTTACTGAAACCAAAGTCATCGTTGGTGGTGTCGATCAGCAAGACTTGAACACATGGGAGCGGACAAAACAAGCCTTTTTCAACAGTATCAACGGGATAGCAAATGTTGCTTCCTGGCTGTTCGTAGCAGCAATAGGTTACTCACCAGTCCTTGTTCCCGTTCTACTTGTCCTCGCCTTATGGATCTGGAGTCGCAAGAAAAGAAAGGGCGAGTCTGCTGACCAATAACCCCTTTCCACAAGTTGTACGTTTGGGGTTGGAAGACACTAAAGAAGATATAGAAGACGTTGACGTTGAACAGATAAAGCGGCAAAAACATACTCAAAAAAAACAGGCCTACATGGGGCCTGTTTTTTTACGTTGTATCAGCTTTACGATTCTTCAAGCTGATCACGATGACTGCTAGGACAAACAAGGAGAGTACTCCACCTACGAATCCTATAAACAACCAATTGTAGCCACTATTCGGTTCCACAATAAAAACATCGGCTGTTTCACGCTCCATTCCGAGCCGGTAGGTGCCATCGCTTTGCTGACGGACAAGACCATCGTGAAGCAAGCCTCTCAATTGGTGGTCATCTTCCAGCCCTTCCAGGGTCATCGTTCGAGTCTCTTTAGCATTATTGATGGCAATAACCATTTCATTTCCCTCATAGGTGCGTTTAAAAACGGCTAGCCCGTCCTCGTTATACACTTCGCGGTAATCCCCTCTGGTGAGGACTGGAAACTGTTCTCTCATTGAAGTCAGTTTTTCTATCCGTTGTTTCAGCTTTTCATCTCCGGCCTTAAAATTCATCATCGGGAGGTTTTGCGGATCTCCCCCATCATCTAATGGTGTTTCCGTTCCGTAGTACACCACCGGAATACCCGGCGCTGTAAATACATGCGTTAAAGCCAACTGCCACCTTGTGATAGGGTTTTGTCCTTCTTCGACAGCTTCATGTGTAAAACGGGACACGTCATAAAAGTCAAGCAGATGCGGTTGTGTAAGATCTTCTTCTGTTAAAAGATTGTTTAAAGTGTTTCCAGCTTGACTAAAAGCCTCTCTAGTCACTTCTCTGAACGTATGACCTTCTCTGATTGATGAGTTGTACACAATGAGTGAATCATCCTGTAAGGACGTTTCACTTAAATCCGAATCATTCGTGATGGTCCTGAAACCATCTACCCCTGTTTTTTCTTTCCAATAATCCATTGTTTCTTTGAAGTAAGTGCCTACATCTTTCTGATTTACATCGACTTGAAGCAATTGATCAAACCACGGATGCTCGCTTGAGACCTCTTCACCTGTCAGCCACTCGGACTTAGCTTCATTCTCTGCCCACGGATGGTTTTCAGATACAAATCCAACAGGAAGATCAAAAATCACTTTTATATCACGGGCATGAGCTTCTTCCACAACTTTTCTCGCTTCTTCCATCGTGCCGAAATGTTCTTCAACATTACGGAAGTCTGAAATATGGAAGCCGTGGTAGCTATCTCCCTCATTCTGCATAATCGGGGAAAGTTGAATAGTAGTAAAACCCAATTCTTTTATGTAATCCAATTGATCTACAATCCCTGGTAAATCTCCACCGTGATAAACCTTGGGATCTTCCAAATCTGCTCCATTATTGTTATTCATATCTCCGTTCATGAACCGATCGACAACAATATAATAAACGCTTTCATCCTGCCATTGCCTCTCTCCACTTTTTTCAGCATCCGCCACGATAGGTAACCCCAGCAAAAACGGGAGGCATGCCAACAGCATTATTGCTCTTCTCATCTTTTGTGTCCCCCTTACAGATGTCATACCTCACTCTAGAGTATCCCTTCCAACCTTCCTCCGTCAATCTCCTTCCTGATTCTCCATGAAATTGACACAGGTCAACTAAAAAAACAGACCTATGGAAGGTCTGTTTCTAACCGAACGTGTTTATTTAGCACAAACTACAGATTGTTGGATAGAACAACAACCCTCATTCAGAAAGAGATGCGTTTGTAGGCCTGCATCACATTTTGGTTATGTTGGTCAGAGCCATCAACATTACCACTTTTGAAAACAGGGGGGTTTTTCTCCACTTTCTGCGATTCTCTCAATCGTTCTTGTCATAAGCTCATGTAAAATCCCCGCTCCTACTACTGAAGAAACTGGTGAATAGGATTGATCCCCTTTTTGCATGATCGTATCCCCAACTGGAACTTCCATGTCAATGACCTCATCTACGATATCCTCAATCCTGTAGTTACTGTGGTGTCGAGAATGTTGACTTTCTTTATAATCCAGAGAGGTTAATCCCACAGTGTACAAACCTCTTTCCTTACAATAAATTGCTGTTTCAATAGGAGCTGGATTTCGTCCGGATGTAGAAATAATGAGGACCGCATCTTTTTTCTGCAAGTCTTCCTTCTCCAAATAAGGCTGAACCAAGCCAGATTTGCGTTCATTTTCACTAGCTTGCCTTGCTCCTCGATGCAGCATCAATTCTTCTATCCATATCGGATGCACAGGTACAAGTCCTCCCGCCCTGTAGAATACGTCCTGAGCAAGTAAACTGAAGTGGCCACAACCAAATGTATGGACAATCCCTCCTCCTTGGATGATTCGTGAAAGGTTTTCACTAACTTCAACAAATTTACTAAACTGGGAAGATTCAATGTCCAACAATTTCTGGGATACATTTGTTAAATAGCTCATCTCGAACTCCTTATCGATCAATATCCGTGATGAATTTATACCGATCGGCACGGTAGGTGGATTTAACGACCTCAAACGGAACGCTTTGAGCAAGAAAGCTTTTTCGCTCAATATGAAGCACTGGGGAATGAGGAAAAATATTTAAGTGTTCGGCTTCTTCCTCATCGGCAGCACGCGCTTCGATAATCTGGCGTGCCTGGCTGATGGCCATGCCTAAATCGTGCTCTACATAATGATAAATCGATCCATGCACAATATCTTCGGTTAAGTTCGGCAGTAATTCTTGAGGCATAAACGTAGTTTCGATGGCCATAGGTTTGTCCTCGGCTATCCTTATTCGCTGAATACAGTACACTTTTTCCTCTTCTTCTAAATTCAGCTTTTCCCGGATATCTCTTGGTGCTGCAATGACATCAAAGGCTAGCAGTTGACTGCTCGATGTCATTCCTCTCTGTTTCATGTCTTCCGTAAAACTCGTCAAACCTTTTAGCGGCTGTTCGAGTTTCTTTTCTGCCACATATGTCCCTTTTCCTTTTTCACGATAAAGTACTCCTGCGTTCACCAAATTCGTCACTGCCTGCCTTACGGTCATACGACTGACTTCAAACTGCTCGGAAAGCTCACGCTCAGACGGGATCATTTTACCGACCTCATACTCTTTTTGCTCTATTTTTTGCTTCAGATACTCTTCAATCTGATAATACAGTGGTAACGGAACGTTTTTCTTTAACAAAGGATTCACCCTTTCCGTTGAACTTTCTTATACGCATCCTTATCCACAATTAAAGTAATGTCATCATGGCTTTTCAGTGAAGAGGCAGGAAACTGCTCATCAAGCTCCCACTGGATCAGTTGGAGGATGGCTTCCGCCTTTCGTTCTCCGGAAGCCAAAAGAATGATTTTTCTACTTTTCAATATGGAACGGATGCCCATCGTAATCGCTTTTGTCGGTACATCTTCCATAGATTCAAAGAAACGGGCATTGGCTTCCCGCGTTGAATCGGTCAGGTGCACAATATGTGTCTCACTATCAAACGAAGTGCCTGGTTCATTAAAACCGATATGTCCATTCTCTCCAATGCCGAGTAATTGCAGATCGGGTGGCCCAATCTGGTCGATCACTTTTTCATAACGACTGCACTCTTGTTCCAAATCCTCGGTTTTACCAAAAGGAATGTGAGTGTTTTCAAGATCGATATTGATCAATCGAAACAAGTGTTGGTCCATGAAATGTCGGTAGCTCTGAGGATGTTCAGGAGCCAAGCCGACGTATTCATCTAAATTGATTGTACTTAAAAGAGAATAATCTGCACGTCCCTCGTGATAGCCCTTGATCAATTCATGGTAGGTACCAAGAGGAGTTCCACCTGTAGCTAATCCTAGCACAGAATCCGGCTTTTCTGTGATTTGTTCTTCTATCATTTGGGAAGCTGTCTGACTCATTTCCTTATAATCATTCGCAACAATAACATTCATCAGGCTCCCCCCTTACCATCATAACTGATAACTCCGCGGCAGATCGTTGTCACTACACGACCCTCTTCATCTAAAAGGACCAGGTCTGCATCTTTCCCTTTCGCAATACTTCCTTTTCGGTCATACACCCCTAGCTCACGAGCTGCATTGGCGGAGGTCATTTTTACTAATTCAGCTGGATCCACTCCAGAAAAGGTGCGCATTTTTCTAGCCGCTTCTTCCAGTGTTAATATACTGCCTGCAAGCGTGCCGTCAGAAAGGCGGGCTTCCCCATTATTCACCGTCACATTCTGTCCCGCAAGATCATAGGTGCCTGCAGGAAGACACTTGGCCCTCATCGCATCTGTAATTAGTATCGTTCGATCACTCCCAAGGATTTGATAAGCTAACCGGACTGCTTCTGGATGAATGTGGATGTGATCGACAATCATCTCAACGAGAAGCTCCCGGTTCGTTAATGCTGCTCCAACCAAGCCCGGTTCCCTGTGGTGTAGACCACTCATTTGATTGTATAAATGTGTCACATGACTCGCGCCTTTATCAACCGCCTCATTCGCTTCGGCCAAAGTGGCCTCGCTATGACCCAATGAACAGATGACACCTTTTTTCCTGACCTCTTCAATAAAGGGAAGAGCGCCCTCCAATTCAGGAGCCAAGGTTACGAGTTTGATTTGTTGTTGACTATCTTTCTGCCAATTTTCAAAAAGGCTGAGGCTTGGTTCGGTAATATGCTCCGCAGGCTGCGCCCCCGCTTTTGACGGTGAAATAAAGGGACCTTCGAGATGAATGCCAAGAACTTCCGCTTGTCCATCTCTTTGCTGATGTTCCATATACGTTCCCACATTTGTGACGGCTTGAGTAATTCTCTCTTTTGATTGTGTCATGGTTGTGGCAAGAAAACTCGTCGTTCCTTCCTTAGGTAACTGAACGGCCACCCCACGCAATGCTTCTTCAGTAGCGTCCATCACATCATGACCATTCGCCCCGTGGATGTGTACGTCAATGAATCCTGGAAGGAGCGTAAGGTTTCTGCCTTTCCCATCAATGACAGAATCCCCTTCCTTAATGACGAACCCTTCCTGAATTTCTTCTATTTTCCCATCACTCACTGTCACAGAACCAGAGGGAATCGTCCCGTTTTCCATTACAACGGTTACATTCGAAATGACCAAATCACTCATTTCCTTTGCCTCCTTCCTCTACTCTCATTACCCCTTTTTGTCCTTTTTCCAAATATCCTTTTTTCAAAAGTTCCACAGTAGCTCCTTCCGCATTTGTGAAGATGAACGGTGTCACGATCGAAGGCGCATTCGCTTTGACAAATTCAAGATCCACACGCAGCAACGGCTTTCCTTGTTTCACCTTTTGCCCAGATCCAACAAGTGCTTCGAACCCATCTCCATTCAACTTAACCGTATCCAAACCAACGTGCATCAGCATTTCCAGTCCATTCTCCAGTTCAAGCCCAATGGCATGTTTTGTCGGGAAAACTTGAAGGACCTTCCCATTCACAGGTGAATGAAAAGTATCGCCAGACGGGTCGATGGCAAAACCTGGTCCCATCATCCCTTGGGCAAAAACATCATCCGGGACTTCAGAGAGAGGAAGTACGTTACCATTCAACGGCATTTGAAAATCTTCTTCTTTTACTTTTCTAGATGGAACTTTCTCTACAGCTGGAACTTGTTCATCCTGTACACCTTTAGGAAGGTGATATCCATGTTCCATTTGTTTTTTCATTGCATCCGCGACAAACTCGACAGAAGTACCTACAATCACTTGAAGATTCCTTTTTCCAAGTTTCATGACTCCACGTGCTCCTTGACGCTTCAACTCTTTTTCATTGACTTTCTCACGATCTCTCATTTCAAGGCGGAGACGAGTGGTGCAATAATCTAACGTTTCTATGTTTTCAGGACCACCTAACGCATGGAGATAGTAGGAAGCTTTCGCATCATAATCACTGCTTTCTGTTTCAGTGGATTCCTTTTCCACTTCTTCGTCTTCTCTCCCTGGTGTTTTCAAATCCAGTTTGATAATAAGGAAATAAAAAATAAGGAAGTAGATCGCTCCCATAAATAATCCAATTAAAATCAGAGTGAACGGATTCTGTGCAATATTGTAGTTCAGTAAGAAGTCAATTAAACCTGCCGAAAAACCAAAACCATGTCTGACATCAAACACAAATGCAAGAATCATCGACACACCAGTCAGCAAGGAGTGAACGACATATAAAAGTGGAGAAAGGAACATGAAAGAAAATTCAATTGGTTCGGTAACCCCCCGTAATAAAGGATGTCAAACCAATACTCAAAAACATTCCTCCGACCGCTGCTTTTCTCTCTTTTTTTGCTGCCGCATACATAGCTAGACAGGCAGCCGGCAATCCGAACATCATGACAGGGAAAAAGCCAGCCAGGAAGTAACCAGCGGAAGGGTCGCCATTTAGGAAACGATTGATTTCCCCGCGCACAACTTCTCCAGCCTCTGTCGTAAATGTACCGAAGTCAAACCAGATTAATGCATTCATGACATGGTGTAATCCAACCGGAATCAGAAGACGGTTCAGCACACCATAGACACCAACTCCAAGTTCTCCACCGTTTAAAATCCAGTTTGCCGTAGAATCAAGAACAGCTTGTGGATACACCCATACATATCCGAATACAAAGGAAAGCACGACCATAACTGCTGAGGTGATGATCGGAACGAAGCGTTTACCTCCAAAGAAAGAAAGGAAGTCCGGGAATTTCACATCATTGTACTTGTTGTACAACATTCCGGCGATCACACCAGCAATTACGCCGGCAAAAACCCCCATATCCACGTCCTTATTTATAGCTTCTATTCCACCATCCAAGACCAAGTAACCAATAGCACCCGCTAAAGCAGCTGCCCCATTCCCATCTTTCGCAAACCCCATCGCAATACCAATAGCAAAGATAAGAGCCAAATTACCGAGAATCCCGTTACCAGCTGCCGTTATAAACGGAATATTCAACATATCTTCCATCCCTAATCGCACAAGCAAAGCCGCAGCCGGCAATGTAGCGATTGGGAACATTAATGATTTACCTATTCGTTGTAAAAAACTTAGCATTGTCGCTAACCTCCTTCAAATTGAAAACGTTTTACTGAAGTTATCTTACCACCATGTTTTCTAGTTGTCTATACCAGTAAGTGATGTTTGAATATTCTATAAAAAATAAGATATTCTCCTTACCTACATTTTCTACACATTTCTATGATTTAACCTTATTAAAGAATATGGAAGGATTGTGGAAGACTCAGTTTCGGGATGTTTGTGTGCGTGTAGGGGCTCCGGGAAACCGTTCGCCCCTTGGCCGTATGAGTGTCCCGAAACCAATTCTAGAATATGCAGGCATTCAGCTTGGTGGGAGTATAAGGTTAAAACACCCCCATGACCAGGTGTTTGAATCCTGAGAGCTTAATACAGAGGCTTTATGCTTCTAACAGTGGGATAGCGGAAGACAATCCAACATGGTATAGGGGTTCGTTTCTCACAACAATGAATGGGGTGGTTGGGAAGCTGAGAGACTCCCGCGTGAATGGATTGGCTGGCGAGACCCCACAGAGCGGAGCTCGAGGAGGCTTGCCGTCATCCCCGCAGGAAAGCGAGCTGCTTCCCAACCACCCCTAACGCTCATTATGGCAACGAACCACGGAAACATCTCGAAACTGAGTCTTCAACTAAAGGGAGCAATTCTGGGATTGGAGGAATTGAAAAAACCGCCCTGGCTTGGGCGGTTTGGTTAGAAGGTGACTTTGTAGGTTCTGAGCCAGTGGTCAATCTGACAAAGATGAGCAATGAGCTGCGGCCCTGTCATTAGCTGACCGAACCAAGGTGTATCAATCGACTTCCCTTCCGAATCATTCAACTTCCGCACTTGATCACGATCAAAAATATCAAAGAGCGGAGCATTCGGATCCGCAAGTGTCTCTTCCATCCATGTACAAACAGCCTTCGTATAGTCAGGATGAAAGGTCTTCGGATACGGGTTCTTTTTCCGGAAGAGTACTTTATCCGGTAGAATTCCACGGAGTGCCTGACGCAGAAGACCTTTCTCCTGATCATTATGAAACTTCATGCTCCATGGTACATTCCATACATACTCAACAAGGCGGTGATCGCTGAAAGGGACACGCACCTCAAGACTTGCCCCCATACTCATCCTGTCTTTCCGCTCCAGTAAAGTTTGCATAAACCAGTTCATATTCAGGTATGACATTTGCCTGTGCTTTTTACTATCTTCATCTTCACCTGCAAGCAGCGGTGTTTCTGCAACGGTTTCCTGGTATCGCTTCAACATATACCATTCAATATCAATATCCTCTTTTAAGTCTTGACGGACAAGGGTAACCCTCTCATTAAGGGAGCGAATCCATGGAAATCCTTTTCTCTCTTTATCTTCTATTCGGTAAAACCAAGGATACCCTCCAAAGATCTCATCCGCACATTCTCCGGATAAGGCGACGGTCACGTGACTTTTAATTTCCTCACAAAACCACAATAATGATGAGTCCACATCTGCCATACCCGGCAGATCGCGGAGTTCTACTGCCCGTTTCAAACGTGAAACAAGATCCTCTGTCCTTGCTTCCATCACAGAGTGTTTGGTTTGATTTTGAGCACTGACTAGATTGATGAACGCTTCATCACGGTCTGGTTGGAACGCATTCTTTTTGAAAAATTTCTCTTGATCTTTATAGTCGATGGAAAACGTCTGCAGCGCACCTAACTGATCTTGTTTATATTTTTCAGCTGCCACGGCCGTTATGGCACTTGAATCGACGCCTCCTGATAAAAATGTTCCAAGTTTCACGTCAGAAACGAGCTGGCGCTGAGAAGCATCCATAAATAATTCGCGTACACGCGCAACCGTCTCATCGAATGAATCTTCATGAGGAGCACTCTTTACGTTCCAATACCTATCGACCTTTAGTTTCCCATTTTCAAAGACAGCTCGGTGACCCGGGCGGATTTCATTGATTTCTTGGAAAATCCCCTCCCCGGGAGTTCTCGATGGTCCCAAGGATAAGAGTTCATGGAGACCGTTGCTGTCCACAGCAGATGACACATCAGGATGGGCTAATATGGCTTTCATTTCAGAGGCGAACATGACCCCGTCACCTCTGTCACTGTAAAAAAGCGGCTTGACCCCCAAGCGGTCTCGAGCAAGAAAAAGGCGTTCACGGTTTTTCTCCCAGACACTGAATGCAAAGATGCCATTCATATAGTCGACACATGCCGTTCCCCATTCCATGTAACTGACGAGCACTACTTCGGTGTCTGAATGAGATTGAAACGTCCAACCTTTTGCCTTTAATTGGTCTCTAACATCGTCTGTATTGTAAAGCTCACCGTTATAGCATAAAATGTATTCTTCATCCTTGGCCTTGCGGATCATCGGTTGTTTACCTCCGGCAGGGTCTACAACAATTAAACGTTGGTGACCGAACGCAGCAGGTCCCTCTACCCATTTCTGGTAGTCATCTGGTCCGCGGTGCTGCAACGTGTTTGCCATTCGATCCAATATTGAAGCTTTTTCCTCTGTTTTATGTGATGCATCAATCCATCCGACAATTCCACACATCTAGCCTCACCATCCTTTTTCCATACGAAATGCGCAAGTCACGCTCCGGCGCTGGATTTTTACATAAAAAAACCATCATGACTCACTATATGATGGCAGTGTTTTTCTTATGAAACCCTCCTGCACTATTAAAGGAAATGGCAGGATTGTGTAAGACTCAGTTTCGAGATATGTCCGTGGTTCGTTGCCTTGTTGGGTGTTAGGGGTGGTCGGGAAGCTACTCGCTTTCCTGCGGGGATGACGGCAAGCCTCCTCGTGCTACGCACTGCGGGGTCTCGCCAGCCAATCCATTCCCGCGAGAGTCTCGCAGCTTCCCAACCACCCCATTCGGTGTAGGAGAGAAACGAATCTCTTCACTGTGGGGGGTCTCCACTAACATGATGTTATTAGCATAAAGCGCTAAATAACAAGCTTTACGCATGCAGAATAGCTTTCTGGGGAGTTGATTTCCCTCCAATTATTATGCGGAGGGTTTCGAGATACTTATATGGCAAGGGGCGGAGGGGAATGGCGAGACTCCTGCGGGAAAAAAGTGCAGGGTGGGACCCCACAGGACGAAGTCCGAGGAGGCTCACCGCGCTCCCGCGGAAAGCGAGCTATTCCCCGTAGCCCCATCCACTCAACAAAAGTCTCGAAATTGATTCTTCAAGTATAGGGAGCTTTTAAGGAAGAGAGAAAAAAGTTACATAAATGTGTTGACATATACAGTGAGAATGATTATCATTGTAATTGATAATAGTTATCACCGTTATCCCCCCCAAAATAACGGACAAACATCAGACACAGATACAAAGCCCCCTTTTTTCGATATTAAAAAGCTGCATGCGACGGTCGCATGCAGCTTTATTTTTATGCTGGCAGAATTCCAGCTGGTAAGAAACCAAACCCGAGAATGATCGCGATGATTCCAGCGATGGCAAGCTGTGCCCACCAAATGCCTGTTGGTTTCTTCTTCTTGTATTTGACAGCTACCATTTCCATGGAAGCAATAGTCCAAAGACCGACAAGCAATTTAATAATCACAAGCGGGCCGTATTCGGCGTAACTCGCAAACAGTGAACCACCGGAATAAAGAATGAGCAAATAAAAAAGACGAAGAATCATGTGAGAGATCTTTGCCGCTTTTTCACTGCCTTTACGGCTGAACATGGTTACAAGACCAACAAGTACGAATGCGATGACCCATGAAGTAATATGTAAGTGCGCCATATTTTGTTATCCTCCTTTTCATTTGAATCTACGGTTATGATACCATGACTGTTCCGCATATTCCTATTATTTTGATGCAGACTTCATTTTCGAAATTATAAGAAAATAAAGAGCAAACCTGTTATAATTATGAAAGACTGAAATGAAAATGGAGGGATTGCATGTCTGTAATTAGTAGTCAGAACATTATTGATCAAACCCAGGAATATGGTGCGAAGAACTACCATCCACTTCCGATCGTCATTGCTAAAGCGGAAGGTGTATGGGTGGAGGATCCTGAGGGAAATCGTTATATGGATATGTTAAGCGCTTACTCTGCTGTCAATCAGGGGCACCGACACCCGAAAATCATTCAGGCGTTGACCGATCAGGCGAATCGTGTAACCTTGACTTCACGTGCCTTTCACAACGACCAGCTCGGTCCTTGGTATGAGAAGATTTGTAAGCTGACGAATAAAGAGATGGCTCTTCCGATGAACACAGGAGCTGAGGCTGTTGAAACAGCTATCAAAGCGGCGCGACGTTGGGCTTATGATGTTAAAAATGTGGAAGAGGACAAAGCGGAAATCATCGCCTGTACAGGAAACTTCCACGGCCGGACGATGACAGCGGTTTCCCTTTCTTCTGAGAAAGAATACAAACGCGGTTTTGGACCAATGCTTCCGGGCATTAAACTCGTTCCTTACGGAGATATCGATGCTCTCAAAGAGGCGATTACAGAAAATACAGCCGGCTTCATGCTTGAGCCGATACAAGGGGAAGCAGGCATCGTCATGCCACCGGAAGGCTTTCTTAAAGAAGCCTATGACGTTTGTAAAGAGAACAATGTCTTGTTCATTGCTGATGAAATTCAGGCAGGTCTCGGTCGAAGTGGTAAGATGTTCGCTTGCGATTGGGAAAATGTCAGCCCTGACATGCTCATTCTCGGTAAAGCTCTTGGCGGCGGCGTCTTCCCGATTTCCTGTGTGGTTGCAAACAGGGAAGTCCTTGGCGTCTTCAATCCAGGGTCTCACGGTTCCACATTCGGTGGTAACCCGCTTGGCTGCGCCGTTTCAGTTGCTTCCCTGGAAGTCATTGAAGAAGAAAAACTGGCGGAACGTTCTCTTGAACTTGGAAACTATATGATGCAGGAGCTTAAATCGATCAACAACCCGAAAATTAAAGAGGTACGTGGAAAGGGTCTGTTTATCGGTGTCGAAATGACAGAACCTGCCCGCAAGTACTGTGAAGAATTAAAAGAGAAAGGTCTGCTCTGTAAAGAAACACATGAAAACGTCATCCGCTTTGCTCCCCCTCTCGTGATTAAGCAGGATGACCTGGACTGGGCCATCAGCCAAATCAAAGCAGTTTTAAGCTAAGTATGAAAAAAACGGCAGCCTCAAAGGCTGCCGTTTTCTTTATTTAAGAGAAGCAATCTTCTTTTGTTTCCTGGGGGCCAGAACGACCTCCACCTCCCGCTCTTCTCTCTGCTCCCAAAAAGTCCCGGTATTTTCTTCAATGTAATATCTTCCAAGTCCAATATCCACTTGATATTGTTCGAGTGAAGGATCAGACCATTGATACTTAGAAGAAAGCACCACTTGGTTGCTTTCTGTTTCAGGCCACAGAGTGGAGGCTTCTACAAGCTCGTAGATTTCACCTTCATTTTCCTCGAGTAGTAAAAACACTTTTTCTCCTCGATTCAATGGTTCTTCGACCAACCATTTCTCTTCAGGAATTTGTTCAATAGCATAGTCCAGTGTTACATAATCCCCGTAAAAAGGATCCCGCGGGTCCACAGGGGCTGTCTTGAGTGTAATCGTCTGACCCCAGAAATCCATCACATAATAAGAGGCGGACATGAGAAGGAGAAACAAGAGTTGTAGAGTGACAAGCCCATAAAACCACCAGCGCTGCTTCATTTCTCATCCCCTCCTTTATGGATCGTGCGCCGTTTTTTCTCGAGGAAGTAACTGAGCACAAACAATAAAACGCCGCCGATCAAGAAGAACAACGAGCGATCCATGAAATCCCAGGCGAGTTGAAAGTAAGCAATAAATGTAGTCAGAAGAAAAGCGATCGTCCCTTTATTGACCCACCTTGACACTTCCTGCTGATAACCTGAGACCAGCCATAGCAGGGAATAAAGAAACAAGATGAGGAGCGACAGCATATCTCCTGATTCAAAACGAAAGACAGGGACAAACAAAAGCAAGTCAATCCAGTAGTAGTTGGTCGAACTCATAGCAGACCTTACCACAGAGAAGAAAAACAAAATGGCCCAGGCAAGGAAGAAGTAAAGCGATGACTCCGTCAGTTCCCCGACATATTCGTTTCCAAGGAAAAAAACCTGTAAAGTCAGCATGGTGAAAACGGATAGAATGCTCAGCGTCTTAAATACTCGCACATTTCCTTTTTCAAGTAAGAAATCCTCAACCACATACAGCAGTAAGAAAAACGCAATCAACCAATAGTAGGGCATTCCTTCACTAAATACGAGAATGACAGCGTGAAGCATGTAACTCGCTCCAAATGCTGCTAATTGAGTCACTTTCCTTGAGCTCAACACGAACCATCCCAACCCAAGAATGAATAAAAGGCCAAGCCATATGTGAAAGTGCTGAAAAACAATTCCGCTGTACAGCTGTCCCACCGTCATAATTACAAGTGTCGCGTAAAAAAATGAATCGTCTTTAAAAATAATAAACAAACCAAAGGCCACGATCGACCATAAGAAAAATGGAAAAGCACTATAGGACGTGTAGTGATACATTTGACCGACTAGAAAAATACTGGAACCAAAGATCAGAAGAGCAATCAAAATGAGGCTGATACCGACACGATTGGATTTTTTCCTGTACACCCAGTCTCCACACAAATAAAAGACCGTGAGTGAAGTAAGAAGGATCACCATTCTCCCAATATCCGTCAAATACGACCAGTTTGATGCGACGAAAGTCAAAAAAGCAAGACCTATGAAAAGAGCTGCAAAAGTGAGCAGAACGGGTCTGTTTTGTTTTTTAGGGTAACGTTCCAGCAATTGCTCACGTTGGACTTCACTGATAATCGCATCGTCTACCCATTTCTTGCTTTCTTTCACGAGGTGATCACGATTCAAGACATCTGCCCCCTTATCTTATGAAGCCGCCTCACTCTTTCGTTTCAGTGGCTGCTTCTTCCCGTACGTCAACGTCCGCCATAACCATTCAAGCGGACCATAACGGAACTTTTTCAACCAAGCCTTGCTTACAAAGATTTGACCCGTAAATATAACCAAAACGATCATTAAGCTACCGATCGGTGGGACATCACCATACCATCCAAAACCGACGGAATAAAAAAGGATAAAACTGATCAGCGACTGCAAGATGTAATTCGATAGAGACATCCGGCCTACCCATGTTAAAGGATGAACGATACGGGCACCAATTGATGTCTGAAACAATAGAGTAATAGATGAGACATAAAATATAGCTGAAGCTGAACCGCCGATACTATCCTGAGCCAGCTGAAACCATTCCGGACTTCCGAATAAATGCGGCCCTGCTTTGAAAATGAGGAACAATATACCCGTCAGCACCCATACATTTTTAATGGATCGCAAATGGTCGATCGGTTTATGAAGCCATCGCTTTCGGCAAAAATACATCCCGAATAAAAACATCGGAATTAAACTTAAAGCGAGAAATGGGAGATTCCCCCATTGATTGGCATATACCCAATCCGCTAAGTTTTGACGCCAGATATCAACAAGCGATCCGCTTCCATAGTTCACCAAGGCTTCCTGAATGGCCGGCCGGTGGACGATGCCCTGCACCTGATCCCTGACCATGTATAGCGAAAAAGTCAGTGGCAAAACAAGGAAGGCCAGCATGCCGAACGCCCAGTACAGCAACGCTTTTTCATTCACATTGAAAAAGGCCAACAAAACAAGTCCCAGGACTCCATAAGAAAGCAGAATATCCCCATGCCAGATAAGGAAAGCATGAATGAGACCGAATCCTGTAAGTACAAGGAGACGCCTGAAAATAACACGCTGGTATGAAATTTGTTTTTCTACGAGACGATCCTTCATCATTTGTATGCCAAAGCCGAACATGAAGGAAAACAGCGTATAAAAACTGGCTTGAAAGAAAATATCAATAAAGTTCTGCACGGTATGACTGAGAGGCGATGGCCAAAATTCCGCTGCGCCACCATATAAAAAATATGGTGCGTTAAACGCAGGTACATTGACCATAAAGATTCCGAGAATGGCGAGCCCTCTGGCCGCATCGACCCAGTCGAGCCTTTCCGATTCCCGGAGAGGCGAACCTTTCCTTTTCATATGTATTCCCCCTATGATAGTTATTTTACTTTTCTTACGTCATTTAGACAATGAAGTTTCATAAACTGTAGAAAGGAGTTTTCGTTATGCCAGCAAAAGTCGGAGCCGTTAAAGTCATTTCTCTTTCGTCTTCAAGTATTTTTAACATCGGTGACGTCTACAATATGGCCCCGGAAGCGACAGCAAAGACTTTTGCCGGTGGAGGTTCCTTCAATACCGGTGATGGCATCCGAATCAACATCAACCGATCGGATACGTTCATTAATGATTCCGAGTTTATTGATCAACCTATTGTAAATAATGCATAGGAGGTGTGTCTATGAATCTTACTGTTCATCAGTCCATCTACATCCACATCCTAAGAATCGGCTCGGTAACGAATTCATCTGTTCTTCAAATCGGAAGCTCCGGGGTCATCCAATCAAAAGCTGATCTGTACAACACAGGTGGCTATACAGGACCTGGACCCAAAGCCCAGCCGAAAGACGGAGAGGTCACCATCCCAGAAGCAGAAGGCGGCACGCTTGTTCCACTTTCCATAACATAGATGTCCCCCTCTCTTCATAAAGATAGGTTAGGGGGTGAGCGCACTTGAACCAATACAATTCATGGCAATCGTGGATTCAGCAAATGATGAACCAGATGGAACAACAGCAGAAAATGATTGAACAATTACAAAAACAAATCGAGCAGATCCAGTCCATTGAACACCCACCAAAGACGGTTATTGAAAAAATTGAATATAAATTTGATCAGCTGAAAATCGAGACGCTCGAAGGAACCCTGCAAATCGGACTGACTCCAAATGGATCCGATCTCTCTGAAATCGGTGACTTATATAGCAACCAAGGGAAACAGTTACCACAAACAGATGATCAGGCCCTCCATTTTTTACAGGAATATATGGTGGCCGACATTCCAGTCTGGATGAATCAGTATTGCCGTGATCATGATATACAAGTCAGTGAGGAGCATAAAGAACGTATGATTGCAGATGTTCGTAAACAGCTGCCTCAGCGCATGGAATATTACCGTAATCAAGAGCCAGAAGCTCCACCCGAAACGCTCTTCCATCAAATTCAAACAGAAATCCAACATTCCATAGCGCAATACTTCGAGACTCTTCAAGGAGATGATGATCGTTGAATCATATTGTACACAACTATGGCCTGCACGTAGGGAACATCCGCGTGACAGGCGTTTCTGGTTCATCCGTCTTTTTGATTGGAGATAATAAAACCATCCGTCTTCAATCTTTCTTTGACACCCCTCCTGAATCTCTGATTATAGGTCCTTTTGAAAATGTTGAAGAAGATTCTAATGTGGAGATGGAACCAAATGATTAAGAGGATGGTTTACACGCAGAGCGTTGACATTACGTCTGTGCTTATTGGCTCCATCGTTGATATCGGCGATGTTTACCGTGCCGCTCCATCTTCAAAAGTTTTGGCTGTACAAAAAGAAGAATTAGAATTCAAAGCTGACATTTATGATTTCGAGGATTTCCCTATCTTTTCACAAGAGAGCTCCCCCCCGTTACCTCCTGTTCAAATTAACTCTTTCCATTATCAAAACCGTCCCATTGAAGTGGATCATGTGCGTATCCTCGGGGTCTCAACGGCTGGGATCTTCCAAATTGGGGGCATCGACCATATCGACGCACTCAATTACACAAAACACTTCCGCATTCTGCAAGAGGATGAACAATAGCTGCCCATCATGCATACCTTAAGACTATAATGCTTGAATCGCACCAAAAAGGAGGCGATTGCGATGCCGGCTATTGTCGGACCCATCAGTATTAACAGCGTCGGTGGTGGTGTAGTTAACTTTGGAGATTCTTTCTATCTGTCCCCGAAATCTACAGGCAAAACGAATGCCGGATCGGGAGCTTTGAACACTGGAAACTGGATCATTACGAATAACGGTCTGAGCTCTACGAACCCATTTGACCCAGACGTTGCCGATCAAAATATCACAGCAAATGCTTAGAGGTAGTGAAGCGTCCTTGTTCGTAAGGGCGCTTTTTTGTTCTTTCGTTTGCCGTTTTGAGTTAAGTCACTTTTCCTCAGCGTTAGGGCGCTTTCCACTCGCGTTAAGTCACTTTCCTTCGGCGTTTGGGCACTTTCTTGCAATCTGTTATTCCTGTTCATGTGTTTATGAAGGTATGCTGCACTGCCTCCCGAAAAAAGAAACCGGACGCATGTCCGGTTTCTTCACTTCCTTTTTCTTCGATTCGATTTTCTTGTCGTTATTTTCTTCTCCGGGTCCTGCTTTTTCACCCATCGTAAATACTTCATCATATCCGGGTGGTCTTTCAAACGTTCGACACTATGATAAAAAGCAGCCAGTTCTTCATTTGTAAATAATGCATGAATCTGACGATGACAAGCACTGCACAGCATCGCCGTCGGTCCTTCCACGCCACCGTATTGTTTCGGTATTAAGTGATGTTCTGTCGTCTTGACCGGTGAGCGCGAACATAAATCACAGGTCTCTCCCATGAGTATCGACCTCCACCATGAAGGATCCTTCAAAGAAATACAAACAACTCTTGCGGACAGGCTGCTTCCAAATCTTTTCGAGAGCCGTTTGGTACAAGCTTAATTGTGTTCGGTACCTGTCCGCCAATTTCGCTGCTGCATCGTCTGCACCTTCAGGAATCGCATCCGATTTATAATCGAGAATCATCCAGCCATCTTCATATGGAATCATAGCGTCAATGACACCTTGAATGAAAACCTGCTCCTCCGTTGTTTCTTCCCAGTCTGCGTAAACCTCATCGGCAGGCAAAGTCAAACTGAATGGAACTTCACGTTCAATCTGATCCGTTTGTAATACATATTGCCCTATATCGGTTTGGAAAAAGTCCGCCACGGCATGACAGTCAATCACATCAGCTTCTTCGCGCCGGAGTACTTCCTTGAGAACCAAGTGCTCCACGTACTCCTCCACTTCCTCGCTCGTCCAGGGTTTTGTAAAAGGCAGATGTTGCATGACGGTGTGCATCGCTGTTCCGCGTTCCGCTGCACTCATCTGTTTTTCCTCCTGCATGAAACGAGGGCGTTTAACGATTGGTGCACGGTAAGGGACGAGCAGCTGGTCGCTTGAGTATTCGTCCTTCGTCTCACGCTGACGTTTGATTTCAGTCACGGTCTGCTTGGCTCTGGTGTGAGCTGCTTTGACATGAGGGTACACAAAGTCGAGGCGTTTCACATAGGATTCATCCACCTCATCAGAAACCGCAACCGGTTTCCATTCCTCAACCGCGTGCTGCAGCTGTTCATCCCGTTTTTCTTTCACTTCGTCAAGGACACTAAATTCACTTCCATGAGCAATGTGCACCCGCCATTGAGATTCGTCATAGTGAATTTCTTCAGCCGTCATCACTTCCACATCTCCCCGAAGGTCCATTGTGTGCTGATGACGAATTAACGAGGGACCGACCCAATCAAGGTAAGATTTTGCCTCCAAACGATCGTGTGGTGGGAGCACCCAGTCACGGGCATCCACAAAGTTCTGCCATTTCTCCTGTTTCTTTTCAAAAGAAGCGACATTGCCGACCATGACAAGCTTCTCCTTCGCTCTTGTCAATGCTACGTATAAGACTCTCATTTCCTCCGCTAAAAGTTCGCGCCGTTTGGCTTCTTTCAACGCGTGATAAGCAAGCGTCGGGTACATGAGCCTTTTTTCTGGGTTGATATAGCGTGAGCCGAACCCGTAATCTTTATGCAGTAAGTATCGGTTCTTCAAGTCCATCATATTGAACTGCTTGTCCATGGATCCAAGAATGACGACAGGGAACTCAAGTCCCTTACTTTTGTGAATGGTCATGATCCGGACCACATCTTCCTGCTCACCAAGGGCACGGGCCGCTCCGAGATCATCCCCTCTTTCTTCCATCCGCTCAATAAACCGAAGAAAGCGGAACAGCCCGCGGAAAGAGGTGGCTTCATAGGAGCGGGCACGATCGTACAAAGCCCTTAAATTCGCCTGACGCTGACGCCCTCCCGGCATTCCACCGACAAAGTCGTAGTAGCCCGTTTCACGGAAAATGTCCCAAATGAGTTCAGATAAAGCTCCTTGACGCGCCCGTTCCCGAAAGCTTTTCAACAGTCCCAGGAATTCGTCCACTTTCCGCCCTAGTTCATCCTTGGCTGTATAAGCCTGCATCGCTTCGTAATAGGTCGCGCGCTTCTTTGCAAGACGAATTTGTGCAAGCTCATCTTCATTTAGACCTACAATCGGCGATTTGAGCACAGAGGCAAGCGGGATATCCTGCATCGGGTTATCGATTACTTTGAGGAGGCTGAGCATTACTTTGATCTCAATCGCTTCGAAATATCCGGTAGAGAGCTCTGCATAAATCGGGATGCCTTGCTGCTTCAGTTCGTCCAGAATGGTCGAAGCCCACGTCATCGAACGCATCAGGATCACGATGTCCCGGTATTGTAATGGACGCTTCGTCCCGGTTTCTTTATCCACGACTTGAAGAGGTTCCGCGTCTTCATACCCCAGCCATTTGCGAATCATCTTCCCATAGGCGCGAGCTTCGAGCTGGGCTTTTTCTAAATCCTTATAAGCCTCATCCTCTTCACTGTCGCTTTCCTGTGATTCCCTGTCAATAAGGAAAAGCTCCGCATCAGCATCATCAGCTGTTAATTCATCATAGATTTTGTTGCTGTAAATGAGCTCCGCTTCCTTTTCATACTCCATCTCTCCGACTTCTTCATCAAGCACCTGACGGAAAATATAGTTCGTTGCATCCAGTACTTGTTTACGGCTTCGGAAGTTACGAGCCAGATCAATACGCTCCCCCTCATTTTCATCATTTCCGTAAAGCTTGTACTTGTTTAAAAATAAGGAGGGTTCTGCATGCCTGAACCGGTAGATACTCTGTTTCACATCTCCCACCATAAATAAGTGGCCGGCACCTTTTCCTTCCGTCAAAAGTCGAAGTAAGGTTTCATGGACAAGGTTCGTATCTTGATATTCATCAATTAACACTTCTGAAAACTGCTTTTGGAAACTTTCCGCAACCTGAGAAGGCACAAGGTCCACAGGAGTCGCTGTATCATCAAGCAATATATGCAGGCAATAGTGCTCCAAGTCTGAAAAATCGACGATCGCTTTTTCTTTTTTCAACTGTTCGTATCGCTCTTTAAAATCTTTCACGATGACGGCAAGCTGTTCCATGACGGGATGCAGGTCCTGCATATCCTTCAAATAACTTTCCAGCGAACGTGAGAACCATTCATCACGAACCTCATTCCACCGTTTCTTATAACGGTCCCGAATCTTTTTCGCCTTTTCTTTCTTATCTGCATTACAGTCCATTTTCTTTCGAGATAGCGTGGCGAATTTCTGTCCAGCCATAAAACTTTGCATCTCTGACCAGGAATGAGCAAGTGCTCCTTTTGCCTGCTGGATCAGCTCAAGGTCCGACTCTGCCGTTTCCGCATAAGCATAGGGGCCATCCGGTTCTCGTGTGAGTTCCAAGACTTGCCGGGCTTCTGTTTCCATCGCTTTCAGCTGACTGATCACTTCCTGTTTCAACAGGTTGAGCCATGGCAGGTCCACCTCACTCTCAACATCGGCCACGTTGTACATGTCTACCATTTGATCGATCCAGGCATCCGGCCACGGGTTTTGCGTCGCGAACGTATACAAATCAAGCACTAATTTTTCTACATCCAAGTCACTCCGGTCGCTTGAAAACCTTTCAACCACATCGAAGAAGCGCTGCTGCTCTTCGCCTTCTTTCCCGTACCAGTCCTCAAACAGCTCCTCAAGAACCTCCTGCTGAATCAAGTCCGATTCGACCGTATCGGCAATTCTAAATCCAGGGTCAAGATCAAGCAAGTAGGCATAGCGACGCACCACTTCCATACAGAACGAATGGAGCGTGGAGATGGAAGCGTTTTGCAGCAAGGACAGCTGCTTTTTCAAATGGTGGGAGCCTGGATTTTCTTCTAAAGCCTTCGCCAATGCCTGGCCCACACGATTCCTCATCTCCTGTGCCGCGGCATTCGTAAACGTCACCACAAGCAAGGAGTCGATATCGACAGGGTCATCTTTATGAAGGAGCTTTTGAATAATCCGCTCGACGAGAACCGCTGTCTTCCCCGAGCCAGCCGCCGCAGCCACGAGGATGTTCGATCCATGCGAATAGATCGCCCGCTCCTGTTCTTTTGTCCAACTGACCATTATGCATCCTCCTTCCCTTTCGTCAGTCTCTCCAGAACATCTTCATCTTTCATGTCCTGCAGTTTCCGGTAGTTGTGTTCTTCTAATGTCGGGTCGAACTGACAGACAGATCGGTACGAACAAAATTCACAGGCGACCTGCTGGTTTTTCTGAAACGGATCAAGATCGACAGCTCCGTCCGTTATTCTCGTGCCCGCTTCTGTCATCAACCCGCGGATGTACTGTTTCAGTTGTTCGAAACGCTCCTCATCCGCTGTTTTTGAACTCTTATAAAATCCACCCTTTGCTTTCAAAGCGGCAGGCACGATTTGGCTGTATCCCTTTTCAAGACCTGTATCCATCATTTGAACGACACGTTCATTTTCTAGAAGCAGCCCTTGCATTTTGAACTTCTTGAAAATCTCTTCTTCAATCTGCTCATCTTTAAGTAGCTGTTTCCCTGTAATCATCGGGTTGTGCACATGGAAATAAAGCACGCCTCCAGGGGTTGCATTTTTTCCGAGCCAATGTTCAGCGTTGGTCAGTACAACGTCTAAATAAGCGAGCATCTGCAGCGACAAACCATAAAAAACGTCAACGAGACTCAAGCCTTTGCTGCTTGATTTGTAATCAATGATCCTCAAAAATAAATCTTCTTCTGAAAGAGCTTTATCGACACGGTCAATACGTCCACGGAGCATAAGTTCATATCCATTCGGCAAGTTGAAAGACAATGGAGGCAGTTTCGCATCACCACCGGTCCCGAAGCCAAGCTCCAGACCAACAGGGGAAAATTGACTACTCCTAGCCTGCTCACTGAGAACGAACGTCGCTCGTGCAATGACTTGCTGCAGCTTCTTCTGAATATATTGATAGCGGTTCGAACTCTTTAAGATTTGATTTTGTAAGATTGGTGCCAGTGTATGGGTCGCTTTTTCTGCATAGAGGTTCGTCTCCTGACGATTTAATTGAGAAAAGTCACGTCCTTCAGCCTGAACCCACTCCGTGATTTGCTTGAGCGCTTCGTGGAAGAGCTGACCGATGTCAGGGGCATCCAACTTATAAGTTCTTCGTTCTTCAAGCCCGAGACTGTGCTGAGCGAAATACTGATACGAACAACGATGATACGTCTCGAGTCGCGAGACACTCGTTTTCACTTGTTTATCAAACAGCTTCCCTGTCGTCTCTTTTGAAAGAGGCACCGGTTTATTTTTGTAAAAAAGGCTCTGCAATACACGATTCGTCAATCCATGGGAAGATTCGTGCACAATATACCAGTTCAACAATTCCCACCAGACCGGCTGCATCTTATATCCTTTCAAATAGCGGGCAAACTGCGAGGTGAGTGCCGACCTCGTCTTTTGCGGATTCGTAATGAACCGTTCCGCTTCGTACAAATCATCAGGATCCTGTAAAAGCACATGCTCCTGCGTATTGGGGAACAACTCTTCGATCCGTTGGATGAGGGTTGCCGGAACCTTAGACTTCCCTTCTTCGTTACTGAGCGGATAGCTGATCCACAATTGATCTGCGGGCATCGTCAGAGCCAAGTAAACATAAAAACGATCATCCAGCAGCTGGCGATTACTTCCATCGGCAAGCTGAATGCCGTGCTCCGCAAGCAAGGAACGCTCCTGTTCGGAAATCATGCCATCACTTGGCGGCTTCATCGGCCACATTCCATCGGTGACGCCGAGAAGGAACGCCGCTTTAATCCCTGTCATCCTTGAACGGTCGACACTTCCAACGATCACATGGTCCATACTTGGCGGAACGTGGGCGAATGTCAGAGATTCCAAACCACTATCGATGGTACTACGGAAGACTTGGAGCGACATTTTTTCATCACCAGCCATTTCCACCATTTCATCGAGCAATTGCAGGAAATCATCCCATACTTGCGCCTGTTCACGCCCCCGCTCAATTTCCCCTTTTTCATCATAAAACGTACGCCAGGACTCGAGTTGATCCGGAACACGCAGACCTTCCAGCCATAAATAAATGACCCGTGCCCGTTCTTCAATCGTTTTGGCTGTCCTAAGCTCTTCATCAAACGGCTGCAGCGCTTGGCTCACTTGGTCACGGTACGCATTGATCCGGGTTTGTTTCGCTTTTTCTTCATCCGTTTGTGCAGACTGTTCAAATCCACGAAAGCGCTGGTAAATCCAGGGCTCATCTGAAAACCATTGACTGCGCGCCCGTATGCCGTACTCCAGTACGTAATTCTCCAGTTCGTCAATCGCATCTTCATTCAATGGATGCCTGCGGTCTGTCGCTGGAATAAAGCCGGTTTTTAATAGTCGAAAAACAGCATCATAACGGAAATTCCCTTCCACAACATCAAGACCAGAACGGACGAGTTCAATCATGGGATGGTTGAGCATCGTCCTTTTTTCATCGATGAACACCGGGATATCATAATCATCAAAGAGTGTTTCAATCAGACTATGGTAAACGTCCGGCTCACGCATCAAAATGGCTATATCCTTATAACGATAGCCGTGATCACGAACGAGATGAAGAATCTCCTGTGCCACCCCTTCGACTTCTGCACGAGGATGAACCGCTTCTGCAATCTGAATCGGTACTTTTCCTTCAAACGGATCTGCCGGCCTTACATCATAATACTTTTCCAAATGTAGAAAGGCGGGCTGGTCTTTCATACGACCTGAGGTATGGTCAAGCACCTCCGTATCTTCCAGCCGGACCCCCGCTTCCTCAGCCACCTTTTTCAGGTCAAGGTACGTTTGTTTCGTTTCATGAAAAAGGTCAAGCTCAGGATTTTCTTCTCCTGCCGGTTCTTCTGTCGTCAAGGTAACATGAACCGTCTTCACCTTTCTCAGAAGAGTTTCAATGACTTGATACTCCTGAGGCGTAAAGCTGTGGAACCCGTCGATGTACACTTCTGCGCCTTCTAAAAAAGAAGCCTCAGGAATTTTACTGGCCAGAAGCTTTAGCTGATCTTCACTATCTATGTATTGATCTTTCAGCGCATCAACAAGACGGTCATAAATATACGTCATATCATCCAGCTTGTCCTTCAACCCCTGCTCCTGACTCGTGGTGTGAACGAACTGATCAAGCGCGTCCATTTGTGCTTGAAGATCCTCCGGTGTAATACGGTAACGCTTGAATTCTGTGATCATCCCCTCCAATTGTTCAATGAATCCCTGCTTCTCCACCGCTTTTTGAAAAACACGCCAATCAGACGTCCGTTCCTCAACAATTTTGCGCAGCATCATCTGAACCCCTGTAGAGGTAATGAATTTTTTCGTCCCCCCTCCGGTTTCATGGAGCACTCTCCATGCAAGCCGTGAAAAACTGAAGACTTGGGCACGAATGGACCCCTCCACTCCTTGTCTTTTGAGAAGGCCGTATTCCTGTTGGAAGGTCATCTGATCCGGAACGATGTAGATGATCGCCGGTCCTCTTGGGTCATCTTTCAGTTTAGCTTCTATTTCATTTAAGCAACGCGTACTTTTTCCTGCTCCTGAACGACCGAGCAAAAAACGCAGCCCCATACCGACCGCTCCTTTCTTTCTCATTCTGTATTTATTTTATCATTTTTGCACCGTTTATGATGCTTTCCCGCTCTTCAACAATCCTTCCGTTTGTGGAAGACTCAGTTTCGAGATGCTTTCGGGTTGCGTTTGCCATTTGGGAGTTAGGGGTGGCTGGGAAGCTACTCGCTTTCCTGTGGGGGAGCGCCGAGCTTCCTCGGACTGCGTCCTGCGGGATCTCGCCCTAACTCCTTCTCCCACGGGAGTCTCGCAGCTTCCCAACCACCCATTCGATGTATTTGAGAAACGAACCCCTACACCGAGAGGAAGTGTCTCCCACTCTTCCCTTCCTAAGCAGGCATAAAGCCCTCTGTATCAAGCTTATACGTTTTGAATGCCCACTTGGGAGAGTGAATATTATCCACTTCCCACAATCATACAAGCTGATCTTTCCAGAAGTGGTTTCGAGACACTGATATAGCCAAGGGGCGGAGGGGAATGGCGAGACTCCTAACTTAAGTGTGCAGGCGCCTTGACCAGCGGCGTATGGACTGGACGGAGCTGGTGGAGATAAAGGAAACACGCAGAGCGGAGTGATTCGATGTTGACTTATCGTACAGAAGCGAGGGAAGTCTCACTAGCCGCTAGGCGCCGGAACCGGATATTTAAGAGGAAAAGAGTGCTAGGTGAGACCCCGCAAGGCGTCAGCCAGAGGAGGCTCATCGCGCTGCGGAAAGCGAGCTATTCCTCGCAGCCCCCATCCACTCAACAAAAGTCTCGAAACTGAGTCTTACACAATCCTGACATATAGTTGAATAACGATAGACATAAAAAAACCGCCCTTAAAGGACGGTTGCGTTTTAGAACTGCACGCCGAGTTGGTTCATAGGCCAGTATCGGACATCCACTTTTCCGACGACTGTATCAGCGGGTACAAAACCGAAATATCTACTATCCAAGCTGTCCCGTCTATTATCCCCCATCACGAATAAGTGACCCTCCGGGACCTTTTGGTGTCCCGTCACCTCTTCCAACGTGAAATCTTCCGTAAAAGGCAGTCCATCATTCGGACGGAGTGGATCGAGGTAACTTTCATCAACGCGTTTACCATTGATATACAGCTGATCCTCTCGAACAGCAATCTCATCCCCGCCGATTCCTATCACGCGCTTCACATAATCTTCTTCTTCATTTGCGTGAAAGACAATAACCTGCTGCCTTCCGATATCCCGCCAATCATAGACAGCTTTGTTGACCATTAATAAATTTCCGTCATAGAGCGTCGGCTCCATTGATTCGCCGTCTACAATATAGCTTGCGAATAAATAAGAGCGGAACACAAAAGCCAGCAACAGGGCGAATAATACCGTTCTGATCGCTCTTTTATATTTTTTCATTGTTTGCGCCTCCAGGTGTTATGCTACAAACATTTTACCCTTGCTGAGACAAACTTAATCCACACTCTGCGCTTTCTGTTCCGCCTTCATTTGTATTCTCTTTTCGATATACTTTCCAAGCACCCAGAAAAGCAGAATGCAAACGCCGACAACAATGGATTTCACTGGATTCTGCGCAAACGATGCAATGCTTGAACCTACATAGGCAATCGTAAAAATCATGACAGCTTTTCCTAAAAGGACGGCTAGAATAAATTGTTGTCTACTGACATGGGATAACCCAGAAACCACATTAATGATGGATGAAGGTGAAAAGGGAAAGCACATGAGCAAGAACAACGGTCCAAACCCATGCTCCTCCACCCACTTCGTCACTCTCTTCACTTGCTTCTGCCTTGTAATTTTCCTGAACAAACGCTTGTCCCCTAGTCGGCGAATAATAAAAAATACGCACAAAGATCCGAAAACAGCCCCAAGCCATGAATAAAGAAACCCTTTGAATAACCCATAAACGACAGCATTGGCTAAAACAAAGGCGACAAGTGGCAAAATCGGCAAAAACGCTTCAATAAGAGGAAATAGGATGCCCGGGATTGGCCCGAACCGCTCCAACCCTTCCAACTGCCTGATGATGTAATCAAATAATTGGTCATTCTCCGCTAAATGGCGCCATTGGTTGATTTTTTCAAACACTGAATCCATGATGCTGCTCCTTATGTACACTAGCGACCAGTGTATGCTTTTCTTTATTTTATCTGAAATTCCGCTCCATGCCTACCAGTATGTGAGCCCTTATCTAGCATTTCCCCTTCCTGCCATTTTCAACCTTTTTATAAAACTATCTTGCATACATTGGACCTTTCCGTGGTATAATACAAACTAGAACACTTGTTCGTATTCGGAGGAGAATGACATGAGGTATCTAAAACAAAACGAATTGGATCTCGCTTCCCGCTATTTGTTTTTATCTATGGCCATTACTGTAATCAGGCAGGATCGAAAACACATGGAACAAGGGAAATTCAAAATTAAGGAGCCGTACATGGAGATGCTCGGTAAAATGGAACTGGAAGCGCGAAAAGAGCGGAGAGAACTAAGAAAGCAAATGGACCAAATGAAGTTGCAGGTCGTTGAATCCGGCAGGAACGATTCCTTTACCTCTTTCCTTTTTTTGGCTCATGGATATGAGGAAAAGCGCAACTATTTCAATCCAGCCATCAGGAAAAAAGTGGAAAATATTTTGTTCGAGCTTATGAGAAGGTCTCAGCGATCCGTTCGACACGATGATCAGCAGCCACAGGTGTCGAATGGAACCGGTCCTCAAGAATGACGCGCAAATGGGCGGTTCGTTGAACTTGATTGGCGAACATACCATCAGAAACGGGAAGATTGACGGACATCCCGTTCGTAAATTGAACAGTCGTCGTTTTATTGGACTCTCCACGGTAGGAGCGGATATATTTGTGGGCGATCCAGGAGCAGTCTTTTCGTTTCGGGGAGATAATCGGGAAGAAATAAATGCCCATCGCTTCTGATATGACAATCGGGGGTTTGTGTGTGTAACCGGTCAGCTGCTTTGTGCCAGCGATCCGACCATCGAGGCTGCTTGCAAAGTAACGGCAGGAACGATCGATTAGATCACTTGGACATTTTGAAATGACAAAACGCTCATCCGTCTCCAAAACTTCCGTAACAGCTCGTCCATCCTCTCTGTTTTTGGCTATAAGAGCAATGGTCTGCGGATTAATCTCGTATTCTTTTCCATGAACATATGTCATCCACTACAACACCTCTTTCATTTCAAGTGGCGGCAGTCTGCACGTAGGTCGAATCTACCGCTCATATTCTTTAATTTACCAAATCAACCAACAAAAGTCTAAACATTCTTAAAAAATGTTTCATTTCGACGATTCTGCTATACTACAATTACACCTTTTCTTCTTTCTGCCCTTTGTTTCCTCTCTGCTCTTCACCACGACCAAAGTCAGGATTAAGTAATGTGAAGAAATCGAGTTCAGGCTGAACCGGTTGATCTTTCATTCGAAACACCTCTCAAGCAAAATTTCATTAAGGAGGAATACACATGTGGAGTCGAAAAAACAGGAAGCCGAAACTGGAGAAGAAGGATTTATCCATACATGATGTCCGAAAAGCCGTTCATGCTTATGCGGATGCCAAATCCAGCGATGTTCCACTAAGTGTGATCATCAACGAGGACCTTACCTTAGATTATGAACTTTTAGCTCCCTACTTAAAGGCTGTGCCCATTCAAAACTTCTACATGTCACGGGAAACCTATGAATTGTTTGAAGAACAGGACCGGGATCTTGCGCTGGATATCGATCTCGTTCAACATGCCGTCGATCAATATATGAAACAGACGCAGGAGCCTCCTATCATTGATGATGACCCATACAAACGGATAAGTTATTATAAGCTCGAAAATCATCATTTGTTACAACGAAGACCAGAACGTGACTTTTATCTCACAAAAGAAGAATTTATGATTACCTACAAAAAACCTGAATGATCATCGATCAGCCGTTCCTAAAGTCATCCCACCATCCACAACAATTTCCGTTCCCGTACAATAGGAACTGTCGTCAGAAGCAAGAAATGCAACAGCTTTAGCTATTTCCTGGGGCTGCCCAATTCTACCGAGCGGGATAGAATTATAAAAATCCGGTACCCCTTTTCCCTCTGTCGCCATCTCAGTCTCCACGCCGCCTGGGTGAACCATATTGACCCGAACTCCAGACGGACCGAGTTCAATAGCTGCTGCTTTCGACATAGCCACCACAGATGCTTTGGTTGCCGCGTATGCAGATGAATGTCTAATCGGAGCGAAAGAAGAAATGGACAAGTTATTCACGATGGAACCCGTGCCCTGTTTAATCATATAAGGAACAACTGCCTGCATTCCGAAGAATACCCCAAGCTGATTCACTTGGATCAATTGCTCATACTCCTCCGTTTTCATCTCTATAAAAGGCTTTCGGATTAAAAGACCGGCGTTATTCACAAGCACATTCAGCCGCCCGAATTTCTTGACGATCTCAGCTGTTGCAGCCAGCCATTCCTCATTCTTCGTTACATCTAATTGTACAGCAAGTGCTTCCGAAGATCCTGTAGATGCAACCACCTCTTCAGCAAGGTGGACATCCCGTCCTCCAAATGCCACCGATGCTCCAAGAGATAACAAATATTCTGCAATGACCTTTCCCTGTCCACGATTTGCACCAGTCACCAACACAACTTGACCATCTAACTTTCTCATCACACTTTAAGCTCCCTTCCATCCATCATTCCGTTATTTTAAACAACACAAGTAGCAAAGCTCATACTTTCAAATCCAAACCTCTGCCACACACAAGTTATTTAAGTAAGGGGCAGAATTGTGGAAGACTTAATTTCGAGACTTACTTTCGGAGGTTCGTTGCCCGGGTTGAGCGCCAGGGGGCTGGGAAGCTACTCGCTTTCCTGTGGGGGGTTCCTCGGACTTCGTCCTGCGGGATCTTGCCTATCTCCTTTCTCCCACGGGAGTCTCGCAGCTTCCCAACCATCCCTTTCAATGTAAGGGAGAAACGAACCCCTGTACCAATGGATGGTCTTCCACTATCCAACTGTTAAAGGTATAAGGCGCACTGGATCAAGCTCTCACGTGCTGTGGAGGTTTTATAAACCACTTCCCATAATCATACGATATGGCAAAGGGGCGGAGGGAAACGGTGAGACTCCTATGGGACGTGTGGGACAGGTGAGACCCCGGAAGGCGTAGCCTGAGGAGGCTCACCGCCCGCCCCATGGAAAGCGAACCTTTTCCCGGAGACCCCAGAACCACAAAACGTCTCGAAACTGAGTCTTCAAGAAAAGGGGGCTTATATTTAAAAGGCCAGACACAAAAAAAGTGCCCATGCTCGCGTGAGCATGGGCCAAAAGAGACGACTGGTTAACTTTTGAGTGAGGGAATAAATTGTTGGAAAAGATCTTTTGAGAGGAAAGACTTTTCCGTGACACTCATCAGTAAACAACGTTACTGACCTATTTATGACAACCAAATCATAAATAGTTATGAGATAAATAAGCATCACCGCTTATCTGTTTCTATTGTAATATATCCTAGGTCCAGCTTCACCGAAAAAAAGTTGCGGAGGTCCGCAAACTGGTGCGAATTTTCTAGTAAATGACATAGGACAACTTTAAAATCTAGTTATATTGGACGGATAATCCGATCCACCTCCTCTGTCAGTACCTCTTCTTCTTTTCAAATTGACGCTGTTGTGTTTCAAGATCAAGTAGATTTGCATGGGTCCCTTTCCTAATTCCCCTCACTTCTTGATGAGAAGATTGAATTTTCTTTTGAAAGAACCAATCCACAAGTAAGCCATCAAAAAAATAGTCGGCAATCGTCAAGCCATCAGATATATGAATATGAATATCATAATGATTGCCGAGGTTTTCAATTTCATTTGCGAATTTCCGCAAATATCTTTGTGCGGTATGGATGGCGGTGTCCGCATCATCCACTCGAGATCCGTAGCACATAACCACCTATCAAACATCTCGAAACTGAGTCTTCAAGTATACGGAGCTTTAGGTGGAAGAGAAAATTTAAAAAGCTCAAAGTCTATTCGACTTTGAGCTTGAATAGGATCTTAAACTTATTTAGAGTTCGTTAGTTGTTCCCGTAAATTTTTGCGAAGAATTTTCCCAGTTGTGTTTTTAGGAAGCTCCGACATAAATTCAATACGCGAAGGGACCTTATACTTCGCTAAATGATCACGGCAATATTCTTTTAGTTGGGTTTCTGTCAAAGTTGGGTTTTTAGATACGACAAAGCTTATGACTGTTTCACCCAGCTCAGGATCGGGTGCTCCTACGACCGCAACTTCAGTGACATCTTCGTGTTGGTACAATACTTCTTCTACTTCTCTCGGGTAGACATTATATCCTCCAACAAGGATCATATCTTTTTTTCGATCGACGATGTAAAAATATCCGTCTTCATCCTGTCGTGCCATGTCTCCTGTATATAACCACCCATCACGAATTGTGACTGCAGTCTCTTCAGGAAGTTTATAATATCCCTTCATGACGTTCGGACCTTTAACAATCAATTCGCCTACCTCACCAGCAGGCAGCTCTTCACCAAGTTCATCCACCACTTTATTTTCTACATTTTTTATATTTTGCCCGATGGATCCTGCTTTTCTTGGTCGATCCAGGGGATTGAAAGCTGTAACAGGTGAGGCTTCGGAGAGTCCGTAGCCTTCTGAAACACGTACGTTGAACTGTTTTTTCGAATGATTCCAATAAAGCGACCGGCAAAGAGGAACCTCCAGAAATGCAGAGGCGCATGTAGCGGAACGTTGGCGCCTGTTCTTTACCTGTCTGTAATAAATAGTTATACATGGTCGGAACGCCGGCAAACACCGTTGCCTGGTGTTCTTCTGCCGTTGCAAATACTTCTTGAGGAGAGAATTTAGGTACGATTAGTACGGTTCCGCCATTCATGACCGGTGCATTTAAGCAGACCGTCAAGCAGAAAACATGAAACATCGGTAACGTAGCAATCACACGATCCTCCGAGGTGAATTCCAGGTAATCCGCTACATCCGTCGCATTCGAGTATAAGTTTTGATGTGTGAGCATCGCTCCTTTTGGTTTCCCTGTCGTTCCAGAAGTGTAAAGAATAACTCCCACATCCTGATCATCGAGTGGAGGGGTTTCATAGTTTAAACGGCCTTCAGCGACAACACTTGTAAACGATTTCATTTTTCCGTTCAAAGAAGAAGTCTGCAAATCCACCCCTGTTCCGGTGTCTGCTACGAAATAGTGGCCGACATCAAGATCCTGGTCCATCACTTCAAATTTCTCGATCAGTACATCCATCGTGATGACAGCCTTAACGTCTCCATTTTTCAAAATGTAACTCATTTCATCAACGGTGTACGTAGGGTTAATCGGTATGACGGTTGCCCCTGCCCGGAGTGCTCCGTAAAGTCCGATCATGAACAAGGGACTGTTCCCACTCACAAGCGCCAGATGATCTCCTTTTTCATAACCTAGTTCAGACAACTTAGAAGCGAATTTAGTGACTGTTGCATCAAACTCTTGATAACTCACCCGCTGGCCTTGAAATATGTAGGCATCTTTAGCAGGATGACGCTGAGCCGTAAGCGACAGTTGTTCGCTTAGATTCATGTATGCTCCCCCTTAATTATGAATGAATAGTCATTCATTTTATTAATTTTCAATATAATTATAAAATACTGAAAACTTTTTAGCAACATTTGTCGCCATAAGGCACTTGGAGTGAAAAAAAGGAACGATCCTTAGATAGGACCGTTCCTTTTATTAATAGACCATATCAAGAAAGTCTTCTTTGCTGATTTTACCCAGATAGTGAGAAACATCCAAGTCACCTAGAGTTTCAGATATCGCCTGGCGTTCATACTTCGTACCAATTAATGTTTCTTCAATCTCATTGATGTCCCCAACACCAAAGAAATCACCAAAGATCTTCGCGTTCTGAATATGCCCTTTGGCTACATCCAGACGAATGTCATAACTTCCGGCACCTTCAATTCGCTTCGTATGCTGAATGTTGAATTTCGGGGACTTGCCGTAATTCCAATCCCAATTTTTATAGCGTTCTTCTGCGAGCTTGTAAATGTTATCCCAATCCTCTTGCGTCAATTTGTATTGAGGAACATCCTTCACATCTTCAACATCGAAAATATAGCGAAGGATCAAGTTCTTGAAATCTTCCATAGATATCTTTTCATCAAGGAATTCAGAGATATTCGCCACACGACTACGAATGGATTTTATCCCTTTCGACTTGATTTTCTCTGTTTTCACATTCAGCGCAGAAACAACGTTTTCGATCTCTGAGTCCAGCATTAATGTACCGTGACTGAACATGCGGCCTCGCGTGGAGAATTGAGCATTCCCTGAAATTTTCCGTCCATCTTCTGCAACAATATCATTACGTCCTGACAGCTCTGCGTTTACACCCAATTTTTTAAGTGCTTCTGTTACAGGTTTTGTGAATTTAGCGAAATCATGAAAACTGTCCCCGTCGTCCTTCGTAATGAAACTGAAGTTCAAGTTTCCGAGATCATGATATACCGCACCTCCGCCAGATAGACGACGAACGACATGGATGCCGTTCTCCTCTACATAGCTTGTATTGATTTCTTCCACCGTATTTTGGTTTTTACCAATGATGATGGAAGGTTCGTTGATATAGAACAGTAAGTAAGTGTCGTTGATATCAAGATTTTTTAATGCGTATTCTTCTATGGCCAAGTTAATGCGAGGATCATTGATCCCCTCATGGTCGATAAAAAGCATGCGTTTCATCCTTTCAGTCCGTATTGTCCATGTACCATTGTAATCGTTTAAGGGCGTGGAAACAATTCATTTACTCCATGTAAGCCCTTCATCCGCCAGTTGAATGGTTCCGCCGAAGATATCCTCCGCTTCCTGACGCAACTTCGTCAACTGGCCAAAGTGCGGCAGATGACTGAGCCACAAGTTTTTCACATTGGCCTCTTCAGCAATAGTGGCTGCTTCCGTACTCGTCATATGACCAGCTTTCATCCCCTCCATGCCTTTATAAAAGTTTGTATCTGTAATAAGAAGATCTGCATTTCTTGCAAATGTCGCCCACTCTTTAAAATAGCTTGTATCTGCTGTGTAAACCGCCGTGTCGTCACCATCAGAAATTCGCATACCATAACAAGGTACTGGGTGATTCGTTTTTTGGAATTGGATGGAGAAAGGCCCTACTTCCAACGTTTTATCGGGATCATAAGCTATTCCCTTGGTATATTGATGTGTTAGTGTTTCAAACTTCTTTTTCTCCTCTCTATGACCATAGATTGGAAGTGTTTCGTTTGTTTCTGCAAGGGTATTCTGAACAAGACAGGCATATTGAAGAGGCCCAATATCCGCAATATGGTCATGGTGATAATGAGAAAGAACGACCGCATCAAGTTCCTCTACCTTCTTAAACTGTTGCAACCTGGATAACACACCACTCCCACAGTCGATAAGCATCGAAAAACCATCTTTTTCAAATAAATAGCCAGAAGTAGCACTACCCGCTGCAGGATAAGCTCCCCAATAACCGATAATTGTCACTTTCATTTTCATCACTCCTAAAACTTTTTGCCTAATTGTATATTGTTTTATAACAGATGGTTGATTTCTGAATATTGTTATAATACAATGGTTTTACATTAAAAATTAATTGGAGGCGATTTACAGATGATGAGTGTTCTTGAGTTCTTCCGTAACCTTCCGAAAAAGCACTGCTCCAACTGTGGAAATGTGATCCAGGAAAAAGCTGACTGCTATGGCAACATTTGCGACGAATGTGACCACCCGGCCCGCTAAGTCTAGTATTCCACAAAAAACATAACAAAGAACATCAGATTTGGAGCAGCTGTAAAAAGCTGCTATTTTTTTTGCCCATTTCTTCCCTCTTCCATAATAGCTCCCTATTTTTGAATACTCAGTTTCGAGACTTTTGTTGAGTGAATGGGGCTGCGAGACTCCCGTGGGAGAAAGGAGATAGGCGAGATCCCGGAGGGCTTTAGCACGAGGAAGCTCGGCACTCCCCCACAGGAAACCGAGTAGCTTCCCAGCCACCCCTGACGCTCAACATGGCAACTACCCCCGAGATATCTCGAAACTGAATCTTCTACAATCCTGCCATATATCGAAATAACCCAACAAAAAAACTATCCATCCGGCAGGCAGTGCTACTGGATGGATAGTTTTTTTCGTTTTGTAGAATTTCTTACAAGCAGCTGATGAGGATAAACATATCTGTTCGGGGCAAGGGCCCCGGGATGTAATAGTTGTTGGATTAACACTTCAACCGTTTTATCGGCCATTTGTTTTACTGGTTGTTCAACCGTTGTCACAGAAGGAACCATCAATAAAGAAATCATCTGGTTATCAAAGCCTACGACGGCTAAATCATCAGGAATTATCCAATCGGAAGAGGAAGACGCTTCATAAATTAAACCAGCCGCAACCTCGTCGGATCCAGTAAACACCCCATCTACATGTGGAAGCTCATCTTTAATCATATGGAAGACCTTCTGGCCATCACTAACGTCCATGGCCCAGTCAATGGCTAATTCCTCTTGATAAGGAACTCCGTGTTCAGACAAAGCTTCGATAAAACCTTCTTTCCGTTTTTTTGCCAAGTGGCTTTCCGGACCGCCGCTTACATAGGATATGTGTGTACACCCCTGTTCCAACAAGTGAAGGGTTGCTTCGTATGCCGCTTGCTTGTGGTCCATATGAATCATTGGAATACTGGACTCGTCCATATATTCATTGCAAAAGACAATGGGTCCACACTCTAAAAAGGATTTAACATCCTCCCATTCATTAACAAGGGAAGCCATAATGACACCATCCACTTGCTTCGTCTTTAATAATTGTAGATAATCCATTTCTTTTTTCTTGGAATCATGTGTTTGACAGACGATTACTTGATATCCCCACTCGGAAGCCTTTTCCTCCATCGCCTCTATCAAATTACCGAAAAAAGGGTTCGTCAGTCGTGGCAAGAGAACGGCAATCGTCTCCGTTTTTTGACTTCGAAGACGACGGGCGGAAGAATTGGGGACATATCCAAGGTCGTTCATGGCTTGAATGATTCGCTGTCTTTTTTCATCTGTCACGTAAGGCTGATCATTGATGACTCGGGAGACCGTTGTCCTCGATAATCCAGCCAGTTTCGCTACATCTTCAATCGTAGCCATACTTACTCCCCCTTGATGCTTTCTTGAAAACGTTTCCAATTTTAATCATACTAATCATTCGTGTTTCTTGCAAGCCCTTTCATATATTGAGATAGATTTTACTACCAACTCCAACCCTTGCAATTAATCTTGAAAACACATATTAACCTTACACCTTAAATAAAATGAAAATAGGAAAAAATAGGGAGTTGGTTCACCTGAAAAAAGTTCTGATCATCGCTGATCCTGGTGTGGATGATGCGTTTGCCATTATGTATGCCCTTTTACATCCAGGAATTGATGTTGTAGGTATCGTCGCAGAATATGGGAACGTGCGTCAGGAAATCGCCTTAAGAAACACCGCCTACTTGCTACAATTGGCTAATAAAACTAATATTCCAATTATTAAAGGTGCGGATAAACCACTGACAGGCACAGAGCCAGAGTTTTTCTATGATATCCATGGAGCCCACGGCCTCGGAGAAATCATCCCAACCGTTCAGACACCTGACCATAATCGTTTCCAGAGAGTTTACGAACTCATCCATACATATGGGAAAGATTTAACCATAATAAACCTCTCTCGATTAACCTCTCTCGCTCTTACCTATATTCAATCTGAAAGTAATATCCATACAGCTGGGGATGTCTATGTCATGGGGGGTGCCTTCTTCGTACCTGGTAATCGTACTCCAGTAGCAGAAGCAAATGTATATGGAGACCCTCAAGCCGCTAAAATCGTAGCTGCTCATGGAGAAAATGTCACCTTTGTCCCATTGAATATCAGTAACCGTGCAGTCATTCCCCTGGATACGGTAAAGAAAGTCGCAGCAGAAAACGATACACCTTTTTCAAAAATCATTTATCCCATCATGAATTACTACAGTACCCAGTATGAATCCATCATTCATGGAATTGATGGCGCTCCTCTTCATGATGTGACTTTATTCTCCTATTTAATGAATCCTAAAGATTATAAGATTGTAGAGCGGCAAGTAAGTGTGAATGCCATCGGTCCATCTAAAGGACTCACCTATGCTGACTTCCGACCCGCACCTGATTATATAGAAGGCTATCCCATGCACAATATTATTATAGACTTCGATCGAGAAGCCTTCATCGAAGACTTTATCAGAATCATGACAGCTAACTAGTTTATAAAAAAGGAAGCACTCCTAAGAATGCTTCCTTTTTAATGATAGAGAAAGTTTATGACATTTTGAACGGCTGTTTCTCCCTGGTCGATGCAATCAGGCAGACCGATCCCTCGGTAAGAGCCACCTGCAAGGTAAACGCCTGGAAGGTCCTTCTCCATTTGTTCCGTAATCTCACTTACCCTCTGTTTATGACCCACCGTATATTGAGGCATCGCGTCATACCACCGGGTGACAATAGAGAATTCAGGTTTAGCCGTAATATTCATCGTTTTGTTTAGATCATTCAAGACGATCGCTTCAATCTCTTCGTCCGTTTTACCTACCACTTCATGGTCGGAAGGTTTCCCAACATAGCATCTCAAGAGAACTTTCCCTTCAGGTGTCGAATGAGGCCACTTTTTATGGGTCCATGTACAAGCGGTAATGCGGAAGTCACTGTTTCTTGAGACCACAAAACCGGTCCCGTCAATATCCTTTTTAATAGCTGAGGCATCGAAGGCCATGGCGACGTTTGCTACAGATGTAGCATTGGTTTCTTTAAACGGTTCTAAGAAATCATACTGAGACAGCATGCGCTGCACGGCATAATGGGGAGCGGCTAATATAACTGCCTCTGCTTCTCTTACCGTTCCATCACTTAATAAAAGATGATAACCATTGGCTTTCTTTTCGATATGATCCACCTTTACGCTTTTTTGGACAGTTCCAGGCTCCAATTTTTCTTCGATTGCATCCACAAGAGAGCCGAGGCCGTTTCTTAAAGTACGGAACATGCTCGGTTTCTTTTCACCTTTTTTCGGATTCTTCATCGGATACGTCTGACGCAACCCTTTAATAAGACTGCCGTATTTCTGTTCGAGGTCATAAAAGTTCGGAAACGTGGATTGCAAACTCAAACGATCAATATCTCCTGCATAAATGCCGGACAAGAGCGGTTCTATTAGGTTTTCAACGACCTCATTACCCAGTCTTCTTCGGAAAAACAAGCCGAGGGACTGATCTCCTTCGACCGTTTTTTTCGACTTGACCAAATCTAAAGCAGCTCTTGCCTTTCCTACTGGACTGAATAACCCAGAAAAAAGGAATGGGCGGATCCTCGTCGGGATTCCCATAAAAGAGCCGCTTGGCATTTTATGAAGTTTGCCATTCACCAAAATGTAGGACTGACCTGTACCGTTTGGCACAAGTTCCTCCCCGAGACCTACTTCTCTCGCAAGACGCCCGGCACTTTCTTTACGGGCGAGAAAAGAGTCCGGGCCACGCTCGATTGTGAAGCCATCTTTTTGTACCGTATCGATTTTCCCACCCAGGTGATCGCTGGATTCCAATAATTGAACATCCAGTGGATAGCCTTGCTCCTGTGCTTCTTTTTGTAAGTAGTACGCAGAGGTTAACCCTGAGATTCCTCCGCCTACGACGACGACACGCTTTTTCCCTTCCATAAAAAAATCTACTCTTTCACTTTATCCACGACGACATCAGCAAGTGTCTGGATAAACTTTGGATGAGTATTTGGCATTTCTGGACGGTAATAGTTTGCTCCTACTTTATCACAAACGACTTTACACTCGTAGTCGTTATCATAAAGAACTTCCAAGTGATCGGATACAAACCCAACAGGAGCGTACACAAAGCTACGGTATCCTTTTTCATGATAAAGTTCTTCTGTTAAGTCCTGGACATCCGGGCCGATCCAAGGGTCTGGTGTGTTGCCTTCACTCTGCCAGCCGATTTCATATTGTGTAATTCCAGTAGCTTCTGAAATCAATTCCGCTGTTCTCTTCAATTGATCAGGATAAGGGTCTCCCCCTTCCAAAATCTTCATCGGTAAACTGTGAGCAGAGACAATCAGGCAGGCTTTTTCCTTTTCGTCTTCCGTCATCTTAGCGTATTCCGCTTCAATGACATCTTTCCAATAATCAATGAAACCAGGCGCGTCATACCAGCTTTCTACAGAACGAATAGAAATGCCGTGCTTTTCTGCTTCCTCTTTGGCACGACCATTGTACGATTTCACGCTGTACGTGGAGTAATGGGGAGCAAGCACGATGGAAACGGCTTCTTCTATTCCATCTTCCGCCATCTGGGCCACCGCATCCTCTACAAATGGTTCAATATGCTTCAGTCCAAGATATACTTTAAATTCAACCTCGTCTTGCTTTTCATTCAATGCATCCTTTAATGCTTCCGCCTGATCATCTGTAATACGGGCGAGCGGTGAAATGCCGCCAATAGCGTCATAACGATCACGCAAATCCTGAAGCATCTCATCAGAAGGCTTACGTCCGCGTCGGATATGTGTGTAATACCTTTCTAGGTCTTCTTCTTTGTAAGGCGTCCCATAGGCCATTACTAATAATCCCATTTGTTTTTTTGCCATGTTCCTTCACCTCTTCATCTTTTTTAAACCACCATTAAGACTTCTTGGAATAATCATGAATCAGTTGAGTCAACCGCTTTAATGTTTCCGGTTTAATGTCCGGAGTTACACCGTGACCGAGGTTAAATATGTGTGCAGGGTGTTGTCTTCCCTCATCAATGATTTTCTTTGCTCTTTCCTCAATGGTATCCCAGTCCGCTAAGAGCATTGAAGGATCCAGGTTTCCTTGAAGTGGCTTTGTGATCCCTTCATTTCTTGCTTCTGTGATTGACATGCGCCAATCCAGCCCAAGCACATCAACGGGAAGGTCATCCCATTCATGAATCAGGTGTCTAGCACCTACACCGAAAGTGATCAGTGGCACACCTTCCTCTTTCAACTCAGAGAAAATCCGCTGCATCACTGGTTTAATAAACGTACGATAATCTTCGACATTCAAAGAACCAACCCAAGAGTCGAAAATCTGAATGGCACTGGCTCCGGCGGCGACTTGTGCTTTTACATAAGCAATGACCATGTCTGCCAGTTTGTCCATAAGTGCGAACCATGTCATTGGCTCACTGTACATAAGTGACTTGGTTTTATTGTAATTTTTTGAGGGTCCACCTTCAATCATATAGCTCGCTAGGGTGAATGGCGCCCCACTAAAACCGATTAACGGGACCGTAAGTTGTTCTTTCGTTAATAGACGAATCGTGTCCATTACATAAGGCACATCATCTTCAGGGTCAATCGTTCCGAGCTTTTCAATATCAGCTTTTGTTCTTGTCGGATTATGGATGACCGGTCCGATCCCTTTTTTAATTTCCACATCCACGCCAATAGCCGGAAGTGGAGACATAATGTCTTTGTAAAGGATCGCTGCATCAACCCCATACTGCTCCACGGGTAGACGTGTCACATAAGCGCACAGTTCAGGATCGTGGGTGATTTCAAATAATGAGTACTTCTCTTTAAGTTTGCGATATTCCGGCTGGGAGCGCCCGGCTTGGCGCATGAACCAGACAGGGGTATGGTCTGTCTCTTCCCCTCTGAAAGCTTTTAAAATCGTGTCATTTTCAATTTTATTCATCTTCAGAACTCCTTTTCCCGTTCAACATTTATCCGCTTACAACTATAACGATTTATTGTTCTTCTGTATAGAAAAATGAAACATTTGTCATGATTTTGTGCTTTTTTTCACAGATCCCAACTGAGGCTCACCGTATTGGAGGGCTGGCCTTTCTTCCCTGTCAATGGATCTACGGGTACAACATAGTAACTTGTCTGATCAAAGATACCAAAAGCACTGACCTTAAACTCATTCTTTCCTATCACTTCACCAACCTTAACATCTTCTCCGTTTTCTTCTCGGAAAATACGGTAGACAATTCGCTCATCGTCAGGAGCGGACCAACGAATCGTACCTCTTAATGAAGCAAGGCCAGACAAATTCAGTCTCCCTGTTACGTCCGTTAAAACGGGAAGATTTACAGGTTCAGGCAGGCTTTCTACACCTTCGGGTTGTTCAAAAGTTGCAGCCAGATTTTTCTCCTGATCGATCCTTGTTAATATTTGTTTCATGAGGCGGGTTGGATAAGCACTGCTTCCATCAATCTCTCCTGATTGATCGTAGCCCATCCAAAGCGACCCCGCATATTCCGGTGTGTATCCGGTAAACCACACATGCTGATTCTGATGAGTCCCTGTTTTCCCTGCTAATGCCTTAGAATAGTTACCAGCCTGTGCTGTTCCTTCCTGCACAGCCGTCTGAAGGATCTCTGTTAAATACCAAGCGGTTTGTGCGTTGAATACCTCGGTTTCATCAGAAGCATGTTCATGAATCACCTTGTCGTTCCGATCAAGTATTTTTGTAATGGTATAGCTTTCATTTCTCTTTCCGTTTTGAGCAAGCGAACCATAGGCTTCCGTCATCTGCAGAGGAGTGTATCCGTCAGACAATCCACCAAGAGCAATGGATAAACCATCATCTTCTGTCGTTAGACCAGCTTTCTCCAAATATCCTTTGGCATAAGAAATACCAATTTGATCAAGCAGCCATACGGCTGACACATTCTTGGACTCAATTAAAGCCTGGTACAACGAAACTTCGCCTTCATATTGGCTGTCATAGTTATTTGGAGAATAATCATTAGCGCCGAACGACTGCTTTTTATCAGATAAAAGACTGTATGGATCATAATCTCCTGTCATCATGGCCGGACCATAAACGGCAAATGGTTTGATGGTGGAAGCAGGAGCCTGCTTCGCCCTTACACGGTTGAAGTCACCGTGTTTAAAATCACGCCCTCCAACGACCGCAACCAGCGCACCTGTCGAGTGATCCATAAGGGTGAAAGCTCCTTCGATCGACTCGGATGAACCTGGAACAAACTCACCGTTTTTCATTTCTTCTGCAGCAATTTTTTGGATGGAGGGGTCCATTTCTACAACCAATCGGTATCCCCCACGTTTTAACTCATCGCGAGATATATGATACTTTTCAGCTGCTTCATGGATGACAAGGTCCACATAGCTGTTGGACCACGTTTGATCTATATCCTCAGCGCGCTCGACAGCTAGCGTCGAACCTTGCATTTGCTTCATAACTCCTGCATCAATTTCCCCTGTATCGTACATCCTTGATAGCACAACATTTCTTCTCTGCTTGGCATTGTCAGGATGATCGAACGGCGAATAAGTATTCGGTGCTTTAGGTAAACCAGCAAGCAGCGCTCCCTGAGCAACCGTCAGTTCAGAAACCGACTTTTGAAAATAGTGCTGGGAAGCAGCCTCAATGCCATACGTCCCTTCCCCGAAATAAATGCGATTCAAATACAGTTCTAATATTTCATCTTTTGAGAAGTTGCGCTCCAAGTAAAGAGCCGCCATAACTTCTTTCGTTTTTCTCATCCACGTTTTTTCATTAGAGAGAAAAATGTTTTTGGCGAGCTGCTGAGTGATCGTACTTGCACCTTCCACTTTTTTCATAGCGATGATATCTTTATATACCGCTCTCATAATCCCCTTAAAATCCACACCGGAATGTTCTCTGAAGCGGCTGTCTTCTATACTTATAAACGCACCCTTGACGTGTTCGGGAACTTCTTGAATAGATACGTTCCTTCTGTTTTTCGTGTAAATCCGTTCAATGACTTCGCCTTTGGTTGTCTCCACCGTGGTCATTTCATCAAGGATCAGATCCTCTTCATCTACAACAAAGCGTCCTCCGAATAATATGATCAGGTAACCAATACCTATGATCATCATAAGAGCTAGGACGAGGATGGCCGGCCACTTCAATCGTCCGGACCATGAAGGTAAGCGTTTCTTCAAATCTTTGATGTTCAAATTACGTGCATCCTTTCTGTTCTATCCTTCAAACTTGCCACCAAGGAACCCTGCTTGCTAAACTGAAGATACCGCAGGAAAGGAGACATCGGCTATGAAAGTATCGATGACCAATGGTACATTGAATTACTTATCCAAACTGAGTCAACAACACCCTGAAACATCTCTGTTTTTCATGCAGGATCAAGACAAAACGGTCGCCTATTATGAAGGGGAAGATACGTCGATTTTTGAAGAAGGACGTATCTATGAAACCGTCGATCATGTCGGTACGATGCAGGCGACGGGTTACGTTGTCATGAACAACATCCCAGTCAGGGACGAAGGACGTCCCGTTTTTGAGGACCGCTTTAAAAAAAGAGCGGGAAATGTAGAAAATCGTGAAGGCTTTCAAGCCATAAGAATCCTCCGCCCCTTAAAAGGCAACACTTACGTTGTCCTTACTCAATGGCGCAGCGAACAAGACTTCGAAGACTGGAAGAACTCCAAGTCCTTTGATGAGGCCCACAAAAAATCGGGTCCTCAGCACCAGAAGAAGCCTTCGTTTATTGATGGCGATGCGTACATTACAAAATATCAAATGATTGTACTCGAAGAGTAGCATAGGAAAAGTGAGCGGAAAACCGCTCACTTTTTTTATTCCTCTTCTTGTTCTGGTTCACTTTCCATGACTTCCTGCACAAAGAAATCGTCTAAATCCCGAACAGATTGTTCACCTGAAACTCGCGCCTGTTCTTCCCCGTTTTCGAAATGAATAAGGGTAGGTGTTCCTTCAATCCCGTATTTGTTCCACTCTTCTTTAAATTCTAATACGTTCATTTTTTTGACATCCAGGTCGTATTCATTCACGATTGGCATCATTCTTGGAGTTGTACGTTGACAGTGTACACATTTCGGATCGTAAAAATAAACGGTTGTAGGCTCTCCTGATTGAATTTCTTCCTCCAGAGCATCTGGCTGAATTTGGTTCTGATAATTAGGGTCATCCAGTTGATCAATAGTTGCCTGTTCCAAGTTTTCTTTCCCGTACGGGTTATCTGCGGTTTTCTCTGAATTTTGATAGTTCACAACAAATACAAGAACTACAACAAGCACCACAAGGGCACTTGCAAAGATGATCATACCTTTTTTCATGCGTCATTCCTTCCTTTCTTTACAACGACAAATAAATGAACAATAAAGATGATGATAAAAGCGGTGCCTGCTAAAAATGGAATCGTCACAAATCCGAAAACATTAATGTATTGACCATTACAAGGAACGAGCCCGCATGAATCTACCGCTGAAAGCGATGGGATCTTCTGTAGCATGTAATGGTAAATGGAAACGAAGATACCAATTCCGCTCATAATGATTCCAGGGAAAGCAACATCCCATTTCTTTTTCCATAAGGCTGTACCATAAATGAGCACCAGCGGGTACATCAGTATTCTCTGATACCAGCACAACTCACAAGGAGCATAGCCAAGAACCTCTGAGAAGAACAGGCTCCCGACCGTAGCAACGAGTGATGTTGCCCATAGGAGAAACAGCGCTGTTTCCATACTTTTTTTCATGATTTTGTATCCTTTCTACCTCTCTCTCATGCCATTATACTAGGTATTCTCTCGAAAACAAAGTAGTTTCATAGTCCTCCACATCATTGTCATTTTCATATAAAAGGTTGAGTCTTGAAAAAGAAAAAAACCGCCTATAAGCGGTCTTCTTTCTTCACCCTTTAAGCAGTCCATTCCGATGGGCATATACGGCGGCCTGGGTGCGGTCCTGCACCTCTAGTTTACTTAAAATGTTACTGACGTGGGTCTTCACTGTTTTGACACCTATATAAAGCGCATCGCTGATTTCCTGGTTCGTCATCCCTTCACCCACGCATTTCAACACTTCCAGTTCACGTTTTGTAAGCTCCTCATGCGGTTTTCGATCTTGACGGAAACGAGTCATCATTTTTGTAGCGACTTTCGGCTCAATCACATTTTGACCAAGAGCCGCTTTGCGGATGGCTTCAGCTATTTCATCGGCTGAAGATGTTTTCAGCATATAACTAAAGGCACCTGCTTCAAGCGCCGGAAAAACCTTTTCATCATCGTAATAACTCGTCAAGATGATAATTTTACAAGATTCGGTTTTCATGATTTCTTCTGTCGCTTCAATTCCCGTCCCGTTATCCATAATTAAGTCCATGAGAACAACATCCGGTTTTTTCTCTTTTACTAGCGCTGCTCCTTCATATCCGCTGCTTGCTTCTCCAACAATGTCCAAATCCTCTTCCGTACTTAAATAGGCAATGACTCCTTTACGGACGACATCGTGATCATCAATAACTACGACACGAATCATTCCTTTTCCCCCTTTTCATTAACTTTTACAGGAACACGAAGATCAATATGTGTACCTTCCCCTTTCCTCGAACGTAAGGAGTACGTACCGCCAATTTCTTCACACCGTTCGCGCATCGTTTTCAATCCATATGAGGCTTTATTGGCTTTTTTATCCTCTGTATCAAAACCCACGCCGTTATCAGCAATATGTAGGAAGATCTCCTTTTGGTCATGAGTGGCTTCCACCTTCACCTCAGAGGCATTAGCATGTCTCAATATATTGGAAAGGGCTTCTTGCACAACCCGGAACAACTGCTCTTCTACGGATGTTGGCAGATCTCCTAAATCCTCCATATCCACATCAAATTCAATTTGACACTTTTGACGTAATTCTTCAATCAGTGTTTTAATCCCCTCCGCTAGCGGTTCCCCTGATAAATGAACAGGCCTTAAGTGAAGAAGGAGCGCCCTCATTTCTGTTTGAGCCTGAAGCGCCATTTGAGTAATTTCCTGAAGCTGTTCTTTTGCTTTTTCCGGCCGACGATCAAAAATCTTTTCTGTCGCCTGTGCCATCATTGTCAAAGCGAATAACTGCTGACTCACGGCATCATGCAAATCACGAGCAAGTCGTTGCCGTTCTTCAATCGTGGCCGCTTTATGAGCCGTACGTGCCAGCTCACTTTTTTCATCAGCGAGCTTTACAAGCGACTCCTTCTGCTGCTCCAACTTCTCGCCAAGGACATTCAATTCATCCCCTACAGCAGCGATCTCATCATTTTCATTAAAATAAATCCTTTTACTGAAGTTTCCGCGCGAAAGCTGGGTAATCATCATCGATATGTAATCCAGCCGGTGTTTGACATCCCCACTCGACCGGAAGCCCGCATAAAGAGACATGATAAACCCAAGCACCACATAAAGCAGAATGAACATTAAAATGGCCCCTGCACTCAGCCAACCGGGCTGAAACCATACGTAAATAGATAATAAGATACTGAGCAGGATAAACGTATTTAAAATAAGTCCATAAAGATGTGAACGGATATACATGTAACGGATACTATTCAAGTGCTTTAACATGCTCCCCCACCTTTCACACCTGATCGATTCGAATCGAACCGACTTTAAGATCGACACCAATGGTTAACCGGCGAGTGGCCATAGAATAATCATCGGTTTCATATTCCACACTTCTGTGCATTCCATCAGCTTTCTGTCCGCCGACACGGATATCCCCTGTCTTCACTTTCGCCTCCACTCGGAAAGGGACATGCTTCGGGACCAGCATTTTGACATCTCCGACCCAGCCGCGGACGACAATTGGTGTATCTCCATCAGGAATGAAGGCACGTGTGAAATCGAATCGGTAGTCACCAACTCCGTTCCATAAATCCATCGGTTCCACCTTCCAGTTCTCTTCATTATAAGAGTGGTCTCCAATCATCATATGCTTGGACTTCAGCTTGTTTGAAGAAGAACCTTTGGAATCATATTCAATTTTCACTTTAGAGCCGTTTTTCCCTAAAAACATACTAAATCCAAAGTATATGAAAAGAAGAGGCCAAAGCTGCCACACATCACCAAAAGAGAATACAAAAACCCCTAACCGATCTAATAATAAGAGCGTACTGAAGATGGTGAGGAATGAACCGATGATCCAACTTCCTCCTTTTTTCAATACCGCATCCAACCAAATCTTTAAACCAATGACGAATAGAATAATCGGATAAATATTGCCCCACGTCCATCTCATTTCCAGGGAAATAATGTTCAAATTCGACAGAAGAAGCACAAATCCAAATCCAACTAATAATAATGCGATGACGATTTTTGAAAATTTATTATGCATAATGCTCACCCTTTTTTAACCTTCCGTGAATTACATTCGACAGAAGTCCTTAATTTCCTTTTCTTTTAGTAGTTCTTACATTAGTTATAGCTTAATCTTACTTAGAAACAGGGATTTGTAAAACAACCCTGAGAACGGAATTTTCTCCGCCTCAGGACGGAGGTATGTTTAAACCGAAGAGTGATGGGAATATTTAAAATAGAGCATATAAGAAAGGATGTTGTTGTATGGATCAAAAAATGCAAAATTTAATCGATGGACTCAACGAAGACTTGGCTCATGAGTATGCAGCTTCTATTATGTACACTTATAATGCTGCTGTCGTTACGGGACTATATCGTTCTGTCCTCAAGCCATTTTTCGAGAGCGAAGTAACCGACGAACAAGGGCACGCTCTTTACCTAGCTGAAAAGATCAGCACTCTGGGCGGAACTCCGACGACAACTCCTGCTGAAGTCAAGCAAATGACTGAAGTAAGACCGATGTTAGAAGAAGCACATGAAGCTGAGCGCCAGACGATTAAGCGATATGAGGAACGCAAAACACAAGCAGAAGAACTCGGACTGACTGAATTATCTGTGAAACTGGATGATATGATTGCAGATGAAACCGGTCATATGGAGGAAATCGGTCGTTTACTTCAAGATTCCCGCTTACAAGATTAATTTCTCACCCCCTGTCTTAGACCGGGGGTTTTTTATTGTCACTCTGCACGGCATATATTTGAGAATATTCTGAATGTATATTACAATTTATAAAAATAGTTGCCAAACTTCATCAAAGTGACAAGGAGGAGTAAATATGTGGGAGAATGTCTTCCAAGCCATCGATGACCAATATGAGAAAATGGTTGAAACCCGCCGTCATCTGCATCAATACCCAGAAGTATCATTTAAAGAGGAAAAGACGGCACAGTTCATCGCCGATACATATGAGAAATTAGGAATCCCTTATGAAACTCAGGTTGGGGGAAATGGAGTTCTAGCCAGACTTCAAGGGGGAAAGCCAGGGAAGTCGGTCGCCCTTAGAGCAGATTTTGACGCCCTTCCTATTCAGGAGGAAAATGACGTCCCATATAAATCCAAGAATGATGGAGCTATGCATGCATGTGGTCACGACGGCCATACCGCAGCTCTTCTAGGGCTGGCCGAAGCACTTGTATCTCAAAAGGATGAAATTCCAGGCACCATCGTTTTCCTACATCAGCACGCCGAAGAATATGCGCCCGGAGGAGCAAAACCGATTGTCGAATCAGGAGCTCTCAGTGATGTAGATGCTGTGTTCGGCACTCATTTATGGGTGAATGCTCCAATGGGAGTCATCCAAACGGCAAAAGGACCTTTTATGGCCGGAGCGGATCGATTCGAAATAAAAGTTCAAGGGAAAGGTGGACATGGAGCCCAGCCGCATCAAACAAAAGATGCCATCGTCATCGCCTCTCAAGTAGTTTCTTCCTTGCAGCAAATCGTGAGCCGCCGGGTAGATCCATTGAAAACAGCTGTGCTGACAGTAGGAACGTTTGAATCAGGAACCACGTTTAATGTCATAGCAGATTCAGCAACCTTAACCGGCACGGTTAGAACATTTGATCCTGATGTGCAAACTTTAATCATTGAAGAGATGGAAAAAATTATAAAAGGCACATGTGAAGCAAACGACGCAGACTACGAGTTCACTTATGAAAAAGGATACCCGCCTGTCGTCAATCATCCTGAAGAAGCGGACTTAGTTTTACAACATGCTCACAAGGCTGATGCTTCTTTACGCACAGAAGAAGTCGAACCGGTCATGGCTGGAGAGGATTTCGCTTACTACTTATTGGATAAGCCAGGCACTTTTTATTTTACAGGTGCTCAAATTCCAGATCATTACTACCCTCATCACCATCCGAAATTCGATTTCGACGAAAAAGCACTTCCGCACGCAGCTAAAACATTATTCCAAACCTTTATTAGCTATCAAGAAAGTTAAAGTAAACGGAGGCGGCTGGACTGAATGGTCGTCTCCCCCTAATTGTTCTAATAATCTCCCATTCGCAACATACCCTACAACGGCTCCAAAACCCGGGAGCAATTGAAGAAGTTTCACAAGGTCCAAGGTATCTCTATACTCGATTTGTAACGTCTTCCAGTCCACGTTCTTCTCTTTTATTTCTAAATCATTCCAACCTAAAACCTTACGCTTCACTTCCCCGCGGACCTGGTCACTGGAAAAAGCGAGCATGAATACGTGAAGCAAATAGACCCTCTCCTCATAAGAGCGAACATTCCAACCATAAATCTGAGCTGCATCAAATAAAAACTTCATCTTTATGCCTAATAACAGCGGGAAATCAGCCGCTCCAAGCCAAAAGCCTCCAAAACCCGTTCCAGCCCCTTCCAAGGATGCAGTTTTCTTATATTTTTTCACTAAATCACGGACTTGCCTCTCTCGTTCTTCAAAGCTCCAATCTGGATGGACCTTTACAGGGCGGATGTACTCTGAAGATGTTAAAGCAAGCTCAATCATGGAACGAATACTATCCGTTACCACCGTGTGGACACGATCAGGAATCTTTTCATTAATTCTTGACTGCACCTGCTTTGAACTTCTCTGAATAATTGAGGAACGCTTGTCCAATGATTTACTCCAACGTAAAGCTTCCTCTTTCGCCTTCTCTTCATAATTCATGTGACACACCTCCGGTTATTTTATAGGAACAATTTGTTATTCATATTTACGAGTGTTTATTTAGATATGGATATGAAACAGGGAAGACTGCTTAAGTAGTCTTCCCTGTTACGTCAATTTCTTTTTCACATAGTTTTGTATAAATAGATAACTGAAGATACTTCCGCCTACCCATACAAGAACAAGCCCTATAGGATTCCATTGGAATATAAACAATAAGCCGAAGAGGAAGGTCTGAAACAACATAATCTGCTGTAACCATTGCAGGATTGCTTTTTCCTTCCATTCTTTCTTAACCGGGTATAGAGCCAGCCAAGCAATAGTGCGGTGGTGATTCCACAAGGTCATCATTTGAAATGCACTTAAATAGAGAAAAAGAATGGCAAACGCGACCTTCACCCAAAGATTGGATACAAACCAAATGGCCAGTGCACCAATCACTATGAGGCGGATATACATACCTAAATAATCACTGCTTCGTATAAACGTGATTTTATACAGATAAGAAAAGGTCTGGTTTTGCCTGTAAGGAACCCGATCTACTATCGCATGCACAAGCGTGTGGCGCTTTTTAACTGTATTTTTCAAATGAGGAACATCTGTGAACATATTGGCGATTCTATAAAAGGTCCTCATCCTCTGCTGATCTTTTTCTACAAGTAAGTCCCAGGCGAGTCCAGCTTTTTGTCTGGAGAGGGTATACGTGTAAAGCACGACACCTACAAGTAGCACGGTTACGATACTGGCATAAACCCACTCACCTTGAGCGAGAAAATAAAAAATGGTAATGTTCAATACCGCTTTAATGACCTGGTCCATGAGTCGTGTTCTCGGGTTTCTCTCCTTCAACATCCACCAGTTAGACATCATGTTCCAAATCTTAATAACAAGGACTACACCAATCATCATTAAGTAATACCGCGTACCGAGTTCTGGGTACGAGGCAAAATACAGGGGACCAAGTGCTGCTGATATTAGAAAGATGACATAAAGTTGGACAACGTAGCTGTAATATAAGCAGCGACGGAAGTAATCATCCAGCTGATATTCAGCAGGAAGCAGGAAAACTAAGTCCGGCTCTTTGAGGAGCGTACGAACAGGGCTATACCCTGCGATGAATCCAAAAGCTAAGGCTATAATCCAAGCAGTAGGAAAATCTTCCGGAAGGTCTTGGAGCCATTGCTGGTAATAATAAGCGAGCGCCGAAATAAAGAACAACATGGCAACGGCAATGTGGCCATTAAAAATATACTTTAAATAACGGCTGGTCTCTTTCGTATGTTCAGAGAAACGATTTGTCCAAAACTCTCTGGCATTAATCATGCTGCTCTTCCTTTGTCAGTTGCACGTAAATATCATCAAGGGATGCTCCTGACTGACCAAATGATGTTCGCAGCTCCTCAAGTGTCCCTTTAGCTCTAATTTCTCCTTCATGGAGGATGACAAAACGATCACAATATCTCTCAGCAGTTGCAAGAATATGAGTCGACATTAGAATTCCTGCCCCTTTATCTTTCATATCCTCCATCAACTGCAGGTAGGACTGTATACCAAGGGGATCCAGACCAACGAAAGGTTCATCAACAATATAGAGATCCGGTTCAATTAAGAATGCACACATAATCATAACCTTTTGGCGCATCCCTTTAGAGAAGTGTACAGGGAACCACTTGAGCTTTTTCTCCATACGAAATTCTTTAAGAAGAGGATGCAGTCTCTTTTTGAAAACATCTTCCGGCACATTGTAGGCCATGGCGGTCAAGTGTAGATGTTCATACAAGGTCAATTCATCATATAAAATCGGCATCTCCGGGATATAACCAAGCTGCTGTCGATACTCTTCCGGGTTTTCTTCGAAGGATGTTCCATTAATGGAGACTTTTCCCTTCTTCGCCTGCATCATTCCTATGATGTGTTTGATCGTGGTACTTTTCCCTGCACCATTCAACCCGATAAGGCCCACAATTTCATTTGGATTGACATCGAAAGAAATGCCGTTCAATACATTTTTATGAGTGTATCCTCCGTGGAGGTCTTTAATATGTAATAAAGGTTCCATCTAATCCCTCACTTCATTAATTTTCCTGCACAAATTTTATCATACTTTCTCATCCGTTACACTTTTCACACGCCGTCTTCATCGAGTTTTCACTCATTGATATGGTACAATGCTATCAAACGGAAAGGAGTGTTTGCATATGGCAGATGAATGCATTTTCTGCAAAATCATTGACGGAGAAATCCCTTCAGCGAAAGTGTATGAAGACGATGAGGTGTACGCTTTTCTTGATATCAGTCAAGTTACGAAAGGTCACACGCTAGTTATTCCCAAACAGCATTGCCAAGACATTTACAACACACATCCAGAAACAGCAGAGAAGCTGTTCTCAAGAGTGCCGAAGATCGCAAATGCAATTAAACAAACCTATGCTCCTGTTGGTTTGAACGTCTTAAACAACAATGAGGAAGCAGCAGGCCAATCTGTTTTCCATCTACATATCCACCTTATTCCGAGATATGGTGAAGGAGATGGATTCGAGGCGAAGTGGGAAGTCCACTCCGATGATTACTCTCCAGAAGATTTACAAGCCATCGCTGGTGAGATCAATCACCACATCCCTGGTTAAATGGATTGATTTCCTAAAGAGAAAACTGCTATAATACTAGCATGCAATCGCAAACGGTCATGAGGGCACGTTTGGATGGCAAATTTCAGATGAGATTAGAATAGTTGAGGAGAGATGTTTAAATGAATATTCGTGTTTTAGTCATGTTGTCTTTATTTGTAGGAATTGGTGCTGTTCTGCATGCCGTCGCACCCCCCATTCTTTTTTGGAATGCGACCGGATATGATGCTCGCTATGATGTTCCTAGGGATCTTATTGTTCCCTAAACCATCTTATGTCCTATTGTTATCTTTAGCGACAGGTTTCATCTCAGCGATGACAACCACCGTTCCAGGCGGCCAACTGGCCAATATCATCGATAAGCCCTTCACAGCATTTGCATTTTTCGGGCTTGTCCTATTGACTAAAAAAATATCACATCAAAAATTCGTACAGCCTGCTTTAGCAGCCATCGGTACGATGATCAGCGGCTCCATCTTCTTAGGTGTTGTCCTTTATATCATCGGTCTTATGGAAGCGAGCTTCGGCCTCATGTTTGCTACAGTTGTTCTACCCGCAGCTGCATTTAACGTATTGTTCGTAGCTATCATGTATCCGATTGCTCAAAAAATCTTAAGACGAACAAACCTTACTAAAGCAGCTCAGACAGCCTCTTAAAGAGGATATACAGAATGAACCTTGACTTACACCAAAGGCACTACATCGAATGTAGTGCCTTTGCTTTACCTTCTCGTCCGAAGAATATTTTTTATGTTTTTAAGGTTTCATTCATACATATTAAGAGAAAATATAAAATAGAGAGTGATTGAAAGGAGACTGACTGATATGCCGAATGGAAAATCATTAGCGCTGGGATTTTTAGTCGGAGGAGTCGTTGGAGCTGCTTATACGTTATTGAACACCCCTTCCTCCGGTCGTGATTTTAGAGAAAATGCCAAACTGAAAAGCGAGAATTTGAAAAATACGGTTCTCAGCTTAAAAGAAGAAGGAATGCAATTGAAGGATCAGATCGCCCAAACGTCTAAAGAAGGGGCAGAGCTGATCAAAGAGCTTTCTGAAGATGTAAAAACATCCATTGAAAGCTGGAAGCGCACAGTCGAACCACATCAAAAAAACATCCAAAAATATCTAGAACAAATCGAAGCAAGCTTGAAAGAACTGGAAGAAAAAGCAAAGGCTGAGCAACCAGACCATACGACACAACCTAGTCATGATGTCATCAACCATCAATAACCTATCGATCCCGCCTCGAGCGGGATTTTTTATGTTTGTCCCTTTCCCTTATTTATATTCCCCCCCTTTCGTTCTATGCAAAAAAAAAAGCGTGTAGAGATTTACTCTCTACACGCTTTTACAAGCTGATTACTCAGCCGCTTCTAAATCTTCAATAGAATCGACATCCATATATTTAGGAACAACTAGACCAATCTTAGCACCTTCAAGGTTCGCTCCAAGGTCTTCTAGATTATCTTTATTTTGCTCGTACTGATCACCATGTGTTCCTGGCAACCATGCAGCCACCATGCCATCTGCTTCACCAGCTGCCACAGACTCCCACATTGGGCCATTATCCAACGGTGTAATCGTTACATCAAAGCCTTGTGCCTTCATGACTTCTGCAACGACATTCGTTGACGCAATCTCAGAATCCCAGTTTACAAGTACAAGTTCAACCTCAGTACCGTCCACTTCTTCTGTACCCTCTGTCCAAGCTTCTACTTTATCCTGGTTATTAGAAATCCAATTTTGAGCTGCTTCTTCCGGGCTTGCACCATCAGTAATCTCAAGCATAACTTCTTCCATATCCGCTGCTTCCCAGTTGAACTGATCTAAGATTTTATATGCGTTCGGCTTCTCATCTTCCAGCCCTTTACGAACCATTGTTTTAATTTGTTCTTCCCCACCAAAAACTTCTTTTGGATCTTCAAGGTATTTCAAGTCATACTTCGCGAATTTCCAGTGTGGAGTCCAGCCAGTAACAACAATTGGTTCTTCGTTCTCAATAGCTTCTCCTAGAGCTGTTGCCATTGCACCGGAAGAAGATGTAGCAACTTCCCATCCACTAAGGTTTTCGTACTCTTCTGTCGCTTGTTCTGCAGAACTCACGACACCTGCGCCTGCTTCAATTCCGGTGATTTCATAGTCCATTTCTTCTCCATAATTCATTTCAGAAGCGGCTTCATCACCGTTAGAATCTCCAGTAGACTCTGTACCTTCTTCCTCTGAAGATCCACAACCTGCTGCGACAAGTGTTAAAGATAGTCCGGCAACCATGCCAAAACGTTTCCAGTTAAACATGTAAATTTCTCCCCTTATAATGATTTTTATATATAGATAAAAGGTCTAAGGACCCTTTTCTAACCCTATTTACTAGTCACCCCGTTGGGTGTTCAAGTTTTGTGTAAAACGATCTATGATAATCGCAAGAATAACGATTCCGAGACCTGCTACGAAACCAGTTCCGACTTCTGCACGCTGAAGCCCGGTAATAACCGTTTGTCCAAGTCCCTTCGCACCAATCATGGATGCAATGACCACCATGGATAATGCAAGCATCACAGTTTGGTTAATCCCAGCCATGATTGTCTTTTTAGCCATTGGCAATTGGACTTTAAATAATTTTTGAGTTCCAGTCGTACCGAATGCATCAGATGCCTCAATCAATTCATGGGACACCTGCCGAATTCCAAGGTTGGTAAAACGAACAGTCGGTGGTGTTGCGAAAATGACAGAGGCAAACACCCCTGGCACCATACCGATACTGAAGAAAGCTACAGCCGGAATTAGGTATACGAATGCGGGCATCGTCTGCATAAAATCAAGGACAGGTGTAAGAATTTTCTCTGCCACTTTGCTTTTAGCCATCCAAATTCCAAATGGAACTCCAATAATAACAGAGATCAAACTTGCAAAAATGACAAGCGTAAACGTGTTCATCAACTCTTCCCATAACTCCTGATTAGCAATGAACCAAAGGCCAATCACTGAAAAAGCAGTTAAGCCCAATTTTTTCCCTGAAGCAAAGAATGCTAGAACACCTACAACAATAATGAACAGCCAAATGGGTATGCTCATTAACCAATCTTCTGCTACGATTTCAATGAAATCTCCAAAGTCTTCCTTTATAAAATCAAATAAGAATTCAAATGTATCTGTTGTCCACTCTGTCGCTGCATCAATCCACTCAGCTACAGGCAGTTTAGGAATCAAACCCATTTAAATTCACCTCACTTCCAGCTAACGCCGCTAGTACGGCTCCTCTCACGATTACCCCTTTCAATTTTCCTTCTTCAATGACAGCTACAGGTACCGGGGAATCATGGATAATATCAAAAATTTCCTGCATTGGTGTTTGAGGCTCAACCTTCGGCACATCTGTGCGAAGAATACCATTCAAGTTATCTGAATCCTGCTTCACAGCATTAGAAACATCATCGGCGGTTACATAACCATGAAGATTTCTTTTTGCATCCGTAACATAAATGCTTGAAAGACCTTCCTTACGCATCCGTTCAAGAGCTGTACGAGGACCATGCTTTTGTATATCTACTGTTTCTGGGCGTTTCATAATATTTTCAGCCGTCAACACTTTGGAACGGTCTACATCCTCAACGAACTTCTCAACGTAATCGTTGGCTGGATTCACTAGGATCTCTTCCGGTGTGCCAATTTGAACGATGCGTCCATCCTTCATAAGAGCGATCCGGTCACCAATTCTTAACGCCTCATCAAGATCATGGGTAATGAATAGAATCGTTTTCTTCATGGATTCTTGCAGCTCCAATAATTCGTCCTGCATTTCTTTACGAATCAATGGATCCAGAGCAGAAAAGGCCTCATCCATCAGTAGAACTTCTGGATCGTTCGCAAGGGCTCGTGCAAGACCTACACGCTGCTGCATACCTCCGGATAGTTGACCAGGAAATTGATGGATGTATCCACCTAGTCCGACCATCTCTAAAGATTTCTTCGCTTTTTCTTTACGCTCATTTTTATCAATCCCTTGGACTTCAAGCCCGAACTCTGCGTTTTCCAGCACTGTACGGTGTGGGAAAAGACCAAAGCGTTGGAATACCATGCTCAACTTTTGACGACGGACATCTCGTAAATCTTTGCTGTCCATCTTAGCCAAATCCTGACCATCGATATATACACTACCTTCTGTTGGTTCAATTAATCGGTTGATTAACCGGACAAGCGTGGATTTACCACTTCCGGACAGCCCCATGATGACAAAGATTTCGCCTTCTTCTACATCAAAGGACGCGCGGTTAACACCGACTGTGTTGCCGGTTTTTTCAAGGATATCTTCTTTTGATAAACCCTCATCTAAGTATTTGGTAGCCTTTTTGGCATTCTTACCGAAAATTTTCGATAAGTTTTCTACTTGAATAATCGGCACGTCGATCACCTCTTCTGTTTTTGTTTATTATGGTACGTTTTGCCGTTATTATTTCCGAACTCAATCAAGCACCTTACATAATGTAACCTATTTGTAATAGAAAGTTCAAACGATAAATACTTTTAATCAAGTACAAAAATTACGTACAGTTGAAACTGTACAAAGTTTAAGGCATGAATTACGCCATTTTACTTCTAAATCCTTTATATTTAAGCCCTTTCAGTAATTTTTATAACAATGGAAATTATAGTAACGTTGTACATAGATTTTTTGCGAAGGAGGATCTTATGGTAGTAAAAGACCACCATTTCCTTGAGGACATGCATACAAAAGTCACACATGAATTTTCTAAAACATTGGAAATGTTTGGACTTACCCCCGCTGATGCACGGTTGTTTGTTACTCTCTATCTGCATCAGGGTCCAATGACGTTAGATGAAATGAGCGAAGCTTTGGGTAAAAGTAAAACTTCAATGAGTACAGGCGTTAGAGGCTTATTAGATCAAGGTCTGGTCGAACGAGTATGGAAGAAAGGCTTCCGTAAAGACCTCTATCAAGCTAATGAAAACTTATATCGAAATTTCATGTCTTCCTATATAAATAAGTGGCAGTTAGCTGCAAGTGGACAAAAAGATACGCTTGAAAATATGGAAAGCGAGTTAAAAGACCGAATACAGGATTATGTCAATCAAGAGCAGATGCAACAAGCGGAACAACTGTACAGACGGATGGAAGATATGGTCCGTTTTCACGAATGGATTGCTGAAGCTTTCAAAGAGTTAGATCCTAACGAAAAACCTTCTGATTAACCCCTCCCCCCCTAACATGCAGATCCATTTTTGTCCGATCTGCATGTTAATTATTTTTTCAGCACATTATATCTTGATAATTTACAAAAATTTTATATCATTATAAGTGGGTAACTCTTAAAAACTAATAGCCGATTGAGGATAGAATAGTTTTAAAAAATACCTTAAGAGGGTGAGGTAAATGAAGGACAAAATCTCAAAAAGAGAAGCCATTTTCTACAGTCATAAAATGGCTCAACTTTCCAAAGCACTATGGAAAGCCATTGAAAAGGACTGGCAGGATTGGATTAAGCCATTCCAATTGAACATCAACGAACATCACATTTTGTGGATTGCTTACCATTTGAAAGGGGCGAGCATTTCTGAGATTTCCAAGTATGGTGTCATGCATGTGTCAACTGCCTTCAATTTCTCCAAGAAGATGGAAGAGCGCGGCCTCCTTCAGTTTTCTAAACGTGAAAATGACAAAAGAAACACGTATGTAGAATTAACAAATGCAGGGGTTGAACTTCTAGAAGCAACGCTGAATGAGTATAACCCAGAAGATAATTCTGTACTGAGAGGCGTTATGCCCATGACAGAAATGTATGGAAAGCTTCCTGAGTTCTTAGATTTATCTGCTTTGATTAAGGAGATCTATGGAGACGAATATATAGAAATCCTGGAACGTTCACTAGAAAACATTGAAGAAGAAGCTTTAGTTCAACAACCGACAGATATTGAGGATTATAAGAAGAAATCAAGGTCCTCATAACAGATAGGAGCATAAATAAATAGAACCCTTTCCAATAAACATTGATTGGAAAGGGTTCTATTTATTTTGAAGATGAATAAGTTGGTTCACTAATTCCGGGTAAAGCCCCTGTTGATTGAGTGCCTTTAACGCTTCTTCTATAGGGAGTTTATAACAAAGCATGCCGGCAAAGTGAAGCATTAAATTAGAATGATCAATCAAACCGTTAGCTACGTCTTCTTCGTAACGTTCATTCAAAATTTCTAACAATTGCAACGTTTCTTTATATTCTTTTTTTGTTAAGGTTTTTTCAATAACTAATTTCGTAAAAGGATATCTCTTCATCTCTTCGACTTCTAGTAATAAATTCAAGTGGAATGCAAAGGTTTCGCATCGAATTTCCTTCTCCAAAATACTCCCTCCACAACCTGCTGTCACCCTTGTCATACCAAGGTTTATAAGATCTTACAACAAAAGAGAAAAAAGCAAATATTTTTTTTACAGAAAACCTATTGCTTTTTCTCTTCAAACATACTATTATTCGTCTTGTGCCAAACAAACGAAACATAAAACGTACTACTATCATATCGATATTCATAATAAATTCACAGTATTTTTTGTTGTAAGGGAGGGATTCTTATGATGAACTGCTGGAAAACAGTAAACATCAATAAAGAATTCGGTCTGAACCGTGTTTACCTGATGTCTTTTCTTACAGGACTACTTTCATTCCTAATTTTATATCTGCCGTATTCAATGATACACGGTACGCATGAGATGCATGATCACGGTTTTCTACCGTTGTTGGTTATTTTGTTTTTCTTACCAGCGATGCACCGCCTGATGCATATGCTGCCTTTAATGCTCAGCTATAAGCGGTTACGGGTAAAGTTCAAATTCAGAAAGCGATTTGTACCGACTTTCACCTATCAGTGTAAAACTCGATTATCAAAGAAGACATCAATCATGATGGCTCTTGCACCAACATTTTTGATTACAGTTCCTGCACTCATCATGGGATATGTCTTCCCTCATTACTTTGCTTATCTCGTACTCTTTGCATCTGTGAATATCGGATTATCTTTCTCTGATTTTCTTTATTTAAATTATTTCGCTAAAGCACCGAAAAAGTGCTTGATCGAGAATGCCAAAGAAGGCTACGATATCCTCATTCATCAGCCAAAAGCATAAAAACAACGTTCACCCTTATGAACGTTGTTTTTTTATGCCTTCTTACAGAATATGGCAGGATGCTTAAAGACTCAGTTCCGAGACTTTTTTGAGTGGGTGGGGCTACGGGGAATAGCTCGCTTTCCAGCCACCCCTGACTCCCATTATGGCAAACGAAACCCGAAAGCATCTCAAAACTGAGTCTTCCACAATCGGGAGCTTTAGTTGAAGTCGGAATTTGTCTTTTCGTTTCTGGATCGGACTTTTTTTGTTCTAACAGGGAAATCCGACCCGCTTTTTTCTGTTCAATCCACCTAAACTTTGATAGAGTAGTTTCATAGGGAATAAAGGAGGTACCAACATGGCATTTGGATTCAGCTTGTACGCGCTCGTCATTTTATTCGTGTTTAACTCACTCACACATTCCTTATGCACAAAGACGAAAATGTCGAACGAAAAACAAACGCGTGTTTTCCGCACGATCAACGTACTAATTACAATATTACTGATCTCTTCTTATGTGGAAGTGCTTAATACACTCTAAGAACAGGCCGAAGTTGGCCTGTTTTTTCTATGTCTTGTTTGAATTGCTATATTTTCACAACACAGTATAGAACATTGCCTATATAATGTGTTATATTTACTGATAGGCTGTGAGCAATCTCTACGTCACGAAATTCACAATAAGTTTTAGGAGTGTCAGGATTATGAAAAAAATAGCCATCACGGCTGCATTGGCAGCAAGCGTATTTACCTTGTCAGCATGTTCATCCAATGCAGATGAATCAGAAGCCGTTGTTGAAACCAATGGTGGAGAAGTAACGAAAGAAGAGTTCTATCAGGAATTGAAGTCTCAATATGGTGAGCAAGTGCTTCAGACTCTTGTCATGAAAGAAGTTCTTGCAAATAATTATGAGGTTTCAGATGAAGAGGTTAACAAGGAACTAGAGACGATCAAAGAACAATACGGCGATAATTTTGAAAACATTCTTCAGCAAAATGGCTTTGCCGATGAAGAAGCTTTCAAAGAAACGATCCGTATGAGCCTACTTCAAGAAAAAGCGGCTTCTGAAGGAATTGAAATTTCCGAAGAAGAAATGAAAAGTTATTATGATCGCATGAAGACAGAGGTTCAAGCGAGCCATATTCTAGTCTCTGATGAACAAACAGCGAAGGAAGTTAAAGAAAAAATCGATAATGGAGAAGATTTCGGAGATTTAGCTGCTGAATATTCTTCTGATGGTTCTGCTCAGCAAGGCGGGAAGCTTGGTTGGTTCGGACTAGGAGAAATGGTTGCTGAATTTGAAGATAAAGCCTACGAATTAGAGCTAGGTGAAGTAAGTGAACCTGTACAGTCTCAATTCGGCTATCACATCATCAAGGTGACGGACAAGCGTGATAAAGAAGATATCAAGCCTTATGAAGAAATGAAGGAAGAAATCAAGCGTACATTAACGAGTCAAAAAGTCGATCAAGCTGAGCTTCAGAAGAAGATGGATGAGCTTATGCAGGACTCTGACATTGATGTAAAACTTGATGAGTTTGAAGGGCTCTTCGATAAAGAGGAAGCTCCAGTAGAAGAAGGTACAAATCCAGAGGGAAATAACTCTGAAGACAGTACTTCTGACGAAAATACAGAAGAATAATAAAGATCAAAAGCCAGGTGAATGATTCACCTGGCTTTTAATCTGACATCATGGCACTTTTTCCCCGCCGTTCTTTCTCTTTCTCAATCCTCTTTAAATACACTTGCCCTTCCCGTTCGATATACTCTTGCTCGAGGTTGTGCTCCGCTCTCATGGCGCGGATGGCCATATACCCGCTTATGAATATAAAGACAATACACAGAAACACCCAAATCGGAAGACCGAATAACATGAATTCATCCTCCCTGCTCCTTTTGTCTCTAGTCTATGAGCGATTGCGGGCAAATATGATACAAGCTCCCCTTCCGTTCACTGCAAAAGAGTACAAAAAAACCGATACAGACAGCAACGTACTGCCTCCATCGGTTTTTTTACTTTTTATCTTTTTGATCAATTTTCGGTACGTATTGGAAGATCTCTCCTGATTCTACCACATGTATGAATCTCATGAGCCAGCGATAGTAATTTTGAGCATATTCCAGTCGATCAATATCCTCAGTTATTTTCGCTTGAAGTTCTTCGTCCGTGGTCTTCTCTTGCAGCTCTTGAAGCTCCTGGATGGCTTCATCCGCTTCTTCAATATTCGTCTCTGTATGATGTCTCCAACGGCTCCCAAACAAGGAAGTGAATGATTTATACCAGTCTTCTTCTGACTTGTAAAGGTCTTTACGTACTCCTTTTTTAAAGGAAGGTTCGACCATCTTCATATCTGATAAAGCACGGACGCCTGTTGACATACTTGTCTTACTCATCTCCAAAGCTTCCCGCATGTCATCCAATGTCATGGGTTCCTGCGAAAAGTACAGCACTCCATACAAGCGACCAATGGACGGGGTTACACCATAAAGGCTCATATTCTTAGCTATGACTTGGATAAATTGTTCAATCGTTTCTTCGTATTTGTTCCAATCTGTATTATTCATTTCTGGCAATGGAAACCCTCCATTTGCTTATTCCTCAGTAATCTTAAAACATTTTATCATTAATGTCCTTACATTGCGACCATATTATTGATTTTCACTCAATCGCAGGACGTGAGGAGATTGAAACACTTCTTCCAAATCTTCTCGCCAAGTAAAAAGGATGACTTGGTGCTTTTTAGATAACTGCTCGAAAAGTTCGATCATCAGGTGTAATCTCTTTTGGTCAAAATGAACAAAGGCATCATCAACGAGAAACGGCAGGGATAAATCATCCGCCATTGTTTCCCCCAGAGCCATGCGGAAAGAAATATACAATTGATCTTTTGTGCCTCGTGAAAGTTCCATTGGATAATAAGTGAACCCTTGCTTACTAATGACCTTAATGCGATCATCATCGGGGGAAATTTTCACATCCGTATAATTTCCGTCCGTCAGTCTATAAAAATAGTCTGTAGCTTTCCTTAAGATGCGTGGCAAATATTTTTCTTTATACGCATGCTTCGTTTTCTCCAAAGCCTTCCATGCCAGTTGATAAGCCGCCCATTCTTCTGATTGTTTTTGAAGTTCAGCTTTTTCTCTGTGAAGTTTGTGGGTAATGCTTGAGCGTTCGTCGGAATGCTCAAGCTGCTGAATGGCACTCTGGTTATCTGCCATGGCTTGCTGATTCTTTTTTTGTTCATCTTCGACCTTTTTCTTTTCGCTTTTAAGTCGCTCGAGACGGGCAGAAAGAACACGTTCTTCAGGCACTTCTGTCCACACATGATAATCTTTCTGCTCACTTTCTGACAGCATACGCTGCAGCTGACGTTCTAAATCTTGGAGCTGATTTTGTTGCTCCTCATGTTTTTTATTCTGTTTGGCTTTGGTGTAATAGTCATCTTCCTTTTCAACACCGGCTTCTTTAAACAGATCTTGTTGCTGCTCCATATAAGTAGATTGCTTTACTTTGTTTTCTTTCGCACGTTTATACAAGGATTCCAATTGCTGTTCTGCATGGGTAATTTTCTGCCTTCTTTGACTTTGGTCTTGGACCCATTCTTTCAAACGATGCCACTGCTGCTCCATATTCTCTTCGTAGAATTCCCACTTTTTCATCTTGTAAAACGCTTCCAGATTTTTTTGGATATCATTCATTATGGAAAGTTGCTCTTCTTTGTCGCGAAGCATCTGGTTTTGTGTACGTTTTTTTTCTTTCAACTGCACAAGAAGATGATAAAGTTTTTCCCAGTGCTCCACGTTTAAGTATGCTAGGAAAGGATAGAGATTACGCTGTTCATCGAGGGTACTTTCCAATCTTCTTTTTCGTTGTTGAAGATGATTAGCCTTCTCCTGCAGCCGAACCTCTTCCTGGTTCAACTGCTTCCACTGCTCACGTAAATGATGGTACTCATTCATATGTGCATCATATAACTGCAGTTGTCTCCTCGCTTGTTCCATTTCTTCTACTGAAGTGGACTTCGTCACACTTTGTTCGAATGATTTCATAATTTTTTTGTGACAGCTGTAACTGTACAAGGCAAAACCAGCGGCTATGGCCAAACACAAGACGAATAGCCCCATTCCTTCCAGAAGCCCCCCCGACAGCCAGTGCAAGGGCCGCTATTACGCCTCCTAACAAACGTCTATTTCTTAATCCCGTTAAGTCCTGGTCAGACGTGGCTGCCATTTGATAACTCTTCTGCAACTTTTCTTCGTATTCTCTGGCTGTTTCCTCACTAATCCTCTCGTCCTCTATCGAATGTTTATGTTCTTCAATCTTTTGAAACTCCCGGGCGATATCATCTAATTGTTCCTTAATAAACGCTTCTTCTCGTTCTACTTCCTCTTTTTCCTTCTTCAATGCTCGCCATGTCTCTTCAATATAAAATGGCAGAGGGTATTCTTCAATTTCATCTGTATCAAAAGGAACATCGATGTGGCTTTTATATTCTTCCAGCTGTTCATTTAGTCGGCTAGTCTGTTGTAAAAGGCGTTCATGTTCGTAGAGAGCTTGCTCATACTTTGGATATCCAGATTCTACGAGCCTTCCTCCTTCACCTTCTTGAGATGGAACATACCCATCTTTCCAATGTTGAATGGAAGCTTCAAGTTCCTCTATATTTGTTTTCAATAGCTTTTGTTCTGATTGAAGAGGCAAAAGGACTTCCTTTACTTGTTGGTAACGCTCCACACCGGCTTCCGGAAAGGAAACCTTTTGTTGATTCTCTACTTCCGACTTTATTAAATGGTAATCAACAATAATAGCTCTAACTTTCAAGACCTGCTCCGTTATGTAGAGTTGATTGATTGTCTCCTTCCATTCCTTCTCCAACGTACTCATGCGTTCGTTCAATGTTTCTTTTGTTTTTTGCAGACGTAAGTAGACTTCTTCTTCTTCATCCAATGTCTTTTTCTTCTGCTGCAACTCTTCAACCACTTGAAGCTGTTCATTGATGAGTGGCTTTTTTCCTTGCGGCTTGAAACGTTCATCCATTTGTTTTTGCAGCCATTTTTCTGTCTGATAAATTTGATCAGATCCGGTTAACCCGATATTTAAAAGGACTTCACCAAGCTCATGACCGGATATATTCCTTAGCTCCATCAAGGCATCCGCATTAAAGCTATAGGTAGATTCAAAAACTCTACGTTCCATTCCATCCAGTAAATTTCGGAGCCAGGATTCATCCTTCTCTTCCCCTGTCTCCAAGTGACAGACCGCTTTTCCATTCTCATATTCGTGTGTTCTCTCAATCGTCACTCTGCCATACTCTGCCGTTAAAAGGACAAGGCGCCCACCCATGCTCCCTCCGGTTTTAGGTGTGAAAGAGAGCCTTTGCTTTGGAGGTAGTCCAAATAACATAAACAAGATAAACTCATAGAGCGTCGATTTTCCTGCTTCATTTTCACCTATGATGAGATGCGGGGATGAATCGGTTAAATCTAAAGAGTAATCCTTCCATTTCCCAAATCCGTATATGAATAAATGGATGATCTTCAAATCGTCCCCCTCCTCTCATGATTGATCATCCGTTCCATTAGTAATGATTTTGCCTGTTCAATGACATCCTTCGTTTCTTCATTATTCATCGGATGAATATACTTGGACACTTTCCGATGGTTGAACAAAGGAGTAAGCCACTGTTCTACTTCTTCTTCATTTAAATGTGAGATGGTCCGCAATAGTTCCCCTGTAAAATGAGAACCTCTCATTAACTCTTCTTCATCCCAGGTTGTGCGACTTTCGATTTTGACCTCCTCAATCCAGATCCAGTCATCGGAATCAAAATCTTCATTCTCATTAATAACCTCCACCCAGTCTTGAATATCCCCTTCAGTTCCTGCATATCCCAACAATGTGATCGTCAACATCACAGGAGAACCGGCAGCGACTTTTCCTTTCGCCTTCTCCAACACTTTCTCCAACTCTTCAGGCGATGTGGTTTCAAGTTTATCCACAGTAGTAGAGACGTATGTTATGCTTTGCAGCGGGACAAAATGATAGTTCCATTCGCCTGAGCTGTGCTCGACAAGGTAACACCCTTTATCCCCGTCTTCCTTTCGTGATCTCCCCTGGATATTTCCGGGGTATAAGATGAGTGGATCTTCCGATAGAACCGAACGCTTGTGGATGTGACCTAAAGCCCAATAGTCCAGCTCTTGCTCTTTTAACTCCTGTAGTGAAAAAGGTGCGTAAACATCATGGTCTGTATTTGTATCCAAACTTCCGTGAAGCATTCCGATGTGATAGTCCGCCTCCTCTTCTTTGGTAAAGAACGGGACTTTACGATCTCGTACTTCTCTTGCCTCATAGCTGAATCCATAAATGTGCGCCAATACTTCCCCATCCTTTTCAAAAGGGATATGTGCGACATTCTGACTTTGAAAAATATGTACATTTTCTGGCATTTCGATGGGGAGTGTTTTTCCCTCTATATAATCGTGGTTACCATAACTGACATAAACATGAATATCCTTTTCTTGAAGACGTTCAAACCCACGCCTAAGATGGACTTGGGCTTTGATACTCCGAATTTCCTCATTGTATAAGTCACCAGCAATCAATAGAAAATCCACCTTATTTTCTATACACGCATCAATTAGACGGTCGAACGCCTCAAACGTGCTGTTTCGCAACCTTTCTAACAACTCACCTGGGTAGTGCCCCTTTGTTTTAAAAAGGCTGTCGATATGTAAATCTGCGCTGTGTATGAATCGAATCGATGATTCCATCATGATCAGCCTCCTTCTCTATTGTTTCCTTCATTTTAACAGAGGCAAAAACCGAATGCACGTTCTCATACAATAAGAGAGTAAAAGGAATTTTGGAAGATTTTCCGAACCATTCATCCAAAGCTGAGGTGTACATCGTTTAACATCCAAACAAAAACCCCCCTTAAGAAAGGGGGGGTTCTCTATTTCTCTTTTTTGGAAAGCTGTAAAGCCGTTTTTAAATCTTTTAAGGAAGTGGACTTCCCGTACATCAACACACCACCACGATAGACACGTGCTCCAATCAACGCTAGTAAGAGAATGGACCCGATGAGAATACCAATAGATAAGGCAATTTCCCAAATCGGGATTTCCAGCATTCCTACGCGTAAAAACATAATTAATGGTGTAAAGAACGGGAAATAAGAACTGATCGTGATGAAGGTGGATTCAGGAATTCCAAGGCCAAACATCGCAATAAGGAAACCAGCTACAATCAGCATAATCATAGGTGCCAACAATTGCTGCGCATCCTCCAAACGACTGACGAGCGATCCCAAGGTTGCCGCTAAGGTAGCATAAAGCAAATAGCCAAGTATGAAGAAAACCACTGCATAGATGATTGTGCCGGGATTAATGTCATTGAAACCGAAGACTTCCAGCATCGAACCATCTCCAAGGGTCTTGCTTTGTTGAATACCCAAGTACCCAGCCAAAATAAGGATAGCGAATTGCGTCAAACCTAACAAAGCAATGCCAAAAATCTTCGCAAACATTTGGGAAACAGGGGATACGCTGGAAACTAAAATTTCCATGACGCGACTTGATTTCTCTGTTGCTACCTCCGTAGAGATCATCTGCCCATACATGATGACAGAAAAATACAGGAAAAAGAGCATCACATAAACAAGTCCGCGAGTCTGGTTAAGTTCCTCTGCCGTTTTTGCACTCTCTTCAAGAGCTACGAGCTCAAAAGTAACAGGAGTATTCATTTGTTGAATAATCGCAGGATCGACATTGGCCTGCTCGGTTACATACTGTACTTTCACTTGTTGAAGTGCCTGTCTGACAGGGTCACTTTCACCTGTATTGGCAATTTTGTTCGCATAATAAGTCGCTTCAGGAAGCCCTTCTTCTCCTTTTTCCACTTCAACGACAGATTGAAAGTCTCCTTCTTCTACCGCTGCTTGGGCTTCTTCTAGACTTCCGTCGTATTTCTGAAGGGTAAGATTGTCGTTCATCGAAACGACCTGATCTAATGACTGAAACCAGCCCTCATTATCCGTCACAACCGCAACTTTCTTTTCTTCATCCACATCGCTGAAAGTCTCAATGATGGATTGCAAATTCGATAAAGCGAAAATGAGTGCGACAGTAACAATTGTGGTAATTAAGAAAGATTTTGATTTAACACGGTTTTTATAAGTCTGGGCAACCATGATAAAGAACTTATTCATAAGAAGCACCCACCTTCTCAATAAAAATATCATTCAACGTTGGTTCTTCCAGATCAAATTTGCGTACAAATCCTTTTCCTTGCAGTTCCTCAAAAATACGCTGAGCAATTTCCTCACTCTCGATTTGGAGTACACAACCATCCCCCAATGGCTTATATTTCGTAACTCCAGGGACACTCTCCAAAAATGCAAGATCAAAATCTGCGATGACTTTCACATTCTTTTTCCCGAATGATTTTTTTATTTCCTTCAATTTTCCATGCACCACGGGTGAACCGTGATGAAGAATACACAGACTCTCACACAATTCCTCTACATGCTCCATCCGGTGCGAGGAAAACACAATCGATGTTCCGGCTTCTTTCAAATCAATGACTGCTTTCTTCAGCATTTCCACATTAACTGGATCAAGACCTGAAAAAGGTTCATCCAATATCAGCAATTTTGGTTTATGTAACACAGCTGATATGAACTGAATCTTTTGCTGATTCCCTTTCGATAATTCTTCAACTTTCTTATTTTTATATTCTGGTACTTTAAACCGCTCAAGCCAGCGTTCAATCTGTTGAACAGCCTCTGACTTCCTCATCCCTCTTAATTTTGCCAAATAGACCAACTGTTCCTGGACCTTAAGCTTCGGATAAAGTCCCCTTTCCTCCGGTAAATATCCGATTAAATGACTCTGGTCGTAGCCGATATCCCCGCCGTTCCATGATATTTTACCTTTTGTTTGATCCAACAAACCAAGTACCATACGGAAGGTTGTGGTTTTACCTGCTCCGTTCGCACCAAGAAAACCAAAGATCTGTTTTTCTGGAATTTCTAATGATAAATCATCAACGGCTGTAAATGACCCAAACTTTTTCGTCACTTTCTCCAAACGTAATGTCATCATTTCTCCCCCTTTGCACCTTATGTACGTAACTTTTAACCCAATGGTTTCAATAATAATTATCTATCATAAAAAAACTGATATTAAAGAATATGGCAGGATTGTGGAAGACTCAGTTTCGAGATGTGTCCGGGGTTCGTTGCCTTGTTGGGCGTTAGGGGTGGTCGGGAAGCTACTCGCTTTCCTGCGGGGATGACGGCAAGCCTCCTCGTGCTACGCACTGCGGGGTCTCGCCGTCATCCCCGCGGGAGTCTCGCAGTTTCCCAACCACCCCTTTCGATGTATTCGTAAAACGAACCCCTTTGCTCAAAGAGACTGCCTTCCACTCTTCCGCTCTTATAAGCATAAGGCCTTCTCTATTTCAGAATCCAAATAAACATAAGGGTGAAGTGTAACGCCCACATTTCCATCGAGCTTGAAAGCTTCTTATTCCAGAAGTGGTTTCGAGACACTTATAAAATTAAGGGGCGGAGCGAACCTTTTCCCGTAGCCCCTAAAATCACACAAACGTCTCGGAACTGTGTCTTCAAGTATAGGGAGCTATTGTGGAAGAATGGAATGGGTGATTTTTTTAATGGAAATTTGCTGTTCAAGCAGGAATATCGACGTCGTATGACAAAAGTAAATAATGAACAGCTATTCATTCAAGGAGGCACAACAATGAAGACATACTACTTAACTGTATTCGAAAAAGATGGGACCAATGTTCTCGATGAAAACTTCCAAGCAGAAAATGATGACCAGGCAAAGAAAATAGGGGCAGAGAAACTTGAGGAGAAAGGGTACAGCAATCACACCCATCGCTGCGCTGCACCTGAAGGACATTTAGTTTTGTTCCACAGATAACACGAAAAACAATGTAAAACCATAAAAAGTCGCGCTTCTAGGCGCGACTTTTTACTATTTACCTTGAAATTCCGGCTTTCTTTTATTCAAGAAGGCTTCAACCCCTTCTCTATGATCAGCGGTTTGAAGTAACCGCCATTGGTTTTCACGTTCTTTCTCCAAGTAGTGAGATAAACGTTCCATTCCATGCTGGTGATACATTTCTTTTGTAGCAATCATGGATTTCAATGGACGGCTGCTCCACTCTTCCGCGAGACGTGCTGCTTCTTCTTGGACAGGTCCATTGACGACGATATCCACAAGTTTATGATCATAGGCTTCTTTTGCTCTCATTTGCTGCCCTTCCCAAGCAAAATGTTTAGCCTGATGTGTCCCTAAACGTTCCTGCAGCCAAAAATGACCTCCACCATCTGGAGCTAATCCAATACCTATAAAGTTCATAGATAATTTGGCGTCTGGTTCAGCTATGACATAATCAGCCGATAAAGCAATACTTAACCCTAGACCTACCACAGGCCCATGCAATGCGGATATCACAATTTTCTGCATGGAATAAAAGGTTTTCACAATGGTTTCAATATTATCCATGACTTCATCATAAGTATCTCTGTCAGACACCTCTTTCATCATGCTCAAATCTCCACCTGCGCAAAATCCTTCTCCATCTCCATATAAAAGTACAATTTGTGCCTCTGACCGCCTCACTTCACGAGCTGCTTCAGCGAATTCTGCTAATAGTTCTGCATTCAATGCATTGTATTTTTCTCCTCGGGCAATTTTCAAATGAACCACATTTCCCTTTTCCTCTACAATGAAATGCTTCATGATTATGGTTTTCCTCCTATATTTGGAAAAATTCTTCTTGGTTTAGTTTTTCGTCATGAAGCACCCACTTTCCTGCAAGAGACGACAAAAAATCCAATTCATGATTAAGAACTATGTAGACATGAATGATAGAAGGCTTATAGTCTGCGGGCTGAATGCAGGCCTCCCGAAGTGCCCTACAGTTAGGAATGGCCACAAAAAAAGGAGCTGGTTCACCAGCTCCTTTTGATTACTATTTATTGTTGTGGTTCTTCAGGGTTGCCGTAAAGCTCTTCAAGAGGCTTCGTAATGATACGGCTGATATCGTTGATGACAGTGTTCAAGCGCTGCTCTTCTTCCATAAGCTTGGAGATTTGAGGGTGTTGTTGTACAAGCTCAACAACTTTACGAGCCTGTTCTACTTCCTCCTCAGAAATTTCCTCTCCTTGCATCTGCTTTTGTTGAAGAGTGATTTGTGTTTGACGGAAATCGTCGAACATTTTTTTAGCAGCTTCGTCGTTCATAACTGCTTCATATGCTTCTTTCAATCCGTTGAATTCCTCACTATTACGGATTGCTTTTTCTAGATCATACGCGTAATCATATAGATTTGCCATAAAAATAAGTACCTCCTAAGTTTTCGTTCTGATACTCCTCCCCCACTATAACAAACTCCTATACGTCTGTATAGGAATACACCATTATCCGAAAAATAGCACAATAATGGCCTGAAGCAAGCCGATCATTCCTCCTAGTAAAGCACCCAGATAGGTAATCATTTTAAATTCCCTCCTGCAAATACCAAGAACCATTTCTTCAAGACGTTCGACTTGGAAAGCTTCGACTTCCTCTTGAACAATTTCAGATAAACGCAGCTGCGTCATCATGCTCTCCACCTTGGCCGATAATAAATCACTGATTTGATCAACAGCAGCCGGAACGAAGGTTTGAAGAATTTTTTCTTCATAAGGACTTGTCCATTCCTCCACCGTTTTTGCCATCCACTGATCTACAGGTAATGCCTGTGCCACGAGCTCACCAAGCTTCGTGCCAACGGTTTCACGACCGATTTGGTCTTCATACCATGCCACTCGCTTCGTCAAAAGTTTTTCTTTCTCCGTATGCAGCATCGTTTCCAGCCAATCCTTCATTTCCCGGTCAGATACATATTTAAGAATCAGTGGATAAATACGCTCTGTAAGCCCGTCTGGTCCCATGAAAGATGATATCATATTACCGAGAAACCCTTGATTATCCAAGTAGTTATCAATTAAGGCTGCTACTTTCTCTTTCCCTTCGGAACTCCGGAAGTAAGTTTCTATACTCGCTTGAATATGAGCAGCCGCCTGATCTACTCCGCGATTTGTCCTTTCTCTTAACGATGGTGTTAACAACTCTTCTATCGTTTTCTCACGATATTCGTCCATGAGCGATTCATAGCGATGTTCCACCCACTGAGAAACATGACTTTGAATGGATGATGTTGTCACTTCAATATGAAATTTCTCAAGCACTTCATTTAACGTATCTTCTTTTTTTAACAACGTTTGAACTTCATCTTTCGCCCATGTGGTCATCTGTGCCTTAAAACTTGAATGAGTGAGCTTTCGACGGATGCCTTCTGGAGTTAATAGATGGTTGACAACCATTTTACCTAACTGTTGAGCTAATTCCTTTTGACGTTTAGGGATCAGTCCCGGGGTAAAAGGCAGACGATAGCTGCCAATATAAATGGATCGATATGGACGAAATAACATTTTTATAGCTAATGAATTCGTAAGCCCTCCAATTAAGGCCCCGATTCCGATCATCATTAAGATTAATAAAACAGGATTCATGTTCCAACCTCTTTCTACACATGGTGTACCAAGTATAATCCATATAAAAGCCAAGTGCCAACGGTAAAACCCCAAACAAAAAAAGGCCTCATGTAGACCTGGCCTCTAAGCTGGAATTAATTTAATCGCCCATAAATAGTGCCGAACCTAGTCGCATGTTCCATCTCATCAGTCATGGCTGTAAATAATGCATGATAAGCGCCGGGGGTTGGAACCATAAACAGCATCTCCCTGTACATCTCAGCCGATTTAAACTCATCTTGTTGGGCTTTGATCACACCATTCTCAAAAGACCGATAATCGATCGTCTTTGGTTCAAATTCATGATATTTTCCTGTCAACTGAAGATGAAGGTGTTGGAACATTTGATAATGCTTTAATTCATCATTCTCGGCATGCTTAATATAGTCCCTGAATAAACGGTTGCTTGTATCCCCTTTTAGCCGGCTGTAAAAATCATGATCCTTCCATTCTTCTTCAATTGACCTTTGCAGCCTTTGGATAAAGGACTCACGATAGTCCTGCATTTGATCTCCTCCCCTTACTAAAGGAATATGAAGGGAAAGGACAAGTTTATGCTCTGTGTTCGTTCATTGAATTTCGGAATCCGGGCAAAATGAAAAGAGGAGGTGAACTTATGGAAAAGCATCATAAACAAGCAGCACCCGAAGGAAAGGATAAATTCGAACTTGACGTCGATCGGATGATCAATGAAGGGATGGCAGGTGGTACGATTAAACCTGTTTACGGGCATGAGCAAATCGGAGAAGCTCACGAAATTCCTGAGCAAAAAGAGGAAAAATGAAAAGAAAAAGCTGTCTCCTGTTTGCCTTTCATCTGACGCAACAGGAGACAGCTTTCTTCATTAGCGGCTTTTAACAATCATCTGCACAGCTTCGTTAATTAACTCTTCCGCTGATTCGCCTTCCTCATGAGCATCACGAATACAGCCTTCTAAATTTTTTGCAACGATATATCCAATCGCACGGTCCATCGCAGAACGTGCGGCTGACAACTGGGTAATGACATCTTTACAATCTTTATCTTCATCCATCATCTTGAGGACACCACGAACTTGACCTTCAATCCTTTTTAAACGGTTTTTCGTTTCAGGACCGTAAATACTTTTATCCTTCACTTGATCCAATTCTTCTCCTCCTCTCTTCAGGTGCGAAGTTTTATACCTTCAACGCTTTGCGGATTTTGTCCATTGTATTACTATAATAGTAAATATCCAACCAAAAAGGAAGAGATTCATGTCAGTTGTAGACCAACTTAAACGATTATACCCTTCAATCACTATGAATAAACTAGGATTTGACAACCATACGGAATACAAATGGTTCCAAACCGAAAATGATGAAATCGTAGGTATTAAAAAAGATGAACTTGACCACCAATCTTCTGAATTGCTCTCTATCTTTCTCACACCTTTAAGCTCAGAAGAATCCACCATGACAGAAAGGGAAAAGCAATGGTCATCATTCCTTTATAAAAATGAATGGGTACAGGAAATGGTGTGGCCGGTATCCTTTCGCTTTGTCCTTTTTTCCATCGAAGATGTGGAAGCAGAGAAAACTATTGTAAAGGAAGCCCTTCAATCCCTATTTCCTCAAGAAATGCCTCTCTTATGGACATCGGACCGTGAGGGGGTCATCATAGAAGAGATTTCATCCAAAGAGCAGGAAACCATGGAATTCGAAGGCATGGCAGATGTTTTAAGCAGTGATTTTTATACAGATATTCATTTCTTTATTAGTGAATTCACTTCAGCTCCGGAGGATGCCTCAAAAATATTGAAGTGGGCCCAGCACGGAGCGAGAATTGCTAAAGAACATAAACCAGGATCCATTATTACCTATAAGGATATTATCCCCTACTTATATATAGACGCACTTCCAGAAGAGGAATGGGAACATATCCGTCGATCCATCTTTAAGGACATCGAAAAGGACAAGGAATTATTGCAGACCATCCGGATTTTCATGGAATCGGGTTCTAATACATCTTTAGCTGCTAAGAAACTGTATATGCACAGAAACAGCTTGCAATATCGAGTGGAGAAATTCATTGAAAAAACGGGCCTTGATATTAAACAATTTGAGGGCGCGGTCATTACGTATCTTGCATTATTACACATGGAATACTGACAATCGACAAAGTGCACAAACAACCCTCTCCCATGTTTGTGCACTTTGTCCATTTACCGTTTTCAGAAACTTCGATACACTGTAATCAATTAAGAAAGCGATTTCAATTTTTCTAGGGGGATATAAAAATGGCAGAAATTAAACTGAACAATATTGATAAAGTATATGATAAAAGTGTAAAAGCGGTGGATGATTTCAACTTACACATCAAGGATAAAGAGTTTATCGTATTCGTCGGTCCTTCCGGTTGCGGAAAATCTACGACACTTCGTATGATTGCAGGTCTTGAAGAAATTACAAACGGTGACTTCATGATTGATGATAAACGCATGAACGATGTAGCTCCTAAAGACCGTGACATCGCGATGGTTTTCCAAAACTACGCTTTGTACCCCCACATGAACGTATATGATAACATGGCATTCGGTTTAAAACTCCGTAAGATGGATAAAAGTGAAATTGAGAAACGTGTAAATAACGCGGCGCAGATCCTTGGCCTTGAAGCTTTACTTGACCGTAAACCGAAAGCGCTATCTGGTGGTCAAAGACAGCGTGTTGCTCTTGGCCGTGCGATTGTCCGAGATGCGAAAGTATTCTTGATGGACGAGCCTCTTTCCAACCTTGATGCCAAGCTTCGTGTACAGATGCGTGCTGAAATCCAGAAGCTGCACCAACGTCTTCAAACAACAACCATCTACGTCACGCACGACCAGACAGAGGCGATGACGATGGCTACACGACTTGTAGTTATGAAGGACGGGGTTATTCAACAAGTGGGTGCACCAAAAGATGTGTATGACAAACCTGAAAATGTTTTTGTCGGCGGTTTCATCGGTTCACCAGCCATGAACTTCCTAAATGGAACACTTGCTGATGGACACATCGAACTGGGAGAGATCAAAATAGCAGTTCCTGAAGGAAAAATGAAACCTCTTCGTGAACAAAACTATATTGGTAAAGAAATCATTCTGGGTGTAAGACCGGAAGATATGCATGATGAGCCTGTGTTTATTGATGCAAACCAAGACAAGAAAATCACAGCAGACATTGAAGTAGCAGAACTGATGGGATCTGAGTCCTACTTATATTCCAAACTGAATGACCAGGACTTCATTGCTCGTGTAGACTCCCGTTCCGATATTAATGGTGGAGATCAGATTACGTTGGCAATCGATATGAACAAAGTTCACTTCTTTGATAAAGACTCTGAATTACGTATACGCTAAATAAAAAAACGCAGCCTTGTTGGCTGCGTTTTTTATGTGGCTTGAATATCGTTTAAACCACAATCTTCACACACAAATAAATGGACACATTCCTCAGTGATGGATGAATTCAGATCACCATCCACGAGGTCTGTATATTTCTGATCAAGATAAGGACTATAATCATCCAAGAAATCCGTGACACGCCCTTGATCTCGCATCGTTCCTTCGCATTTTGGGCAGGGCCTTTCAGAAGCTGCCCACCCATTGCATACACCACATTCCTGCATCGCTCGCCACTTCTTTCAAAACGACCTGGAGAATTCAATCTTCTTGCAACGTATGAATGCTTTAAGACATCCAAAAAATAAAGAGGAAGGGCGCACCCTTCCTCCTTCGTCACAAATATTTATTTGTATTGTTGTCCGCCGAACTGCTGCTCAGCCATTTGGACAAGACGCTTAGTGATCTCACCACCTACAGAACCGTTAGCACGAGCTGTAGAGTCAGCACCAAGTTGCACGCCAAATTCTTGTGCGATTTCATATTTCATTTGGTCTAGAGCTTGTTGTACACCAGGTACAACCAACTCATTTGAACTGTTGTTGTTAGCCATGTGTCTCACCTCCTGTCTTGTGTAATCGTAGTATGGGTCGGTCTGATTGTTTTTATGTCAAAAAAACAGGTGGTAATTATTGGAGAAATTATATTAGGCTAATAACATGGCTAACAACTTAAGAATTATTTCGCGTTTGGTTTCGTCATCGCTTTAGGATCAACGTATTCCTCAAATTGATCTTCGGTAAGAATCCCTAGCTCAACCGCTGTTTCTTTCAATGTCTGATCTTTTTCAAAGGCTGTTTTTGCGATTTTCGCTGCATTCTCATATCCAATATGCGGATTAAGAGCTGTCACAAGCATCAAGGAATCACGCAGATACTTTTCTATTTGTTCATGATTCGGCTCAAGCCCGCTCACACAACGTTCATCGAAAGAAACGATGCTGTCCGCAAGAAGTTGTGCCGACTGCAAGAAATTATAAGCGATCACAGGTTTGAATACGTTCAACTCAAAGTTCCCCTGACTAGCTGCAAAGCCGATTGTCGCATCGTTCCCCATAACCTGTGCTGCCACCATCGTAACGGCTTCACTTTGAGTCGGGTTCACTTTACCAGGCATGATGGAACTTCCCGGTTCATTCGCAGGAACCGTTATTTCGCCGATGCCACAACGTGGACCACTCGCAAGCCATCTCACATCATTGGCAATTTTCATAAGATCTGCTGCTAATGCTTTCAATGCGCCATGAGTGTGGACGAGTTCGTCATGGGAAGTGAGTGCATGGAATTTATTCGGTGCGGAAATAAATCCTTTTCCTGTGGCCTCATTAATTTGAGACACGACCTGATCCGAAAAATCTTCATGGGCATTCAATCCCGTACCTACAGCTGTTCCACCGATCGCAAGCTCTTTTACATACTCCGTGCTCTCAATAAGCATCTTTTCTGTTTTTTCGAGCATGCGGTGCCACCCACTAATTTCCTGACCGAGTGTCAATGGAGTGGCATCTTGTAAGTGAGTACGGCCAATCTTAACGATATCGTTAAACGCTTCCATTTTTTCTTGTAATGTATGTTTGAATTGGATCAAGGCTGGAAGGACGACATCCTCGATCTTTCTGACAGATGCGATATGCATCGCTGTCGGATAAGTATCATTAGAACTTTGCGATTTATTTACATCATCATTCGGGTGGAGGCGTGTTTCACTGCCTTTCTCCTCCAGCCATTGTGAACCTACGTAAGCGATGACTTCATTCACATTCATATTGGATTGCGTCCCGCTCCCCGTCTGCCAGACGACAAGAGGGAAATGCTCGTCCAGTTCTCCGGCAATAATGAGATCCGCTGCATAAGCAATAGCTTCGGCTTTTTCTTCTTCAAGCAACCCAAGTGCTGCATTTGCTTTTGCCGCGCTTTTTTTAAGGATAGCAAAGCCCTCGACCACTTCTTTCGGCATTTTTTCATCACCGATCGGGAAATTTTGTTTACTTCTCTGTGTTTGAGCTCCCCAAAACTTTTCGCTCGGTACTTTGATTTCTCCTATGGTATCTTTCTCAATGCGATAATCCATGAATATCCTCCCTTTGCTCAAATCATTGCATGCCTTTTCATTGTATCAAGAATCTTTTGAACAATCACCACAAGCCCGTTCTTTTTGACAATTTTCTTCAATTTACAAGTCTGATTATTTACATTTTTCAGATATTTATGTATAATGAACCCATCAAGCAAAGGTACATATCTTCCTTCCTTGCTTGACCTCTCAAGTGGGTAAAAAGTGGTGAAAAAGAGCCTTTGCAGAAAGGCTCTTTTTTTTGAATCCACAATTTCACTAAAGCTCCCTATTGTGGAAGACTCAGTTTCGAGACTTTTGTTGAGTGGATGGGGCTGCGGGGAATAGCTCGCTTTCCGCGGGGCTCCACACGAAGTGGGGTCGTTCGATGTTGGCACAGGACGTGCCGAACTTAATCGAACTTCCTCTATTCTTTTGAGCCTCCTCGGACTGCGTCCTGTGGGGTCTCACCCTGCACTTTTTTCCCGCAGGAGTCTCGCCATTCCCCTCCGCCCCTTTGCCATATAAGTATCTCGAAATCCTCCACATGATAATTGGAGGGAAATCAACTCCCCAGAAAGCTATTCTGCATGCGTAAAGCTTGTTATACAGCGCTTTATGCTTATAACATCATGTTAGTGGAGACCCCACAGTGAAGAGGTTCGTTTCTCTCCAACACCGAATGGGGTGGTCGGGAAGCTGCGAGACTCCCGCGGGAATGGATTGGCTGGCGAGACCCCACAGTGCGTAGCACGAGGAGGCTTGCCGTCATCCCCGCAGGAAAGCGAGTAGCTTCCCGACCACCCCTAACACCCAACAAGGCAACGAAACCCGGACACATCTTGAAACTGAGTCTTCCACAAACCTGCCATTTAGTGGAACAATTTTTATAAGGAATGGAGAATGACGATGCCTAATATATGGACACACATACTGTTTGTGGATGAGTTATGTGAGGAACTCGATAGAAAAGACCTTTTAGAAACTTCCTCAGCCCCTTTACATATGGGAGCTCAAGGCCCTGATCCGTTTTTTTATCATAATTTCCTGCCTTTTCTACCAAATAAAGAGGTAGCAGAAATTGGGATGCTGCTGCATACGGAAAAATGCGGACCCTTTTTGTTGGATATGATTGAACGAGGACTCTCAGAGAAAAATCTACTTCAAGCCTTTATCCTGGGATTTGTAAGCCACCACGTCCTTGACCGCCATACTCACCCTTACGTTCACTACCACGCTGGTTATGAGAAAAATAAACACCAGGAACTAGAAGTGCTCTTAGACACAATCATGCTTGGTCGAGAGAGGAATTTGGCAACATGGAGAAACCCTGTACATGAGAAAATAAAAATCAGGAAGCAAATCCGCCCGATTTCTTCCTTTATACATTCATTGCTTTCCAAACATTATCCAGATATTACGACGAAACATAAGAAGAAAGTAATTCAAGAATCTTTTTCCCATATACAAGTGGCGCAAAGGGTGTTGTATGACCCTTGGAAATGGAAGAATCAATGGTTCGGATCGCTTGTATCTTCGTTCTCACATCAACCAATTACTGAAGAAAAAGATTTTTTGAATGAGAGTCGTAAAGAGTGGTACCATCCCGCTACGAGTGAAAAACGCAATGAATCTTTTCTGGATTTATATGAACAGGCTAAGAACGAGGGTATCCTTCTATTTCAGTATATCTTCAAATATTGGGAAACAGGTTCTCCTGACGTTTTGGCGGACATTAAAGAAACCGTGGGAAACATTTCATATGATACAGGAGAACCTCTTGAAAATATGGTGATCAACCAGCTTAGTCAGCCGATTGTGTAAAATTATAAACGAATGACGGGTTCTTCCTCAGAGCGGGTGTAGGCTTCCGCCTGCTCTACCCCTTTATCTACATCAAGCAAATATAAAAGGATCATACCAACGATAAAGAAGAACACGAGCGATAGAATCCCAAGTCGGCTCGACCCTGTTAATTGCCCGACGAGTGCAAAAGCAAACGGTCCAAAGATGGCAGCGAATTTTGAAGAAATTCCATAAAAACCAAAAAACTCCGCATGACGGTCTCCTGGAACCATTCTTCCAAAAATGGAACGGCTTAAAGCCTGAGCTCCCCCTTGAACGAAACCTACACACACAGCCAGGATGTAAAAATGAAGGGCCGATGTCATAAAATACCCTAGTGCTACGATGACCAAATAAATAGATAACGATATCATGAGGGCACGCTTAGGAGTGATTTTACCTGCCAGCCAACCAAAGAAGAATGTACATGGGATTCCGACGAATTGAGTGATGAGTAAAGCTGTAATCAGAGAAGTGCTGTCAATCCCAATATCCCTTCCATAAATCGTGGCCATTTTTATAATTGTCGAAATCCCATCATTATAAAGCCAAAACGCCAATAAGAAGATGAGGAGCTGCTTAAACTGTCTCAATTCTTTCCATGTCCGACGAAGCCGCTGAAAGCCGATGGACACATAAGAGCGCTCTCTTTTTTGCTGCGTCTTCTTTTCCTCTACAATGTTTTTCAAGAGTGGAATGGAAAAAATAAACCACCAAATACCAACAGATACGAAAGAAAGCTTCGTACCGATCAAGGTATTTGGAAGCCCGAACCACTCATACTTCATAATCATAAGCAAGTTGATGGCAAGCAGGACCCCGCCCCCAACATACCCTAACGTGAATCCAGCTGCAGAAACCCGGTCTATATCTTCCTCTTTAGCCACTTCGGGTAAAAAGGCATCATAGAATACATTCGCACCTGAAAAACCGATCGTCCCCACGATTAATAATATAGAGGCAAAGATGTAATCCCCTTCTCCGACAAAGGCAAGCAAGATGCTGGCAATCATCCCCATATAGGCAAAGAACATCAAAAAACTTTTCTTCGCTGCTGAGTAATCACTGATCGCCCCAAGAATTGGAGCAAGGATTGCAACGATTAAAACGGCAATGGATTGGGAATATCCCCAATAGCTTGCTGCTAAAGATTCTTGAACACCTTTAGCTGCTACATCATAATAGAATACAGGCAACACAGCAGCCATGATGGTCGTTGCAAAAGCTGAATTAGCAAAATCATAAAGCATCCAGCTCCAAACGGGCTTCCTTTTCATGGTCATATCCCCCATCTACATTCTTTTTTAGTCAAGCTTAGCAAAAGATTTTCATATGTTACTTAGTCAAAATCAAACTTTACAAATCTTTGAGGTGGTTTAATGAAACTGGCAGTATTCGGTGGGACAGGAAGAGTCGGATCTGAAATTGTAAGATTAGCATTGGGTGATGAGGTGGAAGTAAAAGCACTCGTTCGTGATGAAAAACGGGCGATGGAAGTTATTCCTGGTGTGGAGTTCGTGATAGGCGACGTGAAAAATGAAGAGGACATCAAAAAGACCATTGCCAGTTGTGATGCGGTCATCAGTGCCTTGAACACAGATAAAACCGACACGCTATCAAAGAGTTCTCCTTTGATCATTAAAGCGATGAAAAAAAGAAGGGATCAAGCGTATCGTCACAATCGGAACGGCAGGCATTCTGAACAGCAGGTTCGAAAAAGGAAAATACCGCTACCAGACCAATGAGTCCAAACGAAAGAAAACTTTTGCAGCTGAAGAACATGTTAAAGTATATGAAGCTTTACAGAAAAGTCAGCTGGATTGGACCATCATCTGCCCAACTTATTTGCCTGATGGAGAAAGATATGGCAATATCCGATCTGAGCGTGATTTACTCCCGGAAGGCGGTAAAAAGATTACCGTAGCAGATACAGCATTTTTTGCCTATGAAGAATTACAAAAGAAAGAATTCTTAGCTCACCGCGTTGGAATCTGTTATTAAAAAAAGCCATTTCTCTCTTTGTTGAGAAATGGCTTTCTTTCATTCATCCGAAGGGTATAGGCCAAAAAACTCCTCTAACGTTACGGCCTGTTCATGGACATCTGAAGAAATCTCTTTCCCTACATACCTCAAATGCCAGGGTTCGTACATGTAACCTGTAATGTCTTTGGCACCTTCTCTATAACGGATGATAAACCCGTATTCATGGGCATGGTCGGCAAGCCATTCTCCCTCCGAGGTTTCACCGAAGGATTGCTCCAGTTTAAATGCCACCTGAGCAGAAGTAACATCCATAGCAAGGCCTGTTTGATGTTCGCTCGTACCAGGTTGTGCTGAGAATGTATCCGTTTCCTCTTTGCCATAAACTTCTACATTTCTATCATAAATCCTTTTTTGACGATCATAGGAACGATAGCCGGAAGCGGCTACTAACTCAATTCCATCCTCTTCAGCAGCTGCAAAAAAGCCCTTCTAAAGCACGAGCTGCTTCTTCTCTCATCTGTTTTTTCGGGTGATCTTCTTGGAAATAAAAAGGTACATTTGGGACAGTCAAATCGTCGGGCACATAATCACCCGGCAGCTTTCTGTTTTTATTGACGACCACCTGTAAACTCTCGGGTTCTCCGACTTCGACTGTACCGTCCTCCAAAACTTTATCTTTTTCCGTTTTAGCAGAGGCCGGATCTTTCGTCCCGTCAGCATTAGCCTGCTCTGTTTCCTCACCAGAAAAGGTTTGATCCACTTCTTTTTGGGAAGAAACGGGAGCATCTTCTTTCGATTCTTGTTCGTCCCCCGTTGATGCGAGCGAACAAGCGGCCAAGCTGATACTTAATAATGTTAAAATCCATACTTTTTTCAATTGTATTACCTTCCTAGTCTATGATGGTACCCTTACTATAACATTCACAGGAAGATGTTGTATATCTGCTCCCTTTCATAATGCTGTTTTCCTAAAACTCAGTCATTTACTGTTCGATTTGTTACAAAATTGCTTTGAACGAATTCTATTTGGTCATAAAGAAGCCCTTCATTAATGACCTAAAACTCTACAAAAAAAACCGCTGCATCAGCAACGGTTCTATCTTATTCCCATGTAAAGGGTTGATATTCAAAACTTAAACGTTCAAATTCTTCGCGGTCATTGTTATCAATGGCCTGGTTGATTTCCTTGTCCAGACGTTCTTTATTAAACTGATAACTTAGTTGATCTAAAAGCAGACGTGAGGCTAACTGTATTCCAAAGGACAACTCTCTCTTTGCCGTAATCTCTTTCCCTTTGTACTCGGGGTGGCGACGGATAACATAATCAATCTTTTGCTTTCTCATGAGACTACCCCCTTCATGCTTTTTTTCATTATGCAGGATATAATAGAATTTCGCAACAAGTTTTCTGAATATTTAGTATTATGGTTCCCATATTTTAAATATTTAAACCTCTCAGCCCTATTGCTAGAGGGATTTATCATGATTTACTATCACAAAATAGTTACTAAATCCCTAAGAGGGTTCATTGAACATCTCTATTTTCTCGAAAAAAATAGGATTCGCTCACCTTCCCTTGTCACATTTAAAAGAAAGAATAGCAATGATAGGCTTCTTTCCATAATACTCATAAAACAGCCCTCATTCTCCAATCTTCCTATAAAAAGGATCGGTTTTGTCTCACTGATGTTTCATATAAGTTCCTCATAAAAAAGAGTATGAAACTCAAAAAGGTTCCATACTCTTTCCTCTATTATTTAATTGATGAATTTACTTGCCACATCTAGTGTACGTTTGACTTGATGACGTACGCCGCCTTCAACTTCTTCTTTCATATTTCCTTCTCCATCTACGCTCACGCTTGTTCCGTAGGGATTACCTCCGGAAGCAAAGACGGCATCATCTGTGTAACCTGGTGCTGCAATGATGGCGCCCCAGTGGAACATCGTAGTGTAGAAGTTCAACAGCGTCGCTTCTTGACCACCGTGCACATTTTGTGCAGATGTCATCGCACTGACTACCTTATTCACAAGTTTTCCTTGGAACCATAGTCCACCCGCCTGATCCATAAATTGCTTCACTTGACCTGGAACGTTACCAAAGCGGGTAGGCACACTAAAAATAACAGCGTCAGCCCAATCAAGATCGTCGATTTTCGCCTCTGGCACAACGTCTTTGGTAGCTAAGTAATGCTCTTTCCATGCAGGATTCTGTTCAATGGCCTCCATAGGAGCTAGCTCTGGGACACGTACCAGTTTCACATCTGCCCCTTCTTCTTTAGCTGCCTCTTCCGCCCATTGCGCCATTTTGTAGTTCGTACCTGTTGAACTGTAATAAATGATCGCTAATTTTACGTTTGCCACTAAAATCTCTCCTTTTGCATACTATTGGAATCCAAGAATGCCTGTTTATTGTTTCCTAAGATACGACCAGGATTCACAAATAATATATACCCGCACCTATTAAAACTCAAACTCAAGACTCTCAAAATCGAGATATTTTATAAAACCTTTACAATCTCTAATCTCTCCATAATGGTTAAAATAAAGTTGTTTTTTGCGCGAAGGCAATTAACATGATCATGGAAAGCTTTTTTTCTCTAGACCCACTGAACTTCTATTTGGTAAGCTATATCAAGCCTTAATTGATCGATCTGGAGGTAAAAGTCCATGAATGACTATGCAAAGCTTAAAAAAGGGGAACGTGGGGCCTGGGTAAGTATTATTGCATACCTTGTGCTTGCTACTACAAAATTGATCATCGCCTCCGTTGGAAACTCTGAAGCGCTCCGAGCGGATGGGTTAAACAATACGACTGATGTCATTGCATCTGTGGCTGTCTTAGTCGGGCTTAAGATATCTAGAAAACCACCGGATGAAGATCACCACTATGGGCATTTTCGTGCTGAAACAATCGCTTCTCTCATCGCCGCTTTCATTATGATGACCGTCGGCATAGAGGTAATCATTGGTACGGTTCAGGATATTATTCAGCAAAAAGCCAGTGAACCTTCATTGCTTACGGCATGGACAGCTCTAGCCGCTGCCGTTGTCATGTATGTTGTTTATCGGTACAACTTGAATCTATCGAAAAAAAGTGGACAGCAATGCTTTATATGCGGCTGCTCAAGATAATCGATCAGATGCTCTTGTCAGTATCGGCGCAAGCATTGGTATCTTCGGCTCTCAATTTGGGGTATCCTGGTTGGACCCTCTTGCTGGTTTGATTGTTGGTCTCATCATTTGTAAAACAGCTTGGGACATTTTTGTCGATGCCACCCACAGCCTGACAGATGGTTATGATGAAGAGGGCATTGAACACATCAGAGAGAGCATATCCGATCATCCTGACGTTTGGGCCGTTAAAGATGTCAAAGCACGGATGCAGGGCAATAAAACACTTGTCGAAGCTACTATTCATGTCAACCCTGATATTACTGTTCAGGAAGGTCACGAAATCACCGATGAAGTAGAAGAACGATTAGAAAAAGAGAAAAATATCGGTTACGCCCACATCCATATCGAACCCTATGAAGAAGAAGAAACATAAAAAAGCCTGCCGGTGACGGCAGGCTTTTTTAACGAATATCATGTGGATTATGCTAGACGATCGGTCAAGCTTTTTAACTCACTCCAACCATAAGCCGTCTCTTCATAAGTTCCTTGTCCGATTGTGACTCTTTCTGCTTCTACTGGGTCTGCTCCATATTTTATGTAAAATTGACTGGAAGGGTTATTGGTCAGCACCCATACAAGCAGGGATTGATACCCCGCTTCAAGCATCCCATTCGAAAAAACCCGGAGCATTTCTTTTCCATACCCTTTTCCCTGATACTCATCCAACAAATATATGGCATAAATTTCTCCATCAAATCCATAATTCTTTGTGCGCTCTTTTCCACCAGAAACAAAACCGACAACTTCACCATGATCGTTTTCAATAACATAGGCAATCTGGCCATTTACAGGAGTTCTGAGAACCGTTTCCCAAAGTGCAATCCGGTGTTCAACCGTGGTATTGCTCAGGTCCCTTTCATCAATCAAATCCTTATATGTTGATTTCCAACTCTTCACATGGATTTCTGCAATTGTTTCAGCATCCTCAAAGCGGGCAGCTCTTACTTCAGGCATATGGAGATCGTCCCTTCTTCCTCTAATTAATTCTTATTGTAACAAAAAGATGATGCCAAGAGTGACATCACCTTTTATTTGCGGTTTATCTACATTGGAAACTAGAAATTTGTCGTGTGTCAAAGCCTGTATAAACCCACTGACGACGACGGCGCTGCCAACGATAACCAGCTACAGAAGTGCGGCCGATGAATGTTGGGTAAAACCAGAACGAGCGTCCGTTAACAAGAGTGATCCACGTGTATCGATAGAGGCAGCCATATAATGATCCGGGGTCAACAGCAAAGAGAGATGCCCCTTGTGAACTAGGCGGCTGATCCGGTGGTGGTGGAAGCTGAATGCCAGGCCCGCCTGGTCCTCCAGGTCCCCCAGGTCCTCCAGGTCCTCCAGGCCCTCCACCAAATGGCGGCTGCCCTTGCCCGCCTCCAAAAGGTGGTCCGCCTGGAGGTCCAGGAGGGGGTTGGCCCGGGCCGAACTGTCCCCCCCTGATTGGGCGTTGGAAATCCGAAAATCTGCCCGAAAGGAAATCCAAATTGTCGGTGCATAACGATCAATTCCTTTCTCGGAAGTATCCCTATACGATATGCACCTTCTAGGCAGGTGTGATTATAATGTCATCAAGAATACAGAGGTAATGGCTCCAAGCACTACGAAAATAATATGGACATTTAACCACGCAAGTAATATCCCTACCAAACCTGCTATGATACCGACTTGTGGTGCATCGGGCTTTACTGACATGATACCAGGAAAAATCAGTGCTCCGAGTGCAGCGTAAGGAATGGCGTTAAGCCATCGGTCCACCCATTTTGGGAAAGTGACAAAACCTACGATCAATGCGGGCAAAAACCGCGGAACAGCTGTAACGACTGCCATCCCGATAACCATCCAAATGATCATTCCGTCACCTCCTCATCCTCAAGTATCCAAATTCCGCTGAATCCTGCAAGAACAGTACCTATAACAATAGCCCAACCTTGACTCATTCCCCAAGTTTGACAAATAAAATTGATCAACATCGCAAGTAGAGCGATACCGGCAATTTTAAAATCCTTTTTCACGGATGGAATCAAAAGGCCAATGAACATGGCATATAAGGCTACCCCCATGCTGTCACTTAACCTCGCTGGCATGACATCGCCTAAAACACCACCAAGATAAGACCCTCCCACCCACGATAAATACGCGGTCAATATTAAAGAAGCATAAAATAAGCCCCCATATTTCTCTTTTGCTTCGTCCTTATACAGAGCGGACATCGTGAAAGTTTCATCCGTCAAACCTAAGGAGAGAGGAAGTTTTGCTTTCAGGGCCACACCTTTCAAACGGTTGACGAAAGATAAACTCATGACAAAATGCCTGAAATTCAGAACAAATGTAGCAATAATGATTTCGATTATCCCTGTCCCTGCCGCTACCATCCCTACCGCTAGAAATTGAGCAGCGCCAGCGAACACAAGCACACTCATCAATGTAAGCTCAAGATTCGTCATACCTGTCCGGCTCGCTAACACACCATAAGTCAAAGCGATGGGTAGATAGCCCAGCATGATTGGGAAACCCGCAATCATCCCTTTTTTGATCATATGTACACGAGTAGAAGAAGCCGTTGTACGAATAACTTGTGGTTCCATCCTTCCTCCCCCAGTCCATCCAAATTTCCACTATTATACAACAACGAACGGAACAATTTGAAGCATCGCCTTGTAAAAAAATTCGTTGACATCATATTAAAAGTGTTCTATTATAAACTCACAATACTTCACTACTTAAAAGCGTTTAAGCAAAAAAGAATAGATCGTATCATGAGTTCCGAAGTAGATGGTTCGAGAGCAGCAAAACAGAGACCAAGTGGTTGGTGTGAACTTGGGCGTCCTTCCATCGAATTACAGAATTCCAGACCAAATGATACACCAACAGAGTGGGTAAAGAAATTTACCAACAAGGGTGGTACCGCGGAGTGAAAGCTTCGTCCCTGTTTGTTCAGGGGCGGGGCTTTCATTTTTTATTAACACCGCCCAGAAAGTACAGAATAATAAACATTGAGGGGGAATTCATATGCTTCACCTGCAGCCAAAAAAGCTACCAGGCATCATTGAATCAACATTACTATTACTCGTAACCATTGGAATGATCAGTTATTTCATTATTGAAGTACAAACCGTTCCACACATCCCGATCCTAATCGGAATTCTCATTATGATCGCCTATGGGTCCTTGAAAAAAAATGAGCTTTAAAGATCTACAGTACGGAATGACTCAAGGAGCGCAGACAGGAATGGGGGCTGTACTTCTATTCTTTGTCATTGGTGTCTTAATTGCGAGCTGGATGGCAAGCGGAACCATCCCGGTATTGATGAATGCAGGCTTTCTTCTAGCTGGAGGCCCATGGTTTTTAGCGATTGTGTTTGCTGTAACAGCTGTTGTCGGTGTTGCCTTAGGCAGCTCATTCACAACAGCAGCGACGGTTGGGGTAGCGCTCATCGGTGTCGCTCAATCGATGGATGTATCCTTAGCCATGACAGCTGGAGCCATTGTATCCGGGGCATTCTTTGGTGACAAAATGTCCCCACTATCCGATACGACCAACCTGGCATCCACTGTTGTTAAAGTCGATTTGTTTGACCACATTAAAAACATGGCATGGACTACGGTTCCTGCTTTTGTGATTACCTTTATCCTGTTCATGATTCTGTCTCCAGACGGAAGACCAGACGTTGAGCAACTGAACACCTTCCAAGCCGGTCTTAGTGAAACAGGCTTGATGCACTGGACCTCATGGATTCCATTGGCTTTACTTGTGCTTATGACAGTCACCAAACGCCCGGCTTTTCTATCCCTTGCCATCAGCAGTATTGTCGCCACACTAATCGCCGGCTTCCGCGGTGTCATGGAGTGGGGCGCTCTCTTCGGGACATGGTTTGACGGCTTCCAGGGAGATTCCGGAAATGACATAGTCAACGAACTTTTGACACGAGGTGGAATGAACGGCATGCTCTTCACGGTATCTCTAGTTATTCTTGCCCTAGCTCTTGGGGGACTGTTCTTTGTTACCGGAATCATTCCTTCGATATTAACCCGCGTACAGGAGTCGCTAAAATCAGCACGATCCGCTACGCTGTCCACTGCTTTTACAGCAATCGGAATCAACATTGCCATTGGTGAACAATATTTGTCCATTTTGCTTACAGGAGAAGCTTACCAGTTCAGGACATTTATGAAAAAGCAGGACTAGCAAGGAAGAACTTGTCCAGAACACTAGAAGACGCCGGAACCGTCATCAACCCGCTTGTACCTTGGAGTGTGTGTGGTGTTTTCCTATCCGGTGTTCTCGGTGTACCTGTTCTTGATTACCTGCCATTTGCTTTCTTCTGCTTACTCAGCCCTTTGCTCACCATTTTATTTGGAATGACAGGGAAAACCCTAACCCCAAAGCAAGCGAAGGTTCAACCACTTGATAAAGCGAATTAATAGACAAAGGACCGCCTCTCCCCTTAGAGGCGGTCCTTTTTTTTCTGCGTGAAGTTTGGCACCGGACGCACACGCTTTGGTGCCGGACACCGGAAATGGGTGTCCGGCACCTGGTACGGTCACGGCAGCACGAGCCTCTAATGGTTAAAGCAAGGGACGGTGAATAATTCCCCTTTTCTGACTTACACTAAATAAAAACACTGGGAGATTGAGGTGATGGGCATGGATCAAATGGAACATGAGGATCATTCGAACGAAGAATATCATATGGGGCATGCAGAAGCTGAACAAGTACTGGATGATATCGCCTTTTACCGTACGCTAATTGTCAACGTTATCTTTATTGGTAAAGAGGGGAGCTGATGATTGGGTCCTCATTGATTGTGGAATCGGACATTATTGCAAACGGATTATGGAAGCCGCGGAAAAGAGATATGGACAGGCAAAACCGAAAGCCATTATTTTAACGCATGGTCATTTCGATCATGTCGGTTCAGCAAAACAACTAGCAGAAAAATGGAAAGTTCCTATATACATTCATCCAATGGAAATGGATTATGTCACAGGTAAACGAGATTACCCCGTAGGCGATGCAACCGTCGGGGGCGGGTTATTTTCGCTTCTATCGCCTTTCTTTCCCACTCATCAAGCCGATTTGAGTAAATACATCCATCCGCTCCCAAACGATGGAAGCATTCCTTTCCTTGAAGAGTGGCGCTTCATTCACACACCTGGACATACACCGGGCCATATCGCTCTGTTTCGAGATAAGGACAAGACGCTCATTGCAGGTGATGCTTTTATTACAGTTAAACAGGAATCCAGTATGGCTGTGTTTATTCAACACCAGCACGTTCACGGACCGCCTGCATACTTCACTCATAACTGGGAGGAAGCGGAAAAGTCAGTGAAAGAACTCTCATCTCTTCAGCCATCAGTAGCCATTACCGGCCACGGTCTGCCGATGGAAGGAGAACTGCTTTCCAAACAACTAAACGACCTAGCCGCTAATTTCAAAGAACTGGCTGTTCCTAAACATAAACGGAAGCTTCACTAAACAGCAAGTAAGTACAATTACTTGCTGTTTTCGTGTTTGACAATATCAAAAATTTTTCTAAGTCCTTCAAGTAAACGGGGACTTGGACGGCAAAAAAGGGACTCTTCCAGCACATGAATACGATCGTGCTTTACAGCTTTGAGTTCAGACCACCCCGGTCTTTTCTTAATAAGTTCAGGCTTCATTTTTTCTTCCTTCACCCCTACCCACACCATACATATATGATCAGGATCACGTTTTTTGACTTCTTCCCAATCCGTTTGAAAGCTGGCTACTTCTTGATCACAAAAGAGGTTAACCCCGCCTGAAAGTTCACTGATTTCATTCAACCAGTTCAATCTCCCTGGTGTGAATACCGGTTTCGGCCACCATTCCCAATACAAAGAAGGCTTTTTTTCCACCTGCTTGGAACAATGTCTGAACTCTTCCAATTCTTTCAAAAAAGCATCCGCATGGTGATTTCCTATCTTTTCTACTCCAATCGCCTTTCCTACACGACGAATATCTTCAGAAATCTCATATAACGTGTTCGGATTCAATATGATATAGGGCAGGTCGTAGTCGTCCAGCCCTTCAATGTTTTTTTCCATTCCAGGCACAGACAAGGATGCTAATACAAGGTCCGGCTTCAGAGAAGCAACCTTTTCGATATCAATGGATAAATCAGGACCAAGCTTCGGAAGGTGTTCCACTTCTTCGGGATAATCAGAATAATTATCGACACCAACCAACAGGTGGGTCTGCCCAAGATTAGCGACAATTTCAGTATTGCTAGGACAAATCGACACAATTCTCATTTTTCAACCCCCTTTTTCAGAATCGTCTGATGTTTCATTTTCTTTCATTATAGCTTATATTGAATGTATGGAAAAATGAAGAAAGAAAGGGATGAACCCATTGACGACGATGCTCCTCGATACATCCAAAGGAATAGTAGAGTTTACATATAAAGGGTCCGGCCCTCCTGTTTTGTTATTGAAAGGTGGACACTCCACAAGAGATACAGACTTATCTCACAGCAGTCTAATTTATGAAGGGTTCTCACTACTCACGATCTCTCGCCCTGGTTACGATTACACAGAGGTTTCCACAGGTCGTACTCCTGAGGATTTTGCCGATACAATCGTTGAAGTACTCGATCATCTCCAACTAAAAAAAGTGAATGTCATCTCTATATCGGCGGCTGGTCCTACGGGCATTGCTCTAGCAGTTCACCACCCAGACCGGGTGGACCGTTTGCTTCTTGAAGCAGCACTCCTTACTTCATGGGAAAGTGATATCAAGAAAAGAGCCTCGCTCCTTTTTGGACCAGCCGAAAAAATCGTTTGGAGTAGCCTCCGAACCATGCTGAAATTTTTCCCTGATTTGGTGTTGAAACAATTGCTTGCTGATTTGACAACAGAGAATGTTGAAGATTACTTGAACAACCTTACCCCTAACGACCGCCGTTTTATTGTAGATATGCTAGCGAGTTCTCAATCCGGAAGAGGATTTGTCACAGATCTTGAACACGAAACCCCGGATATAAGCAGCATTCAGATACCTGTTCTTGGTATGTATTCTCAGAAAGATCGCAGTGTTCCCTACACGAATGCTCTATTATTGAAGTCTTCCGTACCTGATTGCGAAATTTTTGAAGTCGACTCCGATAGTCATTTGATTTGGATAGGTAAAGACGCACACACCGTTTGGAAGAAACGCCTGGAATTTTTGACTAATACTTAAACATTCGGAGGGATCATCATGGATGATGTCAAATGCAAACAAATGTTGGATCGTTTCCTTACGTTTTATGACCAAGCCTCCCAAACACCGCTTCACAAACGCTATGAATTGTGGACCGATCAATATGCTTTTCCCTACACCCCACCCGGCTATCAACAAGGGCAGCTAGCTAAAGAAATGATTGACTATGCATGGAATAGATACGAACAAGTCTATGACAAAATTCAATATTTTGATATTGGCCCTTTAGAGGTGAATGGTTATGTAGAGTCCATTAAACAAATCCTCCACTGTACATCGCCCGTAAGAATGACCGTCATATTTTTTGTTGGAACGTTTGAAACAGATCCATTCATCATGGAAAAGAACCAGCATTATACCCTTTGCTTCCCTGTCGAACTATCATCCAGCCGGACACGATTGATTCAAGAGTTGACACGTGTCGTACACTGCAGCCAATCCGGACTTGCTCCAAGCCATACACGAACATTAGGGCAGTTGATCTTCCGGGAAGGGATGGCAGCCCACACAACCGAAGAAGTCCTAGAAGAGAGCGGCATGATCGACTTCCCATTATGCTGGGAACAGGAAAAATGCAGTCGTGAACCGAACCGTGTCATGATGAACATCCAACCGCACCTCCACCGCACCGATTATGAAGCCCTTTATTCGTTTACAAAAGGTACAGGTGCTTCCGGTTTTGAAAAAGAGGCCAATTACACCGGCTATCTGATCGTTGAACATTTATTGGAGCAAGGACGTCCACTCTATGATCTCGCCCGCATTCAGAACACTGAGGTCGATGCCATTGTAGAGAAGTCTCTATTCTCCTTGATGAATCAAGCTTACCTCACCCAGCCCCAGGAATGAACATTCCCAGTAGTTGGGAAAACTTTTTCCTAACAGGGCTTTCATTCCTTTAGTCCATCTGTTATACTAAGGTTAATTATTCGTTGTTCGATCAGATTCATGCAAGAGAAGATGTTTCGTAAGATGTCGTCTTGATGGAACTTGAAGAGCAAGAATAGTAATACAATGTGGAGTTTTTCCACGCAGGAGGTAACGTACATGGTTGAAGGTACAGTAAAATGGTTTAACGCAGAAAAAGGTTTTGGATTTATCGAAGTAGAAGGTCAAGACGACGTCTTCGTACACTTCTCCGCTATTCAAGAAGAAGGTTTCAAGTCTCTTGAAGAAGGACAAGTTGTAACTTTCGAAATTGAAGAAGGTCAGCGTGGACCACAAGCAGCTAACGTTCAAAAATAAGAACGTATAAAAAACTCCCCTTTCATAGGGGAGTTTTTTTTATTACTTAAATGAAACAACCTTCCTTCACTAAAGCTCCCTATTCTGGAAGACTCAATTTCGAGACAATTGAGTGGTTCTAGGGGCTCCGGGAAAAGGTTCGCTTTCCATGGGGCGGGCGGTGAGCCTCCTCAGGCTACGCCTTCCGGGGTCTCACCTGTCCCACACGTCCCATAGGAGTCTCACCGTTTCCCTCCGCCCCATTGCCATGAAAGATTCTCGAAAACACTCCTAAAAGGTCAGCTTCTATGATTATGGGAGGTGGATGACTAGAACACCTCAACAGTACGTTAAAGCTTAATCCACTTCGCTTTACACCTCTAACAGTTAGATAGTGAAAGACCCATCCAATTTGGTACAAGGGTTCGTTTCTCCCTTACACCGAAAGGGGTGGTTGGGAAGCTGCGAGACTCCCGCGGGAATGGATGGACTGGCAAGACCCCACAGTGCGAAGCACGAGGAGGCTTGCCGTCATCCCCGCAGGAAAGCGAGTAGCTTCCCGACCACCCCTGACGCCCAACATAGCAACGCCCCCCGGAAACATCTCGAAACTGAGCCTTCAACAATCATGCCATATTCTTCAATAAAAAAAGAAGGCTCAATGGAGAGCCTTCTTTTTGCTTATTCTTCGTCCTGTTCAGTAAGTATGAAAGGACCTTCTTTTGTAATGGCTACGGTATGCTCGTATTGAGCAGAAAGCGAACCGTCGGTCGTACGTGCTGTCCAGTCGTTTTCATCCATCTGGCTTCCCCAAGCACCAATATTAATCATTGGTTCAATCGTTATAACCATCCCCTCTTTCAATCGCGCTCCTTTTCCAGCAGCACCAAAGTGAGGAATATAAGGGTCTTCATGAATGGAATCACCAATTCCATGTCCTGTGAAGTCACGGACTACGGAATAACCTTCTGCTTCTGCATAGGACTGGATCGCATGGCCGATATCGCCAATGCGGTTCCCAGGTACAGCTTGCTCAATCCCCTTATAAAGAGAAGTTTTCGTGACATCCATCAACTTTTGAGCTTCTTCACTAATCTCTCCGACGGCATGCGTCCAAGCGGAATCTGCGAGAAAGCCATTCAAGTTAACGACCATATCAATGGTCACGATGTCGCCTTCTTTCAATTTTTCCTGGCGTGGGAAACCGTGGCAGATTTCATCATTGATGGAAGCACATGTAGTGAATTCATACCCCTGGTAACCTTTTTGCTCACCCGTGGCTCCACGTTCGGCTAAGTACTTTTCAACGAAATTTTCGATTTCCATAGTCGTTACGCCGGGTTTAATAAACGTGCGCAGTTGTTTATGAACACTCGCAAGAAGCTTTCCAGCTTCGTGCATCTTTTCAATTTCTCTTTGACTCTTACGTTTGATCATTTGCTCAATCCTCTCTTTTTCTATTACGTATGCATGTATCCTCTAGTATGATAACGAAAAATTGGAGGAACGACTACCCTTTTGAATTCAGTCTACCCTTCGAATTTCCTTTGCAGGGTTTCCAGCTACAAACACATTAGGCGGAACATCTTTCGTCACCACTGCCCCTGAGCCAATTACGACGTTCTCTCCAATGGTCACTCCTGGGTTGATGACAGCACTTCCTCCGATCCATACATCATCACCGATGGTAATCGGTTTGCCCGACTCCAATCCACTTGCCCTTGTTTTTCGATCCATTGGATGAGTGGCCGTGTACAATTGGACATTGGGGCCAATCAACACTCTTTTTCCGATTCGAATATCACAGACATCCAAAAATACACAGTTGTAATTAGCAAAAAACCCGTCCCCTACATGAATATTGTAACCATAATCACAATAAAATGGGGGTTCGAGTCCCATCTCCCCTTCAATCGTACCAAAAAGGTCTTGAATCAACTGCTTACGATAATGGTCTTCTGTATCTTTCGTCTGGTTCAATTGATACGTCAGTTGTTTAGCGCGTGAACGTTCCATCGTCAATTCTTCGTCCCAGGATTTATACAATTGGCCTGCCAGCATCTTTTCCTTTTCAGTCATAAGATCACCTCAGTCATTGAATACGTTCTCTCTTTACTTTACCATAGTTTTTCGCTAGTCTAGGAACAACCGAAGGAGGTCATCGACTATGCAAGTACGCGAATTGAATCAAGCGGATGCTAAAGAATATTACGATTTGAGACTTGAGGCGCTACTCACCAATCCTGATGCGTTTATCACTACATATGAACAGGAAAAACAACGGCCTGATCCGATCAACACCATTGCAGAGAGGCTTGAAGGTGAGACCTCCCGTACGTTTGGGCTATTTGTTGAGGAAACGCTGGCAGGTGTCGTCACCTTAGTGAAAGAAACTCATCCAAAGTTTTCCCACAAAGCTTCCATTGTAGCCATGTACATAACCAAAGATCATAGACGAAAAGGTGGCGCAGAACTTTTGATCAACGAGTTAATTCAATTTGCCCGTGCCATTGAGCTGGAAGTCCTTCATTTGAGCGTAGTTACAGATAATCACCCAGCACAGGAGTTGTATAAAAAACTCGGCTTCCACACGTACGGCACAGAGGAAAAAGCCATCAAGTTACCTGATCGCTATTTAGACGAAGATCATATGGTCCTCTTTCTATAATCAATTAGACAATTCCACATAAGCTCCCTATTGTGGAAGACTCAGTTTCGAGACTTTTGTTGAGTGGATGGGGCTGCGGGGAATAGCTCGCTTTCCGCGGGGCTCCACACGAAGTGGGGTCGTTCGATGTTGGCACAGGACGTGCCGAACTTAATCGAACTTCCTCTATTCTTTTGAGCCTCCTCGGACTTCGTCCTGTGGGGTCTCACCCTGCACTTTTTTCCCGCAGGAGTCTCGCCATTCCCCTCCGCCCCTTTGCCATATAAGTATCTCGAAACCACTTGCGGAAAAGGGAGCTTTTATCTTCTAAGGAAAACAAGCCATATACATATTTCCACCGCTATTATGAATAAAAAAAGCATGTTAAAGAGCGCTTTATGACTATAGATCATGATTTGTTAAAGATTCATATACTCGGTAAGGGGTTCGTTTCACGCATATATCGAATGGGGTGGTTGGGAAGCTGCGAGACTCCCGTGGGAGAAGGAGATAGGCGAGATCCCGCAGGACGAAGTCCGAGGAAGCTTGCCACTCCCCCACAGGAAAGCGAGTAGCGTCCCAACCACCCCTGGCGCTCAACCCGGGCAACGACCCCCGGAAAGTCTCGAAACTGAGTCTTCCACAATCCTGCCATATTCTTCAATAAGCAGAGGAATTGAATAAAGGCAGCGGGTTGGAAAATTGAAACATTTCCCCTTTTCTTTCGTATAGAAAAGAGGAAAGCAACTTAAGCAAAGGGTGAAATTATGATAGAAATCAATCGCATCTCTAAAAGCTTCGCAGGTAAGCAAGCGGTGAAAGACCTTGATCTTTCTGTTCCAGATGGTAAAATCTTCGGCTTCCTCGGTCCGAACGGAGCTGGAAAATCAACAACAATCAAAATGATGACCGGAATCTTGCCCATTGATGAAGGTTCGATCATTATGAATGGTATCGACGTGGCGAAAGAACCGATGAAAGCAAAGCATCAATTTGGGTATGTCCCTGACCGTTCTGACATCTTTCTCAGGTTAAAAGGAATCGAATATTTGAATTTCATTGCTGATGTGTTCGAAGTCCCAAAAGATATCCGAAAAGAAAAAATTGAACATTTGACGAAAAGCTTCGGGATTTATGAGGCGTTGAATGATCATATACAGACCTACTCCCATGGTATGAGACAGAAGATTGTTGTCAGTGGTGTACTGCTTCATGACCCAGACGTATGGATTCTTGATGAACCGTTAACGGGGCTTGACCCGAAGTCTTCCTACACACTAAAGGAAATGATGCGCGACCACGCCAGAAGAGGGAAAATCGTCTTTTTTTCCACCCACGTTTTAGAAGTAGTAGAACAGTTATGTGATGAAGTCGCAATCATTAACAATGGCCATGTGCAGTTCAAGGGAAATATGGCTGAGATGAGACAGCAATTTAAAGATGATGATAATCTGGAGCAATTGTTCATGGAGCTGACGCAGAATGAATAAAGCATGGAAATTGATGCGTGTCATGGTCAAAATGCAGTTGTCCATGGCTAATAAAAGCAGCACGGAAAAATTCGGGTTTGTCATCATTGGTTTAATGATGATTCCTTTCGGTCTGCTCATCTTATTTTTCATTCAGGGCATCATTGGTAACATGTATGCTGCCCTTGAACCACTAGGAAGCGAAGGGGTCATTCTTGGATTATTGTTTGTCATGATGACTTTTATTTTCTGTTTCACAAGTATAGGGACTGTACTCAGTTCTTTTTACTTCGCCGAAGATGTAGAGTCATTTATTTCTTTACCTTTTCAACCGTATCAAATATTATTCGGAAAATCTGCTGTTCCATTTCTATCATTATACGGTTTAAATACGATATTGCTGCTCCCTTCCCTCGTATTTTATGGCTTACATAGTGGGGCTGGAGCTCTATATTACCTACTTGCGGTCATCGTCTGGGCTTTGACGCCGATTATTCCTTTCGTATTGACTGCTATCGTCTTAATGTTTATCATGCGTTTCGCTAACATTTCAAGAAATAAAGATCGGACGAAAGTTCTCGTTGGACTCCTTGGGTTTGCCTTTGCTATCGGGATCAATGTACTGCTACGATTGGATTCAGGTACAGCTAATGTCGCGGAAATGTTGACCCAGCAAAACGCTCTCCTTGAACTTGTTACGAAATTTTTCCCAACTGCTTACTTCAGTAGTATCGCACTTACTGAAATAGGGTCCTGGACTGGACTTTTTTACTTTTTAGTGTTTATCGCCTTATCTTTAGTGGCGATTGTGTTGTTCCTTACAGTTGGACAAAAATTATACTTTAAAGGTGTATTAGGGTTATCCGGCGGGAAGCGCAGCGAGTTTGACGAGGAAAAAGTTCAGAAGCATGTAAAGCAGCAGTCTCTATTAACGAGCTTATGGCAAAAAGAAATGCGTATCATCTTTCGAACACCGACTTTCTTTACACAAATTGTCGTACAGAGCCTTTTCTTTCCTATATTTTTGATTGTTATTATTCTGTTGGACCCCAACGGACCACTGACAGGATGGGGCACGCAGCTCAATGTAATAGAAGGGAAGAAAGTCATTCTAGGGATGTTTGGGCTCACAGTTGTCGCACTTGGAATCAACCCCGCCTCCTTTTCTTCCATTTCCAGAGATGGAAAGAGCTGGTTCAACCATTTGTACTTGCCGATTCCATCATCGACGGTCATTTTAAGCAAGTTACTCGTTTCTTTTTTCATGAATTTACTTTCCATCCTGCTTTTAAGTTTGGCCGCATTAATCGTCCTTAAAGTACCTTTTATCATCTGGCTGCTCTGGTTTGTAATTTCTTTAATTACAGGCTGGGTCGCAAGCATTGCTGGGCTTATGATCGACTTATACAGTCCTAAGCTGAATTGGACGGATGAGAGAGAAGTATTTAAAGGAAGGTTTATTGGAATTGTTCCTCTAGCCCTGGAAGCTGCGGTCTTCGGAGTCGTCATTCTTATTTTGTGGAATAGTGGCTTGGAAGGGGTTTGGTCTGTGAGCAGTATGCTGATCCTTATATTGTTGATCATCACTGCCATTACCCAATATTTCCTGAATCGCATGGTTCAAAAAAAATACTATAAAATTGTTTAAAACTTTAAAAAAGCTCTGAGTAAAAACTCAGAGCTTTTTTATATTCCACTATCGTCCCATTGATATTTAGCCTCCAAAGAAAAAGTCAAGAATGTTACCTGCTTTGGAAGCATTCTGATACCCCTTTTAGGTTATCATGAACTCATTTCACAATCATTACTGGGCATTTCGCTCTCTTCGCCACTTTATGGCTTACACTTCCTAATACCATTTCCTGCAGGGTGTTCAAACCTCTACTTCCAATGACTACAAGATCAAAGTTATTTTCATTTGCATATTTAACGATCGTTGGACCCGGTTCACCATGTTGTATGTTTATTTGATACGAAGCATTTTTCTCCTGAAGAATTTCTTCAATTGGTTTCAACCTCCGTTGCCGACGCTGTTCTACTAAAACTTGATCCCCTTCGGATAAAACATCTGATTTCGATTGCTCGCCGTCGATCACATAAACAATTGTAATCTCTCCGTCCCCTTGCAAGTTGGCAAGCTCCGCAGCACGTTCGGCCGTCCGTATGGAGTGTTCGGATCCATCTGCAGCTACTAATATCTTCTTATACATCGGAATTCCCCCAGTCCATATTCATCTATTGCTTTCATTTTACCATGTTCATTTATTATAAAGGTAAAAAAACTGTCATTAAATAACAACCAATAAAATAAATTTTGTATAGTTTGGGTCTATATAAGCGAAAAAGAGAGAAAAAAAGAGAGAAATATTTATTTATGCGCTTACATGGGGTTATGTAATATCCCTTATAGGTGATATAATCTGATCGTTCTTGCCGGATTTCCGTATTGTCACGGACAATACAAAACAAAAATAATAGAAAGAGGTGCGCAATTGAACACAGAAACAATTAAACAACAATGGTTTGGAAACGTAAAAAACGATGTGCTTTCAGGCATAGTTGTCGCTATGGCGCTCATCCCTGAAGCGATCGCTTTCTCTATCATCGCTGGAGTCGACCCCATGGTAGGATTGTACGCTTCCTTCTGTATCGCTGTCGTCATTGCTTTTATGGGTGGTCGTCCAGGTATGATTTCTGCCGCGACCGGAGCTATGGCCGTCCTGATGGTTACTTTAGTCAAGGACCATGGTTTAGAGTATCTACTGGCTGCTACAATTTTGACGGGAATTCTACAGTTTACTTTAGGTGCATTGAAGATTGGTCAGCTTATGAAGTTCATTCCTAGGTCTGTCATGATTGGATTTGTGAATGCCTTAGCCATTCTTATTTTCTCATCACAACTTGTCCATTTTGAAGGGGCAGGGTTAGCTATGTATGCGATGGTAGTTGGTTCATTAGCTATTATTTATATACTACCTAGGTTTACAAAATCCGTTCCATCACCACTTGTGGCTATTGTTGTAATGACAATCATAGCCATTACGACAGGAGCTGGATTGAAAACAGTAGGAGATATGGGTGAATTATCCAGTACGTTGCCTATTTTTCTACTACCAGATATCCCATTGACGTTTGAAACACTACAAATTATTTTCCCTATCTCATTAGCTCTTGCTTTTGTAGGGTTACTTGAATCATTATTAACTGCACAGATTGTAGATGATATGACAGATACTGTGAGTGATAAAAACAAAGAAGCCAGAGGACAAGGAATGGCTAACGTTGTTTCAGGGTTCTTTGGTGGAATGGCTGGTTGTGCCATGATCGGTCAATCCGTTATTAACGTCTCTTCAGGCGGACGTGGACGATTATCAACACTCGTAGCAGGAATATTCATGATGCTGCTGATTATTGTATTCAATGATCTCCTCGTTCAAATTCCTATGGCCGTCCTTGTTGGAGTCATGATTATGGTATCCATCGGAACGTTTGATTGGAGCTCGCTCACACGCTTCAAAAAGACGCCAATTACAGACAGTATCGTCATGGTAGTAACCGTTGGTACAGTAGTACAAACTCATGACCTGTCTAAAGGTGTTATTGCTGGTGTCATCTTGAGCGCTATTTTCTTCGTTGCTAAGATCTCAAAAGTAAAAGTTGAGGAAGTATTCGACAAGAATGCAGAAAGAATGGTTTACCATGTCAGTGGGCAAGTCTTCTTTGCTTCCACAGACAGCTTGATTAAGCATTTCGACTATGATGTTCAAACATCTCATGTAGTCATCGATTTTACCCATGCCCATGTTTGGGATGACTCGGCTGTGGCTGCTATTGATAAACTTGTAACGAAGTATGAAGAACGTGATATTAATGTTGAGATGGTTGGATTGAATAAGGACAGCTCTCAACTTGTCCAACGACTTACAGTCAATGACAAACTAAATGCCTCATAATAAAAGCGCAAGGCTTAAAGCCTTGCGCTTTTATCTATCCATTCTTCCCTCAACATACTGTAGACACAAGAATCCTGCCACTTCCCTTTCACAAGCAAATCCTTCCTAAGAGTTCCCTCTCTAATCATTCCGACTTTTTCAAGTACCTTGATCGATCCGATATTCTCCGGATTTGATGTTGCCACCACTCGTTGAAGTTCACAGTGTTTAAAACAATAATTGACCATCAATTGAACGGCTTCGGTCGCCAAACCTCTTCCCCAATAATCATGGTGAATGATAAAGCCGATTTCCCCAACACCATCCCAGTCTCTGATATTCATCTCTATATTACCAACCACTCGGTCGATTTCTTTCTCTATAATAGTAAACACGTGGCGGCTTCTATGCCTTTGTTTTCGATCAATAATCACTTGACGGACGAAAAAGAGACTGTCTTCCTCTGTGTTTGGTCCCCACGGCTGGTGTTTTACCGTCTCTTCATTCGATGAATAAGGGTGAAAAGCTGACCAATCTTCAAGTAAGACTTCCCGAAGATAAATACGGTCATTCTCTTCAATCACTTTCACTCCATCACGTCCTATATCCTTTAATTTATATCACTTTTAAGATAGGCTTTTAACTTTTTCATCCAAGGACTAGGATCTTCTTTCACCATATAAGCGCGTACACCTTTGTGCGTATGCAGATAAAGTATTCCATACATGGGCGAAGATTTTCGATATGAAACATCATGGATAGCATGAAGAGGAAAAGTTTCCTTCGGTGACACGACCCTCGTTTCAAACAGCTTCAGTTTGTCTTCTTTCTCTAAATAAAGCTGCTGATTATTTTCTATGACACGCGTTCTCTCAAATATTGGTTGAGAACATATCAACTTCTATCGCCCTTTCCTTCTCCTTGACTACCCAAAGTATACCGCATTTTTTAAGGTTGTGTATATACACAATCCACTATGTTCTATTATGTTGTTTCCGGGGTTCGTTGCTATGTTGGGCGTCAGGGGTGGTCGGGAAGCTACTTTCTTTCCTGCGGGGATGACGGCAAGCCTCCTCGTGCTACGCACTGTGGGGTCTTGCCAGTCCATCCATTCCCGCAGGAGTCTCGCAGCTTTCCCAATTACCACATTCGGTGTAAGGGAAAAACGATCCCTTGCACCAAATTGGATGATTCTTCCATCATCAAACTATTAGAGGTGTAAAGCGCTGTGGATCAAGCTTTAATGTACTGTTGAGGTGTACTAGTCATCCACTTCCCATGATCATACGAGCTGACCTTTTAGGAGTGGTTTCGAGAATCTTTCATGGCAAAGGGGCGGAGGGAAACGGTGAGACTCCTATGAGACGTGTGGGACAGGTGAGACCCCGGAAGGCGTAGCCTGAGGAGGCTCACCGCCCGCCCCATGGAAAGCGAACCTTTTCTCGAAACCCCTAGAACCACTCAATTGTCTCGAAACTGAGTCTTCCACTAACGGGAGCTTTTGTGGTAGAAGTGCATCTGGCTTTCTTTCAATGATTTTTTGTATTAGGATGGTAAAGGTGTTTTTTTTGCACAACCTAAGTACAACTGGAGGAACCATCATGAGCAATCGAAATAAAGGAATCATACTTCTACTCATATCTGCCTTCGGATTCTCTATGATGGCGGCACTCGTCAAGCTGTCTGGAGACGTTCCGACTGTTCAAAAGACTTTGTTCCGTAATATTGTATCAGCCATTATCGCTTTTTGTTTTGTCCTATACAACAAAGAACGTTTATTTGGTAAAAAGGAAAACCAAAAGCTGCTGCTCTCACGTTCTGCACTTGGTACGATCGGAATGGTTTTGTTTTTCTATGCCATTGACAATCTCGTGCTGTCAGACGCGGATATGCTTAACAAACTCAGCCCGTTTCTGTTAATTATTTTTTCAGCCATCTTCTTGAAAGAGAAAGCACGTTTGTATCAAATCATCGCAATTATTATCGCGTTTATTGGTACTCTGTTCATTATTAAACCGGCATTTTCAGTGGAATTCATCCCTTATCTCGCAGGGATTTTCTCTGCTGTGTTTGCGGCTGGCGCTTATACTTTGCTTCGTGTTTTGGGAGATAAAGAAAAGTTTTATACCATCGTCTTCTATTTTTCATTTTTCACAACGGTCACCCTGCTCCCTTTCACCATTGCTTTCTATGAACCAATGAGCCTGAAACAATGGGTGTACCTACTATCCGCTGGTGCATTTGCTACGTTAGGACAATTCGGCTTGACCATCGCTTACAAATTCGCACCGGCACGAGAGATCTCTATCTTTTTCTATTCCACAGTCGTCTATTCAGCACTCATCAGTATCATTTTATTTGATCAAGTACCCGATATCTTTAGCATCCTCGGTTACTTCACGATCTTTGGTGCTTCGCTTTATATGTTTTTGAAAAATAACAAAGAGGCCAAGAAAGTCGAGAGGGCTCGGTAGCCTGGAAAAGCAATCGCGAGATGAACACAAAGACCTTCCTTATCATAAAAAAAGCGACCATGGCCATGGTCGCTTTTTTTCAATCCATTTTCAGCTTCTTTAGTTGGGACAACGTTTGTTGATACTCAGACTCCAAATCGTCAACATCATCATTCGGGCCAGGCATGCTCAGTCGACTGATGAGTTCCGACAATCTTGTTTCTAATGCCATCTGGTCATAGACTTCTTTGTCTGCAACGGGTGGATTCTGTACATACTCTTCCCATTGCTTCCAAGTACCGTCAAAAGTTTTCAGTCTCGAATCTTCAATCATCCATAATTGGTCCGCTGTTCTCTCGATGAAAGTGCGATCATGAGTCACAAAGAGAATCGTTCATGGGAAATCACAAATCAACCTTTCTAAAGCTTGAATAGCCTCGAGGTCCAGATGGTTTGTCGGTTCATCCAGCAGGAGGAAAGTCGCCCCGCTAGCTATGAGTTTCGCGAGAGACAGCTTCACACGCTCTCCTCCACTTAACTGGGCTATGGTTTTGTTCATATCATCAGCAAAGAACCGTAAGCGTGCAAGAATGATTCGAATGGTAGTTTCGGATAGTAAACTTCCTGCACTTGCATAGTCGTACACTTTCTTCTCTAAGGGCAAATCTTCCAAAGTCTGGTGAAAGTACCCGACTTCTACTCCTGGAGAGAGCCACTCCGTTGTTCTTAAAAGGTGTTGGATAAAGGTGGATTTTCCTGTTCCGTTTCCACCGATGAAGGCTGTTTTCGCCCCATTCTTCAATGACAATTTAGGGCTGGTAAAAAGAAACTTAGATCCCGCCTGGACTTCAGTTTCTCCCACCGTCCCCAATACTTTTTTACTTGATGGGTTCAATTTACTGAACTCCATTTTCACTTGATCCCATTCCATCGGCTTTTCTGTCTTCTCAAGACGATCCAACCTGCGTTCCAAGGTCTTACCGACACGCTCTACCTTCTTTTGGTGGGCCGCCGCTTTGTTTTTTCCCAGCTGCCACTCAGAGCTCCCCATTCTTTTCGGAGGTTTTCTCATCCCCTTGGATTGGGACTGCTTCTGGCGGATTCTTTCTTCTATTCTTTTCTTTTCCTTTACATACTGTTCATGCTTTTCGTATTTCTGCTTTCGTTCAAGTTCCTTTTGTGCTTCATAAAAATCATAATCCCCGTGGTATTCTGTTATCTCACCTTGCTCAAGTTCCCAGATTTTATTGCAGCACCGATTGAGCAGCATTCGATCGTGGGAAACAAGGATATAGGCGCCTTTATGATGGAGAAGGTCTTCTTCTAATGATTCGATATGCTCCCAGTCCAGGTTGTTGGTTGGTTCATCAAGAAAAAGCAATGAATGGCCCTTTTCAAACACTTGCTCCAGACGCGCGAGTGTTTTTTCTCCACCACTCATCGAGGAAGTTTTCCATTCTTCTTCATTCATCTGTTTCAGCCATGCATAGGAAGTGTGCCATTCCACTTGAGGGTCTACATCGAGTTCCCCTAACAAGTACTGCAACAAGAGACTTTTTCCTTCTCCATTCCTTCCTACTAGACCAATACGGTCCCCTTCATGAATCCTCAATTCTTTTATATCCAGAATGTCCCGGCTCCCGATCTGATATTGTATATTGACTGCATGCATGTTTAACATAAATAAACCTCCCTGAATCGTTCCAGAGAGGTTTAAGTCCGCCATCGCTTTTGGGCACACCACAACATACGTGAAGAGTGATGTTAAAGCAATAGAATCCTTCTTTTAAAAAAGGACAGACCAATCCTGTTTCTGGAACGAGTGTTGTTTCTTATTCTCATACTCGTTTAGCAACAGAATTAGTACTTCATTGCTTTAACCGTCAGTCCCTTCTTTTTTAGTTACGTTTATTATATGATGAAGTGGCTTGGAAATACAAGACAAAAGAATGGAGGAGTTCGTATGGGTAAAGTCACTTTATTCATTGCTCAAAGTGCTGATGGTTACATCGCAAGAGAAGATGGCAGCATCGACTGGCTGCGGGATGATACAGAAGAAGACTATGGATATGAAGAATTTTTCCACACAGTTGATGCCGTATTTTTGGGAAGAAAAACGTATGATCATATCTTTGAATTAGCTGAAGAGTTCCCTTACAAAATGAAAGATGTCTATGTGGTTAGTAACACGCGGGAAGGCCACGACGAATACGCAACATACCTCCAGCCTGAACAAATTCTCCCGCTTGTGAACATGCTGAAGAATGAACAGAATAAAAGCATCTGGGTCGTCGGAGGAGCAAATCTGATTCACTATTTCATATCCGCAGGCTTGATTGATGAATACCGGATTTTCATTCAACCAACATTGATCGGCAAAGGCATTCCACTTTTTCAAAAACATGACCAGGAAGAAGAATTGCAGCTTACAGAGACAAAAGCATACCAAGACGGTATGCTTGCGATTACTTATGACAGAAAGGAAGAGAGTCATTGATTCCGCAAGATCTAAAAAAGAACCTCTCTGAAGCGTATGACCGTCAGTCGAAACAACGGAATCAATCACCTACACAAGATTGGAAAATCGATGAGCGAATGGCTTTCTTGCAAAGATTAAGGGATGAGAAGAAACACTCGTTGCTTGAAATTGGATCCGGACCAGGAAAAGACAGTCTATTCTTTTCACGGGAAGGTCTCGACGTTTACGCAACGGATTTATCTGATGAAATGGTGGAACACTGCCGTGAAAAAGGTTTGAAAGCAGAGGTCATGAGCTTTGATGACTTACAGTTTCCGGAAGAATCTTTTGATGCTGTCTGGGCGTTGAATTGTCTGCTTCATGTACCCAAAGAGAATCTCCCTGAAGTTCTCAGAGGTATTCGGAGTGTTCTTAAAAAAGATGGACTCTTTTATTTAGGAGTTTACGGCGGGATCAGCCACGAAGGGATTTGGCAGGGAGACTTTCATGAGCCTAAACGCTTTTTCTCTTTTTATGAAGACAATATTCTTCAATCTCTTCTGAGCACTGAATTCAAGCTTGAAGCGTTTCACAAAATCCCATTGGATGAAGTTGAAAATGGCCCCACTCATTTTCAGGGAGTCGTTCTAAGAAAGTGAATGGAGAGTTACGATTCACTCGCCTCCCCCATCTCCACCTCCATCTGAATGATCGAACTGATGAAATCCAGGCTGCCACGTCGCGTCATCTTTTTTAGAGGAAAGAGTTCGACTACTCGTGGACTGGCCTAAAAACCTGAAGATAAGAGCTAAAAAAACAACAACAAGGATAATCCCGATAATGGTTGAGAACATAAAACTCCTCCTTTCTTATACATACGATCCGCTTTCAGGAGTATTTTCAAAATATTCTTATTGTGGATGGACGCAGACCATACTTTTTGGTATAGTTGTGTAATTTATTAATGAACGAAGGAGGAAAATCCATGATTCCTGAGAAATTGAAAAAAGGAGATGAAATTCGAGTAATCTCCCCCGCCAAAAGTTTATCCATTGTAGCACCTGAACAGCAGGATCTTGCCGTTGAGCGATTGAATCAGGCGGGTTTCAAGGTAACCTTTAGTACATATGCAGCAGAAAGCAGCCGTTTCATCTCCAATCCTGTCGATCACAGAGTTGCCGATATTCACGAAGCTTTTTCTAATCCGAATGTCAAAGCTATTTTAACTACTCTCGGTGGATATGACAGCAACCAATTGTTGAGCCATCTGGATTTTGAACTCATCCAAAAGAATCCAAAAATTTTCTGTGGCTATTCTGATATTACGGCTCTGTCTAACACGATATATCAAAAAACAGGACTGGTCACATACAGTGGTCCTCACTTCTCCACTTTTGGCATGGAAAAAGGTATCCACTATACGTTCGATCATTTTATGAAAGTATTCACTAAAACAGAACAGCTACACATACCCCCAGCGCTTGATTGGAGTGACGATCGCTGGTACTTGGATCAACACGAACGACAATTTCACACCAACCCTGGCTATGAAGTGCTTCATGAAGGAGTAGCTGAAGGAACCTCCTTAGGTGGGAATCTTTGTACATTGAACTTGTTACAGGGGACGCCATTTATGCCTTCACTCGAAGGTACAATCTTGTTCCTTGAAGATGACCTGTTATCAGACCCCGCCACCTTCGACCGTGATTTACAATCTTTGATCCATCAACCTGACTTCGATGGTGTACGGGGAATCATATTCGGCCGCTTCCAAAAAGAATCAAACATGGATGATGAAACGCTTGTTCAGATCCTCAACTCTAAGAAAGAGCTCGATCAAATACCAGTCATCTATAATGCCAGCTTCGGACATACGACCCCGATTTTCACTTTCCCTATCGGAGGCCGGGTAAGAGTAGAAGCTCACAACCAATTTCCAAGAATTGAACTGCTGGAATATTAAAAGGAGCCCGGTTTAACACTGGGCTCCTTCACTCATTTACCTATTAAATCATACAGCTTATACACCTGACCATTTTCGATTTTATCCGGTTCTTCTAAAAGGTTCATCAATACATTGGCCACTTCATCAGGAGAGCGTAATTCCCCTTCTTCTTTCAATTTGCGGAACTTCTCCACATCAGCAAAAGCATCCTCTGAAGAGGAACGAATTTCGCCTTGCATGTCTGTATCGATAACACCTGGACTATAGGCAAGTATGCTGTGACCCCTCCCTTGCTGCTCAAGGGCCAGAGTTTGTGTAAAACGATTGATGGCTGCTTTGGAGCTGCTGTATGTACTCCAGCCATGGATCGTCTTCTCTGCTGCACCAGAAGTAATATTTATGATCCCAAGAGAGATGTCTCTTTCATTCGCTTCCTTAACGAATCGGTTCACGGTAAGCATGGGCGCAGTTACATTGACTTGCATGTGTTTTTGCACAGCATCTGCTTCCAATTGACCTACTGTATCAATAGGTTCGATGACCCCGGCATTATTGACAAGATAAACATAATGCGTGTCTTTGTGGAAAACATATTCGACCATTTGATTAAGCCCTCGATTTAAATCGTCTATGTCACTCAAGTCACAGCTGACATGATGAAAATCCACCCCTTTTTCATCTGCCAAGTCCTTCAATTCTTCATTACCTGAGCGGGAAACAGCCACCACATTCACACTCTTTAAAATGAACTGACGTGCAATCGCTTCTCCTAAGCCACGAGAAGCCCCTGTTACAACGGCGTACTGCATATGTATCATCCTTTCTTCCAGTCTCTTTCTTGCTTTCCCTTCTAAACAATCGGCAAACGCTCCGTTCAGAAACTTTACATCACAGAATCCAAACGATATGATAAACGGAGCACAAGTGGACACATAAAGGAGTCTACCTATGAAGTATTTGTTTCTGTTTATCATCTATGTTGCAGGACTTGTCGTTTCAAGTCTTGGCCTTGCGCTGATCATAAAATCCGGTTTAGGAGTCGGTCCGGGAGACAGCATTGCTGTCGGCCTCTCCATGCATTTTCCTGTCACTGTCGGAAGCGTCATGATTGTCGCTTTTGTCATCCTATTACTTGTCAATGCAAAGTTGGAGCATAAGCGACCCAAATTCGAATCATTAATCCCAATTATCATCCGCGGAAGAACATTAGATATCTTCCTATACGGAATGCTTGAGAATATGGAGTATGAAGCATGGTGGGCTCAATGGGGCATTTTTTCACTCGGTCTCTTAGCCACGGCTGTGGGAATCTCTGTTTATTTACGAACTCCATTCCCACGTATCCCTTTAGATCACTTCATGATGATTATGAATGAAAAAACCAACCAGTCAAAAAGTACGGTGCGCATTTTCTCCGAGTCCGGAATGGCTCTCATTGGTTTTTTGCTCGGAGCCCCGGTCGGTTTTGGGACATTGATTGTCGCCTTGCTATTAGGGCCCCTCATTCAATGGTCGTTCCAATGGGCGAGGCCGATTGCTGCTCTGTGGACAGAACCGAAGAAAAAAATGCCTCAAAAAGCGTGATGCTGTCATCACGCTTTTCTTCATTCTTCAAAGGAGAGCTTCGTCACGCCTGTCTCTTCAAGTTTTAGACCGATTTCTTCCTCAATAGCTAACCGCTTTTCCATTTGTTCTTCTGTCAACTTCCCGTCCATCGGGCCGTAGATTTCCGTCATTTCTTTTTCGGCGAGTTTCTCGACCAGCTTATCCCAGAAGCTAAACTCATCATATTCTTCCACGTGCGTATCTAATAGTTTTGATTCATAATCCACATCAAGGTCATGAACACCGATTTGTTCCTGATAAGAAACCTTATCCTCAAGATCCGCTTCTTTATATTTTGACAACACAAGTTCTCTTACATCTTCGAACTGTTCATCCAGCTCCAATTTCGTCGAATTGACCATCCATGTTCCTAAGAACACCATTTCAACAAGAATTTCATATTGTTCTTTTGTCATTTCAAGTTTTACATTACCCATAAAAGACCGCTCCTTTCCTCTTTTCCTTAGCATTATAGCATATCCCCAGTCCTCCATTTATTATGCCGCTTGCTCTCTTTTCGTGTGACTTACCCTCGTGATGTCCCTTACCGTGACGTACCAGGTACCGAATGAGGTTTACGGGTGCCAGTTATGATTCTCATCCCTTCACATATAAAATAATAAAAAGCCCGGCAGCCGTAAGGCTGTCGGGCTTTCTACTATTCAGCTGCCGTCTGGCTTGTAAAGATAGAATCTTCCTGAGTTATATGAGCATCTGCCTCATAACACTTTTGCAGCTTACGTGTTACAGAGCCAGGTTGACCATCTCCGATGGTTTGCCCGTCAACTTTCAGTATCGGCATGATTTCTGAGGTACTGCTGGACAAAAACAGTTCATCCGCATAAGCAAGGTCTTCTAGTTGGAAGGCTTCTTCAATAAATTCAATATTTTCTCTCTTACAGAAAGCCTCCACCCTCATTCTTACACAGCCATGCAGAATGTTCTTCTTTGCAGGGTGGGTGTACACTTTCCCCTGACGGACAAAATAAACGTTGGAAGAGCTGCACTCTGTCACTTCTCCATTTTTGTGGAGGATCGCCTCATAACACCCTTGTTCTTTTGCTGTCTGTTTAGCTAAGACATTCGGGAGCAAATTTAAACTCTTAATATAACACCAGTCCCAGCGAACATCTTCCTGAGTAATGGTACTGACGCCATCACGTAAGAATGAATCCGGACGAGGAAGATCTTTCACATAGGCATATAAGTTGGCTTGTGTTTGATCAGGAAAGGCGTGATCCCTCGGTGCAGAGCCTCTGGTGATTTGCATGTACACTTTAGCATCTCCATCGATTCCATTTTTCTTAAGCAGTTCATCCAGCCGTTCGTACATGTCTTCCTTTTTATAAGGGACATCGATTTTAACAGCTGCCGCTGAACGGTACAGCCGATCGATGTGTTCATCGATTAAGTAATAATTTCCGTTATACACACGGATGACTTCATAAATCCCGTCACCGAACTGAAGTCCCCGTTCCTCAAACGGGTACTTCAATGTATCCTGTTTTACAAAATCATCTTCTGTCAAAATGTGGTCATAAATCGTCATCATTTTGCCTCCTCAAGTCATCTCTAGGTTTAACGAATAGTTTATCAGAAAAAAGGCCTAGGATGGACCCTCAGTTGAAAAACTTTTTAAATGGTACCGTTCGACCTATTCCATTGTTTGAAGCTTGGATGGTCGATGTGAAATGAGAGTACCCTCATCTATCCCCGTACAAACTCTCTTTATCAGCCCTGGATGATCAAAATTGAAAATGTGTACAGGGAGCTTAAAGTCTCGTGCAAGAATGAGAGCGGACTGATCCATGATTTGGATGTTATGAAGAAGTATATCATCATAATTTAAACTTCCGTACATTTTCGCTCCTTTATGTTTTACAGGGTCCGACGTGTAGACACCGTCCACGCCTTGCTTCGCAACAAGAATGGCATCACAATCCAATTCAATCGCCCTTTGTACCGCAGGATAATCGGTCGTCACAAATGGCTGACCGTTTCCTCCCGCCAAAATGAGGACCCTTCCTTTATCCAGGTGATGTAAACCCTTCAAACGAATATACGTCTCTGCTACACTTGCCACAGGAATGGAAGTCATGACCCGTACTTCTTTCTTTGATTTTTTCTTCAACACACCTCTTAACATCAGACTGTTAATAATCGTGCCGATTGTCCCTATATTATCGGCCTCGACCCGCTCAATTCCCCAGTCTTCAGCGGTTCTGCCTCTGAAGATATTACCTCCTCCGACGACGACCGCAACCTCCAATCCACTTTCTAGAAGCGAGAGAATTTCGTTTGCGATATGTTCCAGTCGTTGATTGTCAAAGCTGTCCTTGCTGTCCCCTTTCAAGGCACCCCCACTAATTTTAAGTAAGACACGAGAATATCTCATTATGAGTCCCCTTTTCTTCAACCATTGTTTATTAGAAAAAAAGAGCCTAGACCTGTGTCTAAGCTCAATACAATACGAATCTTACCTCTGACGCTCTTCTATACTACCTTATGCTTTTGAAAGCTTTATTCATTCCACTTCCACCGTGGTTTCCAACCAGGGATGCTCGTAGGGGACGCCTCCCTTGCCATCATCCATCATAGGATAAAAAGCTAAATCAAGCTTATCCAGTTCCTTGTCATATCGGAAGTCATCAAATTGAATATACCGGAACGTCGTAAACGTCCCTTCCGTTGTACCAATGGTGGATCCATTATACGTTGTTCCATTGGAATCTACAGCCTTCACTAAGAATTCAATATGACCTTTGTCTCTCAACCAATCTTCTTCATTATTTTTCATCAGAGCATTTCTATCTCCATACCACATGCCAAGATATAGTCCCTTCGCATCGTTACGACTGTATAATTTCGTTAGATGAACCTTTGTCTCTCCGATTTCATGAGTAGAAACCGTGATCGGTTCAGGGTGTTGCGTCGGCTCACTTACCATTGGATATACCTGATGATTTTTTAGTGCATTGACTTCCTTGTTATCCATATAGAAAAGTACAGCGGCAATCAATACGGCCATCAAGCTGAATGCAGCCACGCGGACCTTTTTCATCCATTTCACCTCTTTAGTTATTGGAAGGTAAATCTTACCGTCATTATATCAAATTACATTTCTGCACGTTGTCAAATGAAGGGAGAGGTTTTGTCGATTTCTTATCGATTAAGTCTCTCACATTCTCAAAAGCACAAAAAAACTGCTCTTTCTTTAAAGAAAGAGCAGTTGGCTTTCTATAAATACTTCTTCTGTACTTTTTTACCACCGTAGCTGAATACAACATCCCGTCCTTCGACTTTCGTTTCTATGTGGACATTGCGCCCCCACAGTTGATAAACATAAGGCAGTGTTTTTTCCAAATACCCGACATCGAGTTCGACGTCTTCAAAGTGGTGTTTTAAGTAAAGTTCTCCGCCCTTAACATAATCGCCGTCTTGGACAGTGATATACGGAAATCCTCCATTTACTCTCATGGTGACAAGTTGATCGCGGACGGCTTCATGGTCTTTATCGGTTATTTTATACTTTTGACCTTGTTTCTGGAAAAGGTATAAATCCTCTCTTCGAGCTAGTTCTTTGGTCAAATAATTACGGATGAAGCTTTGATCAGATTCGATTTCGCGAACCTCGAACATTTTTTCTCTTCCTGAACCGGGTTCGACCCCATGCTTGATCATTTCCTCCGTCGGATTGTCATACCGATCTTCAATATCCTCAAAAATCTTCAACCCTAGATAATACGGATTCAGCTGGGTCTTACTTGGCTGTACAACGCTCGCATTGAGTTTAGCGAATTCAATGGACTCATCACTCGTCAAATCCATTTCCCTTAAAATTCGCGCATGCCAGTAAGAAGCCCACCCTTCGTTCATAATCTTCGTTTCCAACTGCGGCCAGAAATACAACATTTCCTCGCGCATCATCGTCAAGATATCCCGCTGCCAGTCCTCAAGTTCACGACTGTACTGTTCAATAAAGAGCAACAAATCCTTTTCAGGCCTAGGTGGGAATTTCTTTTTCTTTCTAAACCTTGGCTGCTCTTCTGAAGAAGATTCATCAATCTTCCAGATATCATCATATTCTGTTTGAAGCGGTTTTTCTTCACTTTCTTCTTCATCCATGGACCAGGCAAGTTTCGGTCTAACCAAAGATGGATCAATGTGTTCCTGAATAGCAAGGACTGCATCAAGGAATGATTCGACCTCATGTTTGCCATATATTTTATCGTAAGTAGCAATTCGTTCTGCCGTCGCCGCCATACTTTCAACCATGTCCCTCTTCGTATTTTGGAACCGGGCATTATTCTTAAAGAAATCACAGTGAGCAAGGACGTGGGCAACAATCAGCTTATTTTGTATCAAACTGTTTGAGTTCAGCAAAAAGGCATAACAAGGATTCGAGTTAATGACAAGCTCATAAATCTTGCTTAATCCGAGATCATATTGAAGCTTCATCTTGTAGTATTGTTTTCCAAAACTCCAGTGGGAAAAGCGTGTCGGCATCCCGTACGCTCCGAATGTATAAATAATATCATCAGGACAGACTTCGTAACGCATTGGATAGAAATCAAGCCCGAAACCTTTAGCGATTTCCGTTATTTCTCTGATCGCATATTCGAGCTTCTTTTGGTCATCTGGTCTCAAAGATGCCCCCTCCTTCGATTTCGCTTATCTTACTATATGAGGGTAAAGCAGCGAACATGAAGGTTCAGTCCATCTTCTTGTCCTCTATACTAGAATTTTAGCCATGACATACTCGTCGATGGGACTTCCCTTGATGATCAGGGACCGTCTCTTCACACCTTCTTTTTCAAAACCCATGCGTTCATAAAAGTGGACAGCCCTTTCATTATGAACCATAACCGAAAGGTCAAGCCTCGTCACTCCTTTTTCTTCCGCCCATTGAAATAAACGATGGAAAAGATCTACAGCGATTCCTTGGCCATGAAAGTCCTTTAATACACCCGTAATTATGCTTGCTGTATGTAAATTCCTTGGTGCACCGCCTCCAAAAACCGTCACATGCCCGTTGACTCCACCGCTTAGTTCGGATAGGAAGATGGTAGAGTTTTCTTCCTTCTCAATTTTTTGAATCAAACCTTCCACTTGTTCGATCGTGGATTTTCTTTCGCTTTTCCCATATAGTAAAAAATCGGATTCTGCCTCTAATTGCTCAATAAGATTCCGATAGACTGCTGCATCAAAGACCTCTGCCGTTCTAATCATTTTTTTCCAATCCCCCCTCTTTTACCATTTTACCAGAATAGAGGCTGGCTAGATGTCACCCTCTTCCATCCGTTTCCCTGAAAAACAATAATTTGACCAGCTGTGCTTTTAACCCTAAGGACGCAGAAGGATTTTGAATGACGACAATTCCCCAGGAATCCTGAACAAAAAAAGAGAGCAAATTGCTCTCTTTTTAGGCTGCCTCCTCCTGAAGGAAAACGTTTTGTTTTCGATTTTTCAATATGAAATAGATCATCGTTAGTACAGAAGCTCCTAAAATGAACCCTGTTAAAATAGAAGCATTTTGCCACATTAAGTTGAAATTACCATCAGAAATGATCGATTTGAACCCTGCCACTGAGTAAGTCATCGGTAAGAAAGGATTAAACCACTGCAAAGGTTCTGGAATCAATTCCAACGGGAATGTCCCTGCACTCGTCGTCAGTTGAAGGATTAAAATCAAAATAGCCACGAATCTTCATGGGTCACCGAGCCATGTCACGAGCATTTGTACAAGCGTCATAAAAGTCAAACTCGTGAGAATACTGAACAAGTAGAAAGCTCCTACATGAGTAACTTCCAGGTTCAACCCATACAAGATGACACTTGCTGCAATGACAGCTTGTACGGTACCTGCCACCAACAAAATTCCAAACTTGGCCGAAAACCATCCAAGTCCGCTTCTTGGACTTTCGAAAGGTTCACGGACAGGGTAAACAATGGTAATTAACAATGCGCCTACAAATAAGCCTAAAGACAAGAAATAAGGGGTAAAGCCTGTCCCATAATTTGGCACGTGGTTCAGGGATTCTTTTTCCACACCTACAGGAGATCCCATCATTTCTCCTGTCTCCTCGTCCGCTTTCACTTCATTCGCTTCCGATGAAGCGGTGGCCAGGTTCGATTCAAACTCTTGCGTTCCAGATGTTAATGCACCTGTTCCCTCTGACAACTCACCTGCTCCTTCTTGAAGTTGTTTGGAACCGTCTGCCAGCTGGTTAGACCCATCGAAGATCCTACTTGCTCCCTGGTTGATTTCAGAGGCTCCAGACGCTACTTTCACAGCTCCCTCCTGAGCTTTAGCCAGTTCTTGAGAAAACCTACCCATGGAGGTCTTCAATTTCCCTTGCCCATCGGAAAGCTTAACAGCTCCCTCATAAAGATCACTTTGACCTGCGACTAGTGTATCGGCTCCTTTTTGCAGTTGAGTTTGAGCTTTAAGGAGTTCTTCAACTTTTCCATTTAACGGGCCAGTTGCCTCGCTAATTCTTGTTGTTGCTGAGTTAAGAGAACTTGCCCCTTCTGCGAGTTTGCCAGCTCCAGCCTCTAGTCCCTCAATCTTTTGGAGAAGAGCCTTCTGTTGTTCTTCAGGCATGTTTTCAACTAAAGGAACCAATTCTTTCTTCAGGCTTGTGATCCCTTCAGCTACTTGCTGGGCAGAAGTAGATACCTGATCTGCGCCTTCATTCACTCCGTTCATACTTTCATTGAGCTTTTCTGAACCACTTTTTAACGGGGAAGTTTTTTCAATCATTAAAGAGATTCCCTCGCTTAAAGATTCGGCTCCTTCTTTAGATTGAGCTATTCCGCTTTGTAAGTTTTCCGCGCCACCTTCGGCGTCAGCGGTCCCTTTTTCAAGCTGTGCAAACCCTTCTTGCAATTTTCCTAGTCCATCACGTAAATCAGAGGACCCGTCAGCCAAATCAGAGGCACCATTCCTGAGTGTTTGCGTCCCACTTGCCAGCTCCAATTGTTTATCAGTAAATGTTTTTAAACTGTCTTCCAATTGTTTCGCTCCCTGATCCAAGTCAGCTGCTCCCTGGTCCAAGCTTCCTGCTTTTTCACTTGCTTCTGCCAGCCCTTTTTGAAGTTCATTGAATTGCTCGAACATGGCATTCGCATAGGTTTCTGTCATTTCACTGGATAATTTAGCTTTCATCTTTTCTGTTGCCGATTCTCCAATTTGGGCAGATAAGAAGTTGAACCCTTCATTCGGTACGTATTTCAACTGTAATGGTTTCGGCGTATCATCCATCACCGTTGTAGCATCCGCAGAAAAGTTTTCCGGAATTTCAACAAGCATGTAATAATCTTGCTCTTCAAGACCTTCATAGCCCTTTTCCTCTGAGACTACGTGGTATTCAAAATCTCCTCCATCATTCAATTGGTTCACGAACTCTTTTCCTACTTGAAGAGGTTCTCCATTAAATTCCGCCCCCTCATCGAGGTTCACGATCGCTACAGGCAATTCATCCATGCTGCCATAAGGGTTCCAAAACGCCCATAAAAACATCGCACTGTAAATCAGTGGGATGAGAAGGACCGCTAAAAACGGTACCAGTACTTTTTTATTTTTTCCAATATGCTTCCACTCTGAGATCCAAAGCTTCCAACCATTCATTTTCCTACCTCCTAATAACATATGACTAAATTATTCATTTGGTCATTTTCTCTCAAAAAAAGAGGACCATCATTCGGGTGATAATCCTTTAAACACGTAACCATCAAATAAATGAAGGACCTTTTCCTTGGGTAAGGGATCATGTCCTTCTTCCCAATCGATAATCAGTGCGGTGTATAACTTCAACATCATAAAGGCCGTGATTTCCGGGTCACATTCGCGAATATCTCCCTCTGCTACAGCTGTTATTATTTTTTCCTTCAGATAATCCAAAATTAAAGCCTCTACATTTTGAAGGGCTTCCTTCACAGCTGCCGTTCCTATTTCACGGGCTTCATACACGAGTTTCACCGTCAACTGGTGGCTCTTACGGTATTGAAGAAGCTCAATAAGGGCTAAGTGTACATTTTCCTTCAGGGATCGCTCGTCATCCATAACAGATTCCGCTTTTCCCTTCATCTCTAACAGAAGCTCTGCGATAATATCCTGAAACAGTTCTTCTTTGTTTTGAAAGAAATTATAAATCGTCCCTTTTCCTACATTTGCAGCTTTGGCGACATGGTCCATCGTTGTAGCTTTATAACCAAAGATGGAAAAAGATTGACGGGCGGCTTCGCGGATTTCTTCTTTTCTGTCCATATTCATTCTTATCACCTGACCATTTGAACGATTTAGTCACTTATACTACAGAGATGATTATACGCTTTTTTATTAGAGTTTCAACCTTTTTTTGAGGTACACTGAATGAACCAAGTACAGAAGGGAGTTTTAATTTGAAAAAGAATGTCCTTCACGCCTATGAGCATCTATCTTCACATTATGAATTTGATGTTGACCGAAAGCCCTACAATGCTTATCTCGAACGCCCTGCCATGGTAAACCTACTGCCAGAACTCCAAGGAAGAAAAGTTTTAGATGCTGGTTGTGCAGCAGGATGGTATGCGCGTTACATGGCGGATTACGGGGCAGACGTAACAGCGATTGACCTTAGCCCTTCAATGATTGCTGCAACCCAGCGGAGAGCTGGAAATGCCAAAATCTGTGCTTTCGTTCACGACTTGGTGGACCCTTTGCCAATAAATGACGAATCGTTGGATTTTATTATCAGTTCACTCACTCTCCATTACATAAAAGAATGGGAACCGATTTTTCAGGAGTTCCATCGAACATTAAAACCAGGAGGCACCCTTCTATTCTCTACCCATCATCCGATCATGGATTATATGAACCATAAGGTGAAGAATTATTATGCCTGCCAGCAAATGCAGGAGGAATGGACAGTAGACGGTGAGAAAGTTCCGATGACTTTTTATAGGCGTCCACTTGAGGAGATTATTTCTGCTGTGACCGATCGTTTTCATTTCATTCAACTCTCTGAACCAAAACCTACTCCGGAGTTTAAAGATGTGCATCCAGATGGGTTTCATAAGGTGTCAACAAAACCGAATTTCATGATAGTAAAAGCGAAAAAGCCAGGACCTATCTAAAAGGTCCTGACTTTTCTTTATTATGAGCGTTGGTCAGGGAAAATCCGGTCAACCATTTCTCCGAATTCACGGAAAAATCCTTTGACTGGTTCACCATTTTGCGCATCTTCTACATAATTGTTCGTCAAGTCAACAAAATCTGGGTTTGTTGAAATATAAACATTGTTTATGTCCTGATCCGATGCTTTAACCGCTTTTTTGATTTGCTTTTCCATTTCATCAGAGACTTCGTTCTTGTCTCCCTTTGGATTATCAAGCTCTGCCGCTACATAGGCATTGTCACGTGTTTTCAACACATAAACACGATCCACGCCATCGACATTCTTTTCGATACGATTTGCTGCATCCTTGGCTACTTTGTAATTCGTGTTATGAACCATTCCGCGATCATTGTCATACTGGTTCGCTTTTTGACCATTTTCAGACATGTCATCAGCAGTACGTTCGAAGCTTGTATTTTCCACTCCGTTGTAGTTACCATTGTCACCAGCTTCTTGTTCTGCCTGACAGGCCACAAGAGACCCAGCTGCTAATAGACCGATGGCTAATACTTTGATTTTCATGATATTCAACCTCCTTCCATCCATGTTTACGGTTAGTATGTGTGGTTGAAAGGCAAATATGCGATTGCCAAAAACAGGAACATGGATGGAACAAAAAGAAAATCCTCAGTTGAAAAAGAACTGAGGATTAACGATTCAGGAACGGAATGCTCCACCATATTTGAATGAAAATTAAATAAACGAAAAAAATACCATTAATAAATAAAAGGAAAGCAATAACAAGCTTATAATGACCTTCCACTTTTTTATAACCGATCCGAATAAAGATAAAGCCAGTTATGAGAAGGATATACAAACCGATAAACCATATCCAAGTATAGGGTGTAGAAGCATTAAATCCTATTTCATACCCGATTCCATACAATAACCAGGGAGCTAAAAAACATAAAACGGATATGGGGAGATACCGTTGATCACTTCTTATGTAATAAAAAGAAAGAAATGCAACAACCAGGGTTATTGCTCCGATGATTTCCGAAATGAGAATCATCACCTGCTGGGTCGCATCAGCTTCTGCTGTTACAAAGCTCAGGAATAATAACAATCCTAATAAGCCGACACACCCCACATTTGCATAAAGAAGATTTTTTTCTGACATCACGAAGACTCCTTCCGTCAAAAGCAAAACTTTTCCATACTATCATAACAAAATTTCCAATACTTTGCGGAAGAAAAAAGCAAAAATGTGTCGGGATTACCAGAACTGTGACGAACTCTCTGATTGAGCAAGAACGCTCGCGGGGATAATAAGACCACTCCTTTCATAAAGGAAGTGTCACAATGAGTCACTATGATTACGACAAAGCCCTACATTTCATGATTTGGGGCCAGTGGGACGACTTGCTTGTCCTCATGGTACGCACAAGAGATGAATTCCTTTCAAAGAAAATCGAAACATTCCTGCACTCGGCTTACTATCCGAGCAGACAAAGCGAAATGCTTGAATCTCACGAAGCCTTGTTAAGCTATATCGATCATGCCCAAGCGACAACTCTACAACCAAGCTTTTTCACATAAATAGACAGACCAGGTCATCCAGTTTCTGGATGACCTGATCTTCATTTATTTTCCATTTATACGCGTGGGTAATCTTGGATGAGTGGGTGTAGATGCATTTCATCAATAACCATATGTTTTGGCGCGAGCGCCATATAAACGACAGCTTCCGCAATATCATGAACCTTGAGCCATTCCGATTTTTCAGGGTCCCCCTGTGTCCCATTTGCAAAATAAGTATCCACCATTCCCGGATTGATCGTACCTGCCCGGATGCCATCTTTTCTCACTTCCTGGGCGAGCGATCCCATAAACCCTTGAACCGCATATTTTGTGGACGTATAAAGGGCCCCGCCTTCTGGAATCGTATATCGAGAAACATCGGAGGCCACCGTAATGATGGTACCGAACTTTTGCGATTTCATGATAGGCAGAACAGCTTTGGTTGCGAGAAATACGCCCTGTACGTTGATATCATACGTCCGACGCCATTCCTCTACTGTCACTTCTTCAATTGGTTTGAAGTCTCCAATACCCGCATTATTAACAAGAATGTCCACCTTGCCGTACGCTTTCTTGGTTCCTTCCACAACCTGGTCAATTTCGTTTTCATCACTTACATCAGCCGTATACGCCAATACATTGGTGTAGCCTTGCTTTTCTAATTCTTCCTTTGTATGATGAATTTCTTCAGAGCTTCCTATGATTGATAAATAGGCCCCTTTTTCAGCGAGTTGGAAAGCTATTTCTTTTCCAATCCCACGAGAAGCTCCTGTCACGATGGCTACTTGTTTGTCCAACACAAAACATTCCTCCCTTACGTTCGTTCTGGCTTTTCTTCTGTATCTAATTTAAATCGAAGATCAAATAAATCCCGGCGTCTGTCACGTATCTGCCGGACAGTTCCTGACTTCCGTTGTCTTCTCAGTGTTTCTAAATCAACATCTCCAACAACGACCGTTTCCACATTCGGATTACATTCACCAATGATTCCATCACGGGCAAATTCGAAATCCGATGGTGTGAAAATGCCTGATTGTGCATATTGGATATCCATATTCTCCACTTGTGTCAGATTTCCTACCGTACCTGCAATAACGGTATAGACCTGGTTTTCCACTGCACGAGCCTGGGCGCAATAACGCACGCGTAAATACCCTTGTCTATCATCTGTACAAAACGGAACGAAGATGATGTTCGCTCCTTGATCGACCGCATAGCGGGCGAGCTCGGGAAACTGGATATCATAACAAATCTGAATCGCAATTTTGCCACAGTCCGTATCAAAAACTTTGACCGCATCTCCAGGCTGAATTCCCCACCAGGTCCGCTCGTTAGGAGTTACGTGAATTTTATATTGTTTTTCTATCGTACCATCGCGTCTGAATAAGTATGATATGTTATAAATTTGCTCTTCTTCCTCCACGAAGTGAGACCCACCTATGACGTTCACATTGTATTTCACAGCAAGGTGCGTGAACATTTCAATATATTCTTCGGTGTATGCACTCAATTTACGAACGGCTTGAGACGGTACTTTTTCTTCTAAGAAGGACATGAGCTGCGTGGTGAAAATTTCGGGAAATACTGCAAAATCAGATCCGTAATCAGCAGCGACATCCACGTAATATTCACATTGCTTCACGAACTCTTCAAAGGAATCAATGTTTTTCATCATATATTGAATGACCATGATTCTTACTGGATGACTCGTCTTGAAATAGCGCTTCGTACGAGCACGATAATCTATATTATTCCATTCCATCAGTGTCGCATACTTTAAAGACTGCTCGTCATCGGGTAGATAATCCGGATTGATCCGCATGACAGTAAAGCCATTCATGATTTGGAAGGTGAGGACAGGATCGTAAATGTTTTGGTTGCGGACTTCCTCCACATATTCACGTGGCGTCATCTCATCTTCATATTTGTGGTAATTCGGTATACGCCCTCCAATGATGATACTCTTCAAATTCAACTCGCGGGCTAATTCTTTCCTTGCTTCATACAGACGCCTTCCTATTTTCATCCCTCTATATTCAGGATGGACCATCACTTCAATTCCATACAAGTTGTATCCGTCTGGATCATGATTCGTTATATACCCTTCATCTGTAATGTCATCCCACGTATGCTTATCATCATATTCATCAAAATTAACGATCAAACTTGAACAACTTCCAATAATTTTCCCATCAAACTCAACAACAAACTGCCCTTCGGCAAAATGCGTCAAGTGGCTCTCCAGATGCTCCCTTTTCCATGGATCCATGTCAGGGAAACAAACTTTTTGTAATCTAAAAATCTGTTCGATATCTTTATCCTGCATGTTTCTAACAATCATTTTCTTTTCATACTGAGTCAGATCAAGCTTTGACATCTTATCTTCCTCTCTTCATCATGATCGTTCAACCATTTTCATCGTACTCAACCTCCATCCTTCTTGTCTAGCTTTTTAAAAAGTTATTCCACTGAATAGGAGGTTTCTTGAAGACTCAGTTTCGAGATGTGTCCGGGGTTCGTTGCCTTGTTGGGCGTTAGGGGTGGTCGGGAAGCTACTCGCTTTCCTGCGGGGATGACGGCAAGCCTCCTCGTGCTACGCACTGCGGGGTCTCGCCAGCCAATCCATTCCCGCGGGAGTCTCGCAGCTTCCCAACCACCCCTTTCGATGTAAGAGAGAAACGAACCCCTGCACCAAGTTGAAAGGTCTCCCACTATCCTGATGTGATTAGTATAAAGCGCTCTATCACAAGCTTTCAGCATGCTGGATGGCGTCCTTAGAAGTTCATTCCGTTCGAATGACAACGTGCAAAAGCAGCTTATTCCAGAAGTGGTTTCGAGATACTTATATGGCGAAGGGCGGAGGGGAATGGCGAGACTCCTGCGGGAAAAAAGTGCTTGGTGAGACCCCACAGGACGCAGTCCGAGGAGGCTCACCGCGCTCCCGCGGAAAGCGAGCTATTCCTCGCAGCCCCCATCCGCTCAACAAAATACTCGAAACTGAGTCTTCAAGAAAAGGGAGCTTTTGTGGAAGATTGAGTTGATAAAGTTAATGGGTGTTCAGAAATGAAATGTATGAATTGAATCGGTTCATAACTTCGTGTATGATGGTTTAAGAAGAGGTGTAGACAATGAACGGATTTGAAAGACGGAAAGAGCGCAAAAAGCAAAATATCTTGAACGCCTCCCTGAAGTTGTTTTCAGAATATGGGGTGCAGAAAGTCAGCATCCAGTAAATTGCAAAAAAAGCACAAGTTTCTCAAGTCACCATTTATAATTATTTTGGCGGCAAAGATGAACTCTTATTCGAGACGGTCAAAAAATTCATTTACGAACGATTAGACCGTTTTCGAGACGTCGTCTACAACGAGGATATGGACTTCAAAAAAAAGATTCGATTTGTGATCCAAGATAAAAAAGAAAACATCCTCCATATGGACCCCGGGTTTCTTCAAACAGTGATGAGAGACCAGCCTGAGTTACAAGAGTTGATTCAAACGTTCACAGAAAAAGATGCTGTTCCTTTACTAATGGAGCTCGTGGAACAAGGAAAGTCCCAAGGGTACGTTCATCCGGATATTTCTTTTCGCTCTATCATGTTTTATATAGAAATGTATTATCAGGCGATGCAGTCGAAGGAAGACCTCTTCGACCATTCTTTACCGGAATTAAGCGAAGAAATCACCCATATGTTTTTCTATGGTTTGATGGGGAATCAGGACGAGCATTTGCATGAAGATAAAGAATAGCGGAAATAAAAAATGCGTAGAGATTTTTTCTCTACGCATTTTTTATCCTTGCTTATCTTATTTTTTTCACATACCAACGAATAAGGTCGTTCCATTTACTTCCGAACAGTTTCTCTCTCCAATATAGGTCTGCTGTTTGAGAGACGACATTATTTTTAGCAGGGTAAGGGTGTACAACATTCGAGATGCTCTGGAATTTTTTATTGAGTGCCTGTACGGTCCCAACTTCCTGCATCCATTCTCCTGCTCCTTCACCAATCGCATGAGCCCCTACGATTTTCCCACGGTCCGTTGTCAGCACTTTTACAAGTCCTTCTTTTTTCCGCTCTGCCATAAAGCGATCGTTGTCTGCTAATTTGGTTTTAAAGGTTAACAAGTCTTCTCCATACTTCTCTCGTGCTTCTTCTTCTGTTAAACCCAGATGATAAATTTCAGGGTTTGAGTAGACAACCCATGGAATTTTTTCATAAGAAGCTTTTCTAGAAAGACCCAGAACAGCATTAGATACGGCAATTTTCCCTTCCATTCCTGCGACATGAGTGAAAGGCATCGATCCATTACAGTCACCTACAGCATAAATATGTTTTTTATTGGTTTTTAACGTTGCATCCACTTGGATCGAACCTTTTTCAGTTACAATCCCGGCCTTGTCCAGCCCAAGATCTCCGATATTCGCTTTTCTGCCAGCCGCAACAAGTATGGTATCTGCCGCGATGCTGTTTCGAGCGTCATCTTTCATATAATGAATCTGAACCTGTTCCCCGTGTTTTTCCACGCGTTCAACCTTTGCATTCGTTAAAACATTCAATTCTTCAGATAACAAACGTTGAGATATGCTTGCGATTTCCTTATCCTCTTTTGATAAAATCTGTTCATTGCCTTCGATCACTGTTACACCCACACCTAAACGACTCATCGCCTGAGCCAGTTCCACTCCGATCACTCCTCCACCAATAACTACCATAGATGAAGGTTTCTGATTCAGTGAAAAAATGGTTTCATTTGTTAAGTAATTCACTTTATCCAAACCATCAATTGGAGGAATTGCAGGAGAAGATCCAGTAGCTATGACAAAACGTTTGGCTGTAATCGTCTGTCCCCCAACCTGCAAGGTATGTTCATCTAAGAATGTTCCTTCTGCTTCATAAATATCAATACCAAGATTGATAAAACGTTCCTTCGAATCATGCTCTTGGACATCTTGTAAAGCGTTTGCGACCCGTTCCATCGCTGACTTAAACAAACGACTATAATCTTCTTCCGTCCATTCAGCGTATTGGGAGGCCTCTTTCACCTCTTTAGCCGCTTGAATTAATGCTTTTGAAGGCATGCATCCATAATGGAGACAATCGCCACCAAGTTCGGTTTTCCGTTCAATAAGAGCTACTTTCGCACCAAAACTCGCTGCGCCTGCTGCTACCGTTAAACCACCTGAACCGCCACCTATGACAGCAATTTGATAATCAAACGTCATGGGGATTCTCTCCTCATGGACTCATAATGTTCGGAGATGGCCTGCATTCGTTTCTTATTGACTCCAAAGTCGGAATATCCCACTCTTGAAGCAGACCTGAAATGCACGACCTCTTCCTTCTGATCAAGATAAAATTCGACATCGTCCTTGAATTTCATCCACTTTGATTCAACCACTGCATGGATGTAATTTTCGTTTTCTGTCTCAATCGTTGTTCTTTGTCTCTCACTTAAAATCTCTTTAATCAAGGACTTTGTAGTCTCCAAGTCCTTAGAAAATGTCAGGGATGTCATTTTCTTCTCTTCTTGATCTGTTTGAGTACTGACGCAGTTTGGAGAATTCGGGCAGTCAGAAAGTCTCCCGTTCTTAACGCCTATATAAGCTTTACTCATCATTACTCCTCCTTTTCTACACGATACCCTTATACTCCCTGTTTCTTCAACAAAAAAGCACTCCTAACTGTCTAGGAGTGCTTTCCAATCGAAGAATTTCCGTTCCCGTGAGGAGGTTTCTCTTTTCCGTTCGAACCTTTCTCTTTGTTTCGGTCATCCTGTTTATGATTATCTTTTGAACCAGTATTCTTACCCATCTCTTTTTCTTTTGGTTGGGGAGATGTTTTTTTTAGAGTCCTGATTTTTATTGTTCGCTTTCTTATCTTCTTTTCGTTCGTTTTCATTTTCTCTATGTTTTTTCTTGTTGGCTTTCTTTTCTATGTGTTTTTCCCCTTGATCAGGCTTTTTCTTCTGACCAGGAGCCTGGGATTTTCCTTTTTTGGCCTGCTTGTTCAGGTGCCGGATTCTTTGCATCCTGTTTTTGTGGTTTCACATTAACAGCAGGTGGGACCACTGGTTTAACTTCAGAATCATACACTTCCTCTTGTTTTTCTTCTGAAGAATCTTCTTTATAAAAGGATTGAATAATTTCTCGATCGTTATCTTCAACATGAACAGAGAGCTCTGATTCTCCTGTTTGGTCCTTTTCTTCACTCTTTATTCTATCTGCCACCATTTCGTTGACAGATGCTTTTTGGTCAATGGCTTTCTTTCTCAGGTCCTTCGGAACAAGAAAGGTAGCAACGCTTATATCCGTGGCATTTTCCATGAGGAAGGTTTCAACCTCTTCGGTGTAATTCTGATTCAATTCTTCTTTTAGATAACTGATACCAATGAGGACTTGGTTCGCATCATTGACATACCCTTTAGCTTGACTCAATTCAATCAATTCAAAGGTGACTTCCGATGCATCTTTCTTTTTCCAATCCTTCAAAGAGGACACGATCTCTTCAGCCTCTTCATTTTGAGGAGTCATATCTATGACTTGCATCTGATCATTCAGTTCAAGTTCAACACTAGGATTAATATCAATGTTCATGTAAGCAAACGCTTGATTGCTTCCATACCAAGAAAAGACAGGGAATACCATCAGTAAAAAGATAATGGCTACAACAGCTGCACGCGTATAGTGACTGCGCAAAACCTGAGTCCATTGATGCAGGACTTTACGTTCATCAGCTGTCCTGAATTGGACTTCCATCCCAATATCTGCATGGTTAATCTTCTCAGCTCTATGAAATTTGCCATCACTAGTCATGACAATCATATATTCATTCTGCTGCTCCATGACAATACCTTTTTTCACATACCCACCCCTTTCAGATAATCCTTAAGATATACGTAATCCCCGTTCAGGATGAGAACTAATGCGATGATGAATTTACGGTTTCGTTCTAAGGTTTTCTTACTAACATCGACACGATCGACCAAGTCTTTAATCGGTAACCGGCCTTTGTCAATGACTTGCGAACATAAATATTCATCTTCATAAACGAGCCTGGCCACCTGAACAGCGGATTCTCTGGCATCTCTATGTTTAGGAGATGCATCAATCAGCTCATCAAATGAAAGCTTATACTTTTGCAATTGGGCCTGAAATTCCAAAATTTCCTCTTTACGATGCCAAGCTTCTGTTTCCAATTGAAACTTTTCCTTGGCCGCTGATATTTCTACAGGGTTTTCCATTTGTTCTTCATCATGGAAATCCTCATCCAGCGAAGTGACTTGTACACGTTTTTGTTCATTACGAATGTAATCGATCACTTTCCTCTTAATCACAAGTCTCGCAAAAGAAAGAAATGAACTTCCCTTATCACAAGAATAAGATTGAATGGCCTCATTGAATGCAAGCAAACCAATACTGAACTCATCATCTTTTTTAGGGTCTATATATCTTTTACAAACTTCAGAAACACTTTTGGCGATGAAAGGTTGATACTGTTTCAGCATTTCATTACGTGCATCATCATCTCCCTGTTTGGCTGAAGCTACTTGTTCATCCAGGGAGGGATCTGCTTTTTGAAAAAGACGTTTGATCAACCTTTATCACCTCCAGCCTATTAATGTTTTCGATTAGGGCTTTTATTTTTTGGGTGTCTTTTTTAAGATTATTTCAATTGTGTTACAAAATCGTATCAACCAATATTTCTGAAGTTTGCCTTAATTGGGTCAGGTAAAAAGGTATTGTCCTTGACCATGACCATTTTACTGAACTACGCCTAGACGGTCTACTTCATTGGGGTTACATTTTATTAAATAACCATTTCAAAAAATAAGACCTAAGACCCTTCCGTGGTATACAAGAAACGATAATAAGTGACAAGGTCTAATTTATGGGTGAATATGCCTACGATAATGATTTACGACCTCCCCTATGACATAGAGCAAGAAAAGAAAAAGGAAACCTAGGGTAGGTTTCCTTTTTCTTTCTGTTCAAAATAATAATCAATAGGTACCGCCAGTCCGACCCGACCTTCATCATCATCATATAATGTGGCGAAAACCACTCCGATTACTTTTCCTTGATCATTAATGACTGGGCTCCCTGAGTTTCCTCGGTATATCGGAGCATCAAGCATGAGTACTTGTTGATCCCAATCAGACAACTGTTTATAGCCAATGACGTTCCCCTCATTGGCAATCCCCGTAAACTTAAGAGGATTCCCGATGAAGTACACGTGTTCACTTGCATCAAAAGCCGTTTCATCTGCAAGTTCTAAATGGGGGAGGTTTTCTCCTTCCACATCTAGGACAGCGAGATCGACTTCAGGATAAGAGGCTACTACTTCCGCACCGAAGAGCCCATCATCCGGAAATCCAACAGAAATTCTTTTTTCATCTTCTATGACATGATGGTTAGTAAGGATATAACCATCTTCGGTAAAAGCAAATCCGGTCCCCTTGCTGCGGCCGGCCTCCACCACTACCACGGATTCCTTATAAGTCTGCACCTTTTCATCTGTCGAAAGTTTTGCAGAAGTCATAAGGAAATCAATCGCTGGAATAGAAAATGTATTCGGAAGAACCGCGACGATGTTCAACACCATCATGAAAGCGATCAACCAGAATATCCACTTAGGGAAAGGACGTTTTTCCTTTTGCTGTTCTTTCTCCATCCTTTCCCGTTCATACGCTTTTCTCTTCTCTTGCTGGACAAGTTCATATAATTCTTCGTCATCTATTTCTTCATACAGGTCATCATCGATGATGTCTTTCTTATCGTATTCTTGCTCATGCATGAAACCTGCCTCCATGTCAGCAATTTTGAGACCTATACCGCTTCAATGCCTACAGCTCCTTGCTGTATTTGGTACATACGGTAGTACTCACCCTTGCTATCAATCAATTGCTGGTGGGTCCCTTGTTCCATTATTGTACCATGATTCAAGACAAAAATTTGGTCCGCTTGTTGAATGGTAGACAATCGATGAGCAATCACCAAAGTTGTTCTTCCTTCCTTCAATACTTCCAGTGCTTTTTGTATCAGTTGCTCTGTTTCTGTATCGATGTTGGCTGTTGCTTCATCCAATATTAAAATGGCAGGGTCAAAAGCTAGTGCTCGAGCAAAAGAAATGAGTTGCCTTTCTCCCATCGACAATGTATCCCCTTTTTCAGTGACAGGTTCATCGTATTTTTTGGGTAATTTCTCCACAAAGTGATCAGCACCGACAGCTTTTAAAGAATGTATAGCCATTTCCCGGGAAATACGCTCATCATTCATGGTCACATTCGACAATATCGTTCCACTAAAGATAAAAGGATCTTGTAGGACAATTCCCATGTGGCTGCGCACTTGCTGTTTCGACCATTCGCTCGTCGACTTTCCATTAATCCGAATCGTTCCATGCTGGGGGTCATAGAAACGGAATAAGAGATTCATTATAGAGCTTTTTCCTGAACCCGTATGGCCGACGAAGGCAGCGGTATCTCCAGGATTCACTTTGAACGAAAGATTCTTAAGCACATCATTCCCTCTTTCGTAAGCAAACGTTACCTGATCAAAATGAATATCACCTTTATACCGTTCAATCGGTGTATTTTCGACAGGTTCCCCATGTTCATCAAGGATTTCGAAAACACGACCTGCAGCTACACGGGCTTCTTCGAGCTGAGGCAATTGATTGACCAGATCTGTAACCGGCTGGAACAGTCTGTTCAGATAATCGACGAAAGCATAGAGTACACCGGCCGTAACGATACCTTCAGGACCTATGGAACCTGCTCCGAAATACCAGATAAAAGCTACGAAGGCAAGATTCCTCAGCACATTCACGAGATTAAATGATGTTAAAGCACTTAATCTGATCAATTTCCTCTGGTAAGTAAAGTGGCGCTCATTCAAGCTTTCAAAATCGGCTGACGTCTGTTTTTCCTGCCTAAAAGATTGGATGATTGACATTCCCTGAATCGCTTCATTGATGTTCCCGTTCATATCACTGACAGTGGAACGCACGATTTGGTTATACCTTCCTGCGTACCCTTTAAACAGCTTCATCCAAATCAGCAAAATCGGAATTAATAATAAGCTCAATAGAGCCAGCTTCCAATCCAATAACAGCAAGGCAATGTAAATGCCACCCATATAAAAGAAACTCGTCACAAAGGTCGCCAAAACTTTTACATACAACTCACGGATTGACTCTGTATCATTTGTGACACGAGCGACCACCTTTCCTGCTGGCTGATTAACAAAGAATTGGATCGGTAGAGTCTGTATGTGTGAAAAGAGGTCATCTCTCATCTTTCTAATAATCCTATTTGAAGACTTTTGCAACAAAAACGTATGAGAAAACTGAAACACAGATGCAATGAGCAATAACCCTACGTATAAACTGAGGAGCCAATAGATTGACTTCATTTCAGGAAGAAAAAAGCTGTACAATTCCTGAAGCTCTAATTCTTCAGCACCTACCTCATACGAACGGTCTGGCGTTTCAATGGTCAAAACCCCGTCCTTCCACTGACGACTGCCAACGATAGGCACTTGTTCTTCCGTGAAGTAATAGCTTCTCCCCACTTGCAAAATCGTTCGAGTTTGAAGAACTTCATCCGATTCATCTCTTCGGTCAGAACGTTTATACAGGTCCTCTCTGTACTTAACCGTATGTTCACCCTTTGATTCGACCTGATACCATTGATTTTCAATTCCAATAATATGCTGATCGATCAGCCTTTTGGCGATAAAGGGACCAGTGAGTTCTAAAGCGACTGCGATGATTAAACAAAACAGACCAATGAATATACGTTTGCGGAACAACCACGCATACTGGAACAACTTTTTTTCAGTCGATTTCTTCATCGCCCCACCTCCCCGTTTTCCAACTGTTGATGCTCATACTGTTGTTGATACCATCCGCCATTTTGAAGGAGTTCATCATGTGTCCCCTTTTCAATAACTGCTCCATCGTCGAGGACCAGAATTTGATCCGCATGTGTTACGGCTGAAAGTCGGTGAGCAGCAATAAATGTCGTCTTCCCTTTCCGTTCTCTTCTCAAGTGTTGAATAATTTCAGCTTCTGTTTTTCCGTCTACCGCTGACATGGCATCATCCAGTAATAGAATTTCAGGGTCCATGATGAACGCTCGAGCGATGGAAACCCTTTGTTTTTGTCCACCAGAGAGCGTAACTCCACTTTCTCCGACTTTAGTGTCCAGCCCTTTAGGCAGTTGTTGAATATCATCTGCAAAATGAGCAAGCTCCAATACACGGCTAATTTCATGGTCGGAAGCATCCAGTTTACCAAATTGGATATTCTCTCTGATCGTCTTTGAGAACAGCACTTGATCTTGTGGTACATAACCAATCCAGGCTCTTGTCTGATCAAGACTAAGGTGCCCTAGAGGAACACCATTGACCTCAAGACGTCCCGTAGTCCCAGAATATTCTCGAAGGAGCTGACGGAACAACGTCGTCTTCCCTGCTCCTGTTTTTCCAACAATTCCAACGGTCTCCCCTTGCTTCACTGTTAAATCAATGTCATCAAGACTTTTCTTATCTGCCCCTGGATAAGAGAAGGACAACCCTTTAAACGCAATCTGCTTCGGCTCTTCTATGAAAGCAGGTGATTGAGGATCCTGTACGTCGGGTTCGTAATCAAGCGTCGACTGTACGCGATCCAGGGACGCATTTCCACGTTGTAAAACATTAATCAGTTCTCCAACAGCAAACATCGGCCAAATCAACATCCCTAAATAAACATTAAAAGAAACCATTTCTCCTAAAGTGATTTGGTTTTGAAACACGAGATTCGCTCCGTACCCTAATCCGATAGTATAAGAAAGCCCAACCAATATTTTTATCGTCGGTTCAAATAGAGCATCAATCTTCGCTACTTCTATGTTTTTGTCGTAAACTTTCGTGGTCATCCTGTTGAATGATTGCTCATCATTCTTTTCCTGCACAAAAGCTCGAATGACTCGAACTCCTCGAATGGACTCTAGGACTTGATTGTTCATTTCCCCGAAAGATTCCTGCGCTTCGGTAAAACGCTTATGAATCACTTTACCGTACCGCTTCATGACAAGAGCCATTATCGGTAAAGGAATCAGTGCCGCAAAGGTCAATGGCCAGCTTATCGTAAAACCCATAACAGCAATAATCATCATCATAAATACGGTCGAATCCACCAATGTCAGGATCCCGAAACCCGCTGTCATCGTCAGAGCCTTCAGGTCATTCGTTGCTCTCGCCATAAGGTCCCCTGTACGGTTCTTTCCGAAAAAAGTAGGTGTCATTCGCAAAAAGTGGTTCATCAAACGGGATCTCATCGTCTTCTCCATCATCATCGCACCACTGAACAGCGTATAATCCCATAAGTAGGAAATGGTATAACTCGCGATGATAATGCCCCCGTAAATGAGTAACAATTCCAATAGACGTTCTCTCGTAAAGGAATTGAATTGTATTTCGTCAATCGCGATCCCCACTAGTTTCGGAGGGATCAGATCAATCATACTTACAACGATTAAAGCTATAATCGCTAATGTGTAACGCTTCCAATAAATCTTAAAAAACCAATCAAGCTTGAACAATACACTAAACATCATTTACCACCCTCTCTTCAAAAACAGTCGCTAACCGCTCTCTTTCCAATCTTCGTTCCATTCTTTCTTCTCCATGTAGTGAACCATTTTGATTCCTCCTCTAAAAAAATCATTGATTTATATAAAAATCGGTTGTGTAACCGATTTCTATCCAAACAAAAAAAGACATACGTCCTTTGACGTATGCTTTCACACATAAAAAAAGGCACGTATCTACGTGACCTTGTTCCTTCTATACGGTTTTCATAAAAGTCATATAAACAAAAGGCTCTCAGTCACGATCGATATGAAGTTGTCTTTATATTGAAGACGTTGCTTTTTCATCATCGTGACCTCCTTTTTGTATCAATGATTATATATTATATATTTTTCTGAATTTTAAATCAACCATTATTTTCAAATCGCGATTATTCAAGTATATGGCAGGATTGTGAAAGACTCAGTTTCTAGACTTTTGTTGAGTGGAAGGGGGGCTGCGGGGAATAGCTCGAAAGCACTGCTGGAAAAATCGGCTTGTAGGATTGAATGGAGTGGATAACTTAAACCGCTCCAAAGAACGTAAAAGCTTGATATAGAGAAATTTACACTTCTAACAGTGAGTGGCATAGTGGAAGACAATTCAACTTGGTAAAGTGGTTCGTTTCGCACCTTTATTGAATGGGGTGGTTGGGAAGCTGCGAGATTCCCGTGGGAGAAGGAGTTAGGCGAGATCCCGCAGGACGCAGTCCGAGGAAGCTCGGCACTCCCCCCACAGGAAAGCGAGTAGCTTCCCAACCACCCCTGACGCTTAACAAAGCAACGAACCCCGGTTATCTTGAAACTGAGTCTTCCACAATCGGGAGCGATGGTTAGATAATGTTCTGGCCTTCCAGGATAACGAGAGCTAGGATGAGAACAATGATGATGACGAATACGATGGAGAGTGGGCGGGAGACATTCGCTCGTTGAACCTCATCCCAGCGGACAGGCCGGATGCCACTTAGCGAAAAGATGGAAACAGCAGCCAACAGGATGGACATGATGTTTACCGTCACTAATAAGAATGCACCATATGCGGCTGTCATCGATCCATCTCCGATTGACATCCCCATAGCGACAGAGGGCGGTAGCAAGGCGACAGCCACCATCACCCCCACCAAGTTCCCTGATAAACGATTTAAAAAAGCAAGCGCTCCAGCAGCTCCAGAGGCGACCCCTAAAGGAATATCAATTAAGGTAACCTTCGTTCTATCCAAATATTGAGCGTTTTCCATTCCGACATCAGTGAAATACCCGAAGGCTATGGAAATAAGTAATACAATCGCTACACCATATAAAGAACTAATCGCTGATTGTCCGAGCCCTTTATAGTCTCCAAGAATCGCAAAAAAAGCAACAGAAATCACCGGACCAATCATAGGCGCAATGACCATCGCCCCGATGACAACCGCTTCACTATCTTTAATGATACCTACAGTAGCTACAATCGCTGATAATAAGATAAGTAAGGAATAATTCATTGTAATATGGCCGTTTTTTTCAGCAGCATTCATCAATTCATGCCTACTCGCTCGAAGAAGGCGAGACTTCTCTTCTTCGTCTTCCTCCTTTGCTTCTTCTTCTTTGGTTTCTTCATGAATGGTTTCCTTAGAGAGATAGGTGTGAACAGGGATTAGCAGGGTCTCAAACCCTTCCACCACATTGGATACCTCCTCCAAGTAGTTAAGAATTTCTTCCACTTCATTTTTTTGGACGAGGATACGAACAAGCATACGTTCTTCTGATTCACTGGAAACCCAATACGAACGATGATCATACTTTTTTAACTTTTCATCGATGGAATCAAAGTGTTGGTCAGGAATGTACACTTCAATCAATTGCAAGTTCATGCACTTCACCTCTATTCGTTCATTCTGTGAATCATCTCTTACCTGGTCTAACCCTAACTTTTTATCCTTCTGCTATCACTACAATTAGAGAAGTATTGAACCTCCTTCATAATGTTTCCTATTTTCCACATACTAATTCTACTTAGAAAAGAAGAGAAAGGGGGTTCCTATATGTCGCTCCTACTGCCTATGAAAAAGGAAGAATATCTGTCTTCATCCAAAGAGATGCTTAATCAAAGCCCGGACCTCGTCCAAAAAACATTTAATCATAAGGGGCAATTAATCATTGTCCAATTCATTCATTATCAAGTAAATAAAGAACAACTTGAGGATGAAATTCTAGAAATCATCACTAAATCTACTCGTCCCTGGTCTAATGAACGTCTAGTGAATAGAATTCCTTTAGCTTCTACGAAACAAGAAAACACAATGGATTCCATCGTTGAGCAGATGATTCATGGAAGTGTATGCATTTATATTGAGGGAGAAAAGGAAGCGACATTATTCGCACTCCCTAATCAAGAACATCGAGATTTAAACCAAGCAGAAACGGAATCGCTGGTTTTCGGCCCTCAAGTATCGTTTACAGAATCCCTCATGACGAACCTGAATGTCATCCGTTGGCGTTTAGATACACCAGATCTTGTTACAGAAAAATTGATTGTCGGCGAACGGATTCAGTCCGAAATTCGAATCGTGTACTTAAAATCTCTTGCCAATACAGAAAATGTGAATACCATGAGACAGCGTATTAGGGACTTAAAAGTCTCTGAAGTAGAAGACACGAGTGTCCTTGGACAATTAATCGAAGACTCGTCAAGTACAGTTTTCCCGCAGTTGATATTCACAGAACTGCCTGATCGCTTCTGTAACGCAATTTCTAAAGGTCTTGTAGGGGTTATGGTTGATAAAAGCCCGACCATGTTGATCGGGCCTATGAACCTCTTCAGTTTCTTTGAATCGACGGAAGATTTGTATATGCGTTGGAATATGGGGAGTTTCATACGGTTACTTCGCTTCGTTTCTATGGCTTTGTCCATTATTTTGACACCGATGTATGTAGCTGCATTGACGTTTCACTATGAAATCATCCCAAGCACCCTACTTGTATCGTTAGGACAATCAAGGTCGACTGTTCCCTTCCCTCCCGTGTTAGAAGCGCTTTTACTGGAAATTTTAATTGAATTGCTCAGAGAAGCAGGAGCCCGCTTACCTACGAAGGTCGGTCAAACCATGGGTATCGTTGGAGGGATCGTTCTCGGCCAGGCTGCTGTGGAAGCCGGATTCACAAGCAACATCCTCATTATTATTATTGCTCTTAGTGCATTGGCCTCTTTCACCGCCCCTAGTTATTTAATGGGAACAGCCATACGGATCATCCGCTTTCCTATGATCCTTCTGGCGGGGGCTTGGGGAATCATCGGCATTGTTTTTGCTTTGTCTTTTCTTGTGATCCACTTATTAAAGCAAAAATCATTGGGGCGTCCGTACTTGTCCCCCATCTACCCACTGCAATGGAGTGATTTCAGTGAATCTATATACCGAGTGCCATTTCAAAAAAATGCAAAACGTTCGAAATCCCTCATGACCAAAGACGAGTACAGATATAGTAAATCAAAAGCGGCAGATCGAAATGATGTGGACCGTTTATGAAGACGAATATTCCCTTCCATCCTGATCGTGCCGTGCAAGCTTTCTATCTTTTCTTTATCATCCATACTTCTCAAATTGGAGCGGGATTAATGGGGGTGCCCAGAATCCTTGTCCTTGAAGCGGGGGTGGATGTCTGGATTTCTGTTTTAGTGGCGGGGCTTTACCTTCATTTCATCGTTTTCATCATGCTGCAAATCTTAAAATCTTATGAAAATGCCGACATCCTTGGAATTCAACAAGACTTGTTTGGCGTATGGATTGGGAAAGCGCTGGGCACCGTGTATGTCCTCTATATTTTCCTGCTCCTTTTAACGGTGATTAAAAATTACATTGAAGTGGTCCAGGTGTTTGTCTTTCCTGAGATGCCGATCTGGCTTATGGCTCTCTTCTTACTCTTTCTCATGGTTTATAGTATTTTAGGTGGATTCAGAGTTGTTGTAGGTACGAGTGTGATTTTTTTCTTTCTTACCATCTGGCTTGTCCTTACGATCTATAAACCGATCACATACATGGATTGGGAACACTTCTTACCAGTATTTCAGACACCCGCCCCTGATTTATTAAAGGGTGTGCAGCAAGTCACCTTTTCCGTGCTTGGACTTGAGATTCTACTTTTCGTTTATCCATTTATCCAAGATAAAAAAAGAGCAGCATTACCTGCACACGCGGGCGTCTTTTTTACGACATTCCTAATTCTCTTAGTGACTGTTGTTTCTATCGGTTATTTCAGCCCTGATCAGTTAAAATCGACCGTATGGGCAACTTTATCTTTGTTCAAAATCATTAGTTTTTCCGTTTTAGAACGGTTTGACTTTATTGCCGTGGCGTTATGGATGATGGTTATCATCCCGAATATCGTATTATTTGGATGGATGATTGTCCATTCCTTGAAGCGTCTGTTCAATGCTCCTAAGAAACCAACGCTCTATGGATTGGCCTTTCTCTTATTCCTCACTTCCATAACGGCTGAAAAAAGGGTCGCCCTCAACGAGCTAACCGACTGGACAGGGCAGATTGGATTTTGGATTGTTTTTGTCTATCCATTGTTGATTTACTTGATGGTTTTACTAAAAAAATTAATGAAAAAGAGGAATGCTTCATGAAAAGGTCCTCCATTCTGATCATCGTTTTCCTACTCGCTGGATGTATCCCGAAGTCTTACATCGAAACATTAGGAATTATTACAGCTGTTGGATATGATTTGACTGAAGACCAACGAATACGGGGCACCCTCGTCATGTACCAGTTCGACACGGATCAAGCGAGCACATCACAGGTCGTTACAGGGGAAGCAGATACATCGAAGGGCATTCGTTTTGCCACAAGCAGGCTTACTAGTCATCAACTGGTATCGGGTCAAGTGAGACTCGAAATATTCGAAGATGAGCTTGCTAAACGAGGAATGATGAAGTACATGGACACCCTTCAAAGAGATGCGGCCATATCGGACATGGGTTATTTAGCTACAAGTGCCGTCCCCTCAGAAGACCTCCTGAAATCAAAGAATGACGAAGATCGTCCCAACACAGGGAATTACATTCAGGAGCTGATTAAAAAAAGCATAAAGGAAGAAGCCATCCCCAATGCTGTATTGACCAGCTTCCTGCATGACTATTATGATACCGGCAAAGATCCCATCCTCCCATCTCTTACACTTGAAGACAATAAAGCAGTGATTAACGGGATCAGTTTATTCCAGGATGACCGCTACGTCCATACAACTTCTCATGAAAATACTTTCTATATTATGTTGATGAAACAACAGATCGACCATGGGCAATTTCAAGTCCAACTGGCAGATGATGCGTTAAAGAAATATCACAAGAAGGAAAGCATCGATAAGCCAGGCGAAGGCGCCCTGCATGTTTCCATTCATGAGCTTAGTTCAGAACATGACATCCATCCATCAAAAGGAGATCCGACCAAACAATCATTCGCACTGAAGATGGAAGGCCGTTTGTTGGAAATCACGCAGGATATCGACTTGAAAAATAGAGAAGCTGTAGAAGCGTTGGAAAAACAAATCGAGAAAGAAGTAAAAGAACACCTCCAAGAGACATTGCAGATCCTGATCGAACATCAAGTGGACCCGATCGGTTTCGGTGCTAAATATAACACCCAAAACAGAACAAATCGAGTGACAAAAGAAAATTGGCGTGAACAAATCCCCAATCTTCAAGTTGATTTTGACGTATCGTTTAAGCTTCTGCGCTATGGTATTTCCGAATAAAATTTAAAAACCCTTGTGAAAAAGGTTCGCCTTCATCACAGGGGTTTTATTTCATGTACACCATTTTCACAACCGTTTTTGTTTATCCTTCTACTTACGGATATAAATCTCTGCCTGGGACTTAATCAAAAAACATCAACGAGTCCAAAGTCCAGCCTTGTCAGTTAAGAGAAAGTCCTCAGGCTGTTTGCCCATCATATATAGACGATGGAGAGGCCTCGTCATAGCTACATAGAGCATTTTCAAATCCAGCTCATTTTTTTCATAAGAGTGTTCGTTACAATAGAGAAAAACGACATCAAATTCAAGCCCCTTGGCAAGGTAGGCAGGGAGAATGACACGATCTCCTAAAACGTCTGCGTTCTCTTCCATAATCTCAAAAGAAGGTAGTTCATGATTCAGCTGCTCCGCCTCTTGCTTTGTTTTCGTGACGAAAGCAAAACTATTCATACCTTTTTTGACTAAATCGTTGATCAACTGATAGATGTTGCTTTTTCGATACTCATCCCTATAAAGAAAAGTAGGTACATCCCCATGTCTGACGACAGGCTCCGCTTTCGGAAGTTCATCTGGCATATCGTCTAGAAGACCATTAGCTAAGTTCATAATTTCAATCGTCGTCCGGTACGTCTTTTGCAAAGTGAGGTAGTTGGCTGTTGGAAATATTTCGTTTTGCAGTGTCTCCCAACTCTCTATTCCTCGGTAATGATAAATCCCCTGAGCCAAGTCCCCTACAATGGTGAACAAATCCGTTTGAAAAGCCTTCCTCAAACTAAAAATTTCCATAAAGCTATAATCCTGCGCTTCGTCAATGACCACTTTCTTTGCACGATCGTCAGGATCAAGACCTGTGATAAAGGTCTTCAAATACAACAGAGGCGCTAAGTCCTCCGCACAAAGCTTCCCCGATGCGTGCACTTCTCTCGTATTCTTTCTCATTTGCTCCCATTCGTAAGATTCTTCACTATGAACCGCTGAAAAGGTCCCTTCCTCAAAGAGCTGCTGATAGATTGTCCATACCGCCACTTTTGGGTACTTCTTCATATAACGATGAACAGCAGTCCTGGATTCTTTTTTTATTTCGTCCAATCTTTCCTCTTTCCTTGTTATTAAATAACTGACGCGTATTTTCCTTTTCTCCGCATCTTTCATTCCATAAAGCGCATCATCTAGAGCTTCATCATATTTGGCAGCCATTTTATCCAAGATCCGCTTCTTTTTTCTTTTCAATTCACTATGGAGTACGGCTTTGATTTTTTGAACGCGTACTTCGTAAGGGAAATAGCTGTATTCCTCATAAAACAGGCGATTGATGGCTTTTGCACTTTTGATCTTGAATCCTGCGAGCGTAAAGTCACCCTCAACCTTGTAGGATTTCTTCCATTTTTGCAGATAGCGGTCCAGGATCCCTTTGAAGTCTTTCGATCCTTTTAACCGTGCATTATGAATGGAACTGTCATCTGTGGATTTTTCAACCGCATTCATAAGCACCTCATGCTGAGAGATGACAGGCAGATGAATACCCGTAGCTTGTTGAACAAAATCGGTAAATGTCGTTTGTCTCGCACGATCCACCCCAAGTTCAGGCAAGACTTCAGATATGTACTGAATAAACAAGCGGTTAGGAGCAAGAATAAGCATCTCTTCTGGATGGAAGATTTCCTTCATCGTGTACAAAAAATAAGAAATCCGATGAAGGGCTATCGTTGTTTTCCCACTCCCTGCGGCCCCTTGCACAATAATCGGCTTTCGTAAGTCTGCACGAATAATTGTATTCTGTTCTTCTTGAATGGTGGATACTATTTCAGTTAAACGCTTCTCTGCATTTTGAGATAATGACTCCTGAAGCAATTCATCCTTTGTGGTTAGATCGATATCTCGATAATCCAACAGTTCTCCATCTTCAATCTGATACTGACGTTTTAAAGAAACATCTCCTTCATACGTTTCTCCAAGAGCTTCATAACTCACTCCTCCCAGCCGGCCTTCATAGTACACATTCGCTAGAGGGGAGCGCCAATCCAAAATGATGGGATACTGAGTTTCTCGGTCAAATAACGACGTCTTACCGATATAAAAGGTTTCTCGATCGGGCTTTTCTTTTTGATGAAAATCGATGCGGGCAAAGTACGGTTTGTTTCGTAGATGTTTGAGGTTTTGCAGTTGTTCTTTGGACATTTTCATGAAATTAGCGTGGGAAAGCATCTCTTGATACCTTAGACTGCTGTCTTTGAAGCTTAGGTTCTCGAGCGTATCTTCCTGACGTCTTTTCAGCGTTTCCTGATCTGTTTCCTGTGAGACGATCAGTCTGTCCATGTAAGTTTTAGTAAAGGATAGACGTTCTAATTCTTCTTCAAATTCTGGGTTCCATTCCGTCATTTGAGCCATTCCTCCTTCTTTTCGTTCTGCAAGATTTACAGAACTTCTCCCTAATGGAATGACGCGTGAGCGCTGGCCCATCATGCAGTATTTCAAAGCAACGAATCAATAAGATACCACAACCACGTTGGAAGCGCAATCATTAATGATATCGTTTTATGTAATGTAGGTTCCGTTACGAAAGACGTCACATGTAAGGGCTCGGACTAGCATGATATAAGATAAAATAAAAAGCAGTTTAGTTTAAGGATGCGCTTTGTTTTGCGCTTACACCTAAACTAAACTGCTATTGAAAAGGCACCCTAGGGTCTGTTTTTGTTCTCCACATATTTCGGCAGATGCATCTCAAATATGAAGAAAGAAAGAATACGCAAAAGTACAGGATATAAGGCCAGAAATCCTATCAAATCCCCGATTCCCCCAAGAAGGTTGGTAAAAAGAAGAACGGTGGCCAGAATAAGCATGAGAAAAACAGTCACAAGGCCTACTCTTCCATTGATAGGCGTCCACGCTCCTGCTATTGTCCTCGTATCCTGTTCCAGCAGTTCGAAGCAACGGTAGTGATAAGGACGTATTCTGAACCAGTTGGATGCTGTGACAAGTTCGTCACGGTCCTGAATTTTTTTGTAACAATACCGACAGATGTTTGTGTTCACGAAATCTACTCCTGATTGAGATATTTTTTCATTAGCAAACACTCGTTGCCCTTTTCATTATATCGCAAAACATCCATAACTCTAAGCATTAACGTAATTCCACGTCCACTTTCATCCAAGTCTTCCACACTTGGGAACCAGTGCTTCATATCCCCTGTCACCTGATAAGGCCTCCAGTCAAACCCGTCTCCATGATCGTAGACCCTGACGAGTAACCGTGAATGAAGAAAGTGGATTTTCAATAAGACGGGATAATCTGTTCTCTCTTGATGGCCATGGGCCCACGCATTCCATACAGCTTCGGTAATCGATGCATCCACAAGAAGTTGATCATTCCCGTAGTATTTGGCAAGATATGGTGAATATTTACGTCGGACATCTCTCAGTTCTCTCGGATGTCTGATATTGGCTTCTATAGATGCCTTCATCATTCAGCCTCTCCTCTTCTAAGTCAATAATTTGCAACCATTGCACTTAGTAAATGGATTTGTTCACTTGTCTATTCCCTTTATGCAAATCACTTAAAAGGGGAAGCGTTAACTTTTTCATAAAAAATGGAAAAATGATGATGAATGAATGAGCAACTATCCTTGTTTGACATTCACTTTTATGTCACTTGCTTTAAAAGAAGGATACCTTACTTTTTCCTCTCATGACTTTGGATGATGTCCATCACTTTTTCCTTCGTCTGTTCACTTTGATAGCTTTGCATGGATTCAAGAATCTGCTCGCGATTGTCTATGAGTTGACGGAGGTCCTTTAATAACGTTTCATTTGTGAGCTCTTCTTCCTCTCGTTTCATCGCATAGCCCTGTTTAACAAAAGAGTCTGCGTTCAAAATTTGGTCTCCGCGACTTGCTTTTCTTGATAATGGGATGAGGAGCATCGGTTTTTTCAAAGCTAAAAACTCAAATATAGCGTTTGATCCTGCTCTGGAGACGATATAGTCCGTAGCAGCAAACAAATCCTTCAGCTCATCTTGGACATATTCGAATTGGGCGTATCCACGTTTGTTGATGGACGTGTCTTTGTGCCCTTGCCCACAGATGTGAACAATCTGAACTTCATGGAGCAATTCATCTAAATTATCGCGTATCGCATCATTGATTCTCTTCGACCCTGTACTGCCTCCCATCACCATAACCACAGGTTTCTGCTTGTTGAATTCACACAAGGCTAAACCTTTGGAGCGGTCTCCTTCAAACAGTTCTTCGCGGACTACGGCCCCGATATATTCACCCTTTCCTTCCGGCAGATGTTTCATTGTTTCAGGAAAAGTAGCCAGGATTTTTTTTGCAAACGGGAAGGATAGTTTATTGGCCAGACCCGGCGTATAATCCGATTCATGAATAACGGTCGGAACGCTCTTCAAGCGTGCCGCCATGACGACAGGTACGGAGACAAATCCCCCTTTTGAAAAAATGACTTGAGGCTTCCGTTTTTGGATGATGCGGAGAGATTGAGCTAATCCTTTCAACACCTTAAAAGGATCCTTGAAATTTTCCTTCGACATGTACCTTCTCAGTTTTCCTGTTGAGATGCCGTGGTAGGTGACTCCATCTAAAGGCTCAATCAAATTTCTTTCAATCCCACTATAGGATCCAATGTAATCGACGGTATATCCTTGTTTCTGAAATTCTGGAATAAGCGCAAGGTTCACGATGACGTGTCCCGCTGTCCCTCCACCTGTAAATAAAATCCTTTTTTGACTCATATGTTAATCAACGTCCTTTCAGAGGGCTTCTTGAGTAATTCTGGATGTGTTACTATGCTATAATCCTCGTATTCCTCTAAAGAGAATTGTACCAGAAAAGAGTGTGGCCTATGTATGAAACAAAAACTTTAAAAGAAAAAATCAAACTGTTCATCGTCATCCTCATTCCGATCCTGATCACACAAATTGGAATGTACCTGATGAACTTTTTCGATACGATTATGGCTGGTCAATCCGGCCCTGATCAATTGGCAGGAGTAGCGATAGGGTCAAGCATATGGATGCCTGTCTTTACAGGTTTGAATGGCATTCTCATGGCTATTTCCCCAATTGTCGCTCAATTAAAAGGGGCAAAAAAAGAATATGAAATTTCTTATTCCGTCAAACAAGGGATTTATTTATCCATCTTTTTGGCGGTAGGAATAGGAACACTCGGGTTCTTTTTATTGGATCCGATCTTGTCATTATTGGATATCACTCCAGAAGTTCGGCATGTAGCGAAATATTACTTAGTGACACTGGGAATGGGAATTGTCCCCTTGTTTGTCTTCAACATCCTTCGCTCATTTGTAGATGCCCTAGGTCAAACCAAAGTTTCAATGGCCGTTATACTGATGACACTCCCAGTCAATGTCCTTTTCAATTATATGTTCATCTTTGGTCGGTTGGGTGCCCCTGAACTGGGAGGAATCGGGGCAGGAGTAGCTTCTGCTCTAACTTATTGGGTATCATTAGTCATCATTGCCATCATCATTCACAAACTCCGCCCACTAAGCACTTATAAGATTTTCCAGTCATGGATTTCTCCTGAATGGAAAGAGTGGTGGGCACAATTGAAAATCGGCATTCCCATCGGTTTTGCCATCTTTTTTGAAACGAGTATTTTTGCGGCCGTCACCTTTTTTATGACGGCTTATGACACGAGTACGATCGCTGCTCATCAGGCAGCCATCAACTTTGCATCACTTCTTTATATGATCCCTTTGAGTATCGCCTTTGCACTAACCATTGCTGTTGGATTTGAAGTTGGGGCAGAAAGACACAAAGAAGCGAGAACTTATTCTTATTTAGGCATTGCATCAGCTGTAATGATGAGCGTCTTTGCAGGTTTAATTTTATTTTTGTTCGATGATGCGATTGCAAGACTCTACAGCACAGATGAAAGAGTAATTGAATTGACTAAGAATTTCATCATCTATGCTATCTTCTTTCAGCTGTCGGATGGATTCGGCGCACCTCTGCAAGGGATTCTCCGCGGCTATAAGGATGTGAACATTACGCTTGTTATGGCGTTCATTTCTTATTGGGGCATTGGTTTGCCGAGTGGGTACTGGCTTGCGAACTATACGGCACTTGGACCTTACGGATACTGGTTAAGCTTGACAATCGGCTTAACCGCAGGAGCCATCACCCTCCTCATCCGTATGCTGTACATCCAAAAAAGAAATACTCAAATAAGCAGCACTTCCTAAACAATATGGCAGGATTCTGGAATACTTGATTTCGATACTTTGTTGAGTGGGTTGGGGCTGCAGGGAATAACTCGCTTTCCGCGGGAGCACGGTGAGCCTCCTCAGGCTGACGCCTTGCAGGGTCTCACCCAGCACTCTTTTCCCGCAGGAGTCTCCTCATTCCCCTCCGCCCCTTTGCTATACCAGTGTCTCGAAACCACTTCCCGAATAATCAGTTATTCAGTTTAATGGGAGTATAAGGATAAAACTCCTATGGCCAGGTATTTGAATCCTGAAAACTTGATACAGAGTGTTTTAAACTTTTAACAATCGGGATAGCGGAAGAAAATCCAACTTGGTAAAGGGATTCGTTTCTCACATACACGAAATGGGGTGGTTGGGAAGCTGCGAGACTCCCGTGGGAGAAAGGAGCTAGGCGAGATCCCGCAGGGCATTAGCCCGAGGAAGCTCGCCACTCCCCCACAGGAAAGCGAGTAGCTTCCCCAGCCACCCCTGACTCTCAATCTGGCAAACGAACTCCGGTTATCTCAAAACTGAGTCTTCAACAAACGGGAGCATATTTTGGATATGAAAAGAAGCGTCCTGGGAATGGACGCTTCTTTTTGGTTTATTAGTAATCGCTACTGGTTTAAGTTAAGAACGATCAAGCGTTCTTCTGTCATATCTTCGATCGTGTATTTCGGGCCCTCTTTGCCCCATCCACTATCTTTCACACCACCATAAGGCATGAGGTCGACACGGTATTGAGAAGAGTCATTAACCATGAGTCCCCCAACTTCAACATTTTTCGCTGCGTAAAAAGCGGTGTCAAGGTTCTGCGTGAATATACCGCCCTGGAGCCCGTAAGGTGAATCATTCACTTCTTTAATACAGGATGGAAGATCAGAAAACGGTATCATGCTTACTACAGGAGCAAATATTTCTTCACAAACGACTTTCATATCTGGTTTTACATTTGTTAAAACCGTAGGGTGAAATAAAGCGGCCTCACGATTGCCGCCGTGGATGACTTTGGCCCCTGCTGCCTTTGCTTCCTCCACCCATTGTTCGGCACGCTTGGCTTCTTCCTCGCTTATCATAGGACCGACATCAGTTTTCGGATCATTCGGGTCACCTACATTCAACTTTTCAATGGCTCGGATGAACTTATCCTGAAATACTTCACGAACATCTTCATGTACATACAATCTTTGGACAGAAATACAAACTTGCCCGGCAAAAGCATAACTTTTAGCAGCTACGTTTTCTGCAGCTGCATCAAGGTCCGCTTCTTTATCGATAATGACTGGTGAGTTATTTCCGAGCTCCAGCACGAGTTTGTTCAGACCTGTATTTTGTTTTAACTTCAGCCCGACTTCCGCACTTCCTGTAAACGTGTAAAGGTTGATTCGCTCATCTTTCATCATTTGATTTCCAACCGTGGACCCTGAACCAACCACCACATTAAGAAAACCTTTCGGGATTCCGGCTTCTTCGAACAACTTGGCCAATTTCAACGCGGAAATTGGTGTCTTACTTGCAGGCTTCAAGACTACCGCATTCCCTGCCGCTATAGCAGGTGCTATTTTATGTGCGACAAGGTTGACCGGAAAATTGAAAGGGCTGATGGCTCCGACAACTCCCACTGGGACCTTGATCGTAAAAGCCATACGGTTTTCAGACCCTGGTGCTGCCTCTACTGGAACACCTTCCCCATGGATCCGCTTCGCCTCTTCTGCTGCCAATTCAAAAGTCTGAGCCGCCCGGTCCAATTCGGTTAACGCTTGTTTGATCGGCTTCCCGGCTTCCATCGTGATGACTTTTGCCATCTCCTCCTGGTTCTCTTTCAATAATTCACTCACACGTTTCAATCGTTCAAAGCGTTCGTAAGGAGACATGGCATGCTGTTTATACGCATGCGTCGCTGCTTCAATGGCTGCATCAACTTCTTTCTCAGACGCTTTAGCCACCTGCGCAAAGGTTTCCTGTGTGTATTTGTTCAATACGTCCAGTTGATCATTGGTGTCTATCCATTCTCCATTAATATAGAGCTTATGACGATCCATGAACCTCTCTCCTTTGAAATAGAGTCTACGACTTTTTCTGTTCCTTATCCAAGGTTGGATAAACCGACGAATGCTTTAAAACAAAAAAAGCCTGAATGGAGGAAACCCTCCATTCAGACTTTTCGGCACTTTATAGGAATAATCCTGCAATTGTTGCAGAAAGCATAGAACCTAGAGTCGCACCGATAAGAAGCTTCATACCGAAACCAGATACTCGTCCACCTTTGTCCGCATCAATACCTTGAACAGTACCAGCAATGATACCGATCGAGGAGAAGTTAGCGAAACTTGTAAGGAAGACTGTTACAATACCCACTGTTTTCTCCGATACGCTATCAAGCATATTAGAGAATTCAAGCATCGCGACGAATTCGTTCGTTACGATTTTCGTACCCATGATTGCACCAGCGTCGACGACTTCAGCAGCTGGAATACCCATCAGCAAACCGATTGGTGCAATAATATAACCAAGGAGCTCTTGAAGCGTAAAGCCGTTGAATACAGCTCCAAACACCCAGTTCACAAGTTCAAGAGAGGCGATGAAGGCAATAAGCATAGATGCAACGATTAGTGCGATTTTACCACCATCAAGGGCACCATTACCCATAGCTTCAAAGAAACTTTTCGCATTTGAAACGTCTTGAATATCAACTTTGTCCTCTTCTTTAGAAACTTTAACCGGTGCAATGATGGACGACACGATCAAGGCACTGAACATGTTTAATGGAAGAGCCACAAGGATATATTGACTTGGCAACATTCCAAGATACGCACCTACGATGGACGCAGATACAGATCCCATAGCGGAAGCACTAACAATATACAAACGGTTATCATTCAAGTTGTGGAACTGTGATTTGATAGCGATCAAAGCTTCAGACTGACCGAAGAAAATACTGTTTACTGCGTTGAAAGATTCAACCTTCGGCAAACCGGTAATTTTTGAAAGTCCCCAACCAAGATATTTAATAATGAAAGGCAAGATCTTCAGATATGTCAAAACAGAAAGAATGGTTGCGAAGAAAATGATGATCAAAAGAACGTTGAAGAAGAACACGCCGTTCTCTCCTACTTCTACGCCACCTAGTACGAAGTTAACACCGACCGTTCCAAATTCAATCAACTTGTTGAATCCGGCGGAAATCCCGTCAATGATCATTTTTCCGATGGTCGTATTGAACATGAATGCCGTAATCAGCAATTGAACGACAATCATGACAGCTACGCCTTTGAAATTAATATTTTTACGATCATTGGACATGAGAAAAGCGATTCCAAGAATGATCGCAACAGCAAGAATACCTAAAAGAATACCCACAATAAGTCCTCCCCTAATTGTTAAATAAAGTATTTATGAAAATGCTTACATCAAGTAATTCCACTATGGATTTTATCAGGTTGTCAGACGTCATGCAAGGTTTATTTGTATGTAATAAATAACAAATCATGACATGCTAGTCATCCTATGCTTTAATATGCCTTTATTTAAAAGGGTTTATCCTCTTTTAAGGATCTTAATAAATTTTTGTCATATGGGTATACACTTGTACACATAAAAAAAGAAACGCCAAAAGCGTTTCTTTTTTTCTATGACTTCTGCATTTTTCTCAATAAGAACAAAAAGTACGGGGCTCCAATCACAGCAGTAAAAATTCCTGCTGGGACTTCTGTAGGCGGAAACAAGCCTCGCCCCAAATTATCAGCAACCATTAAGAGGAACGTACCTGTTAGCGCTGAAACAGGAAGCAGATAGATATGCTTATTCCCTACCAGTTGGCGGGCAATATGCGGAGCAATTAACCCGACGAATCCAAGTGTACCGACCACTGCTACTGAGGCACCTGCAAGGATCACTGCTATAATCAATAATAGCAGTCTCGCTTTTCGAACAGGTTCGCCGAGCCCTTCTGCGACATCGTCTCCAAGACTAAGAACATCAAGCTTTGGTGCTAGAAAAAGCGTAATCGGAACAACAATCACAATCCAAGGCAGCAGCAGCCACACATCTGTCCAATCTTTCCCCCATAAGCTGCCGGTCAACCAGACCAGAGCTGCATTCGTCTCCAACGGAAATTTAACGGTCAGAAACTGAATTCCCGCCTGACAAATCGCTCCTAACGCAATACCAACAAGGGCAAGCGTCGCTGGCTGGACGCCTCTTTTAAAAGCGAAAAGATAAAGACCGATTGTGACTAACCCCGCTCCTAAAAATGCGGCAATCGGAAGGCCGATAACAGGCAAAGAAGGAAAGAGGATGATTACAGCGGCGGCTGCAAATCCAGCACCTTTGGTAATCCCAATAACATCCGGAGAAGCAAGAGGATTCCGGATAATCCCCTGCAGTATGGCGCCTGATATCCCTAGTCCAGTGCCCACCAACAGGCTCATAATGATCCGTGGCAAACGGAAATTCTCAATGATGTACCCGCTTCCTCCTGCATCCACTCCAACAAAATAGTTGTATATGGAACCAGGCGGAATCCAAACAGCACCGACACCAATAGAAAGAAAGGCTCCTAACAAGATGAGTATGGAAAGGGAAATAATAATTGTCGTCGGATGCATCTTTTTTAAGCTCATGCCGCTCTCCCTCCCTTACTAGCCAAGTATAAGAAAAATGGGGCTCCGAGTAGCGCTGTTACTATCCCCACCGGTGACTCTGCTGGAAATGAAATGAATCTTGAGAGGACATCAGAGATTGTTAATAATGCCGCACCAAATACTGCTGACACAGGTAGGACCACGCGATAATCTGATCCCATCAGCTTTCGTACAATATTTGGTATGATCAAGCCTACAAAACCGATTGGACCAGCAACAGCCACAGAAATTCCGGCTAATAGGATGACTAAGATGGCCGATGAAGCCCGGATCCACCCAATTCTCTGTCCTAACCCCCTTGCTACATCGTCACCTAATCCAAGAATCGTCAGCCCTTTGCCTAGAAATAGTGCTCCGATGAGCCCGGTCAATGACCAGGGAATCATCAAGTGGACATCGGCCCAGTTACGACCATCGATGCCACCGGCTAGCCAAAAAAGAACATCTTCCGTCGATGTTTCATGAAAAAGGACGATGCCTTCAATTAAAGAGGAAAGAAACAAGTGGACAGTAATTCCGGCCAATGCCAATTTGACAGGCGTCATCCCTCCACCTGTAGAAGAGAGCGAATAGACTATCGCTCCTCCGACGGCTGCACCTATAAATGCGAAATATACGAGTGTGGAAGAACCAAGTCCAGTAAAGAGTACAACTCCGGCGACCACCATTAACGAAGCCCCTGCATTGACTCCGAACACTTGAGGGGAAGCTAAAGGGTTGTTCGTAATCGCCTGCATGATCCCTCCAGCAATAGCTAAACAGGCGCCGACAATGATTCCTATAAGAGCTCTTGGTAAGCGAATCGTATGGATGATGGAAGCGGCTTTTCCTTCATCTGGAGCAAGCAAAAGTTTCACCACATCAGCAAAAGGAATCGCATAGGCACCAATACTTAAACTTGCGATAAAACTCGCAATAAGAATTAAAATCCCCGACAAAAAAATAAGGGCCATTTTATATTTAACTACGGATGACTGCTCAGTTATGTGCTGCACGTCAATTCTCCTATCTATATACTCTTTTCACCATATCACAAACGATAGGATAGCGTCTTCTGATAAAAAAGGAAAGAGCGAAGGGCCTCCCTCCGCTCTTTGAACAGTTATTCTTCATATAAATAGTTGATGGCGTCCTCTAGAATTTTTTCAGATGAAATTAATCCTCGGAAACGGGACCACATGTTACGATCGACCTCGTGGACCTCTCCATTTTCCACAGCTGAAATACCCTGATACAATTCATTGCTTTCCCACTCATCAACAACCGTTTGATCACCAGCGACCATATGGAACATTACATCTGGATTGAATTCAACCACTTGTTCCAAGTTGATTTTATTGTAGCGTTCGTCTCCGCTCTGGATCGCGTTTTTCAAACCAATAGATTCCAATAAAGAGCCTGTGTAAGATTCCATGTTGTGTGCGAAGTAACCGCTGTCCGCCACTACTGCTGGAAGGACGGTACGCTCCTCGTCCTCAGGTACCTGCGCTCGAAGCTCTTCCATTTTTGCCTCATGATCGGCTAGAACTTCTTCACCTTTTTCTTCCATACCCATGGCTTTTGATACGGTTTCGAAGCTTGAAATAATACCCTCATAATCAGCCGCTAGAGAAGGAAGAATGATCGTCGGAGCAATATCAGACAACTGATCATAAATATCTTTGTGTCTCTTCATATCCGCAATGATCAAGTCAGGTTGAAGGGAACTGATGACTTCTAAGGAAGGCTGCTTTCTCGTACCTACTGATGTATAGTCACCGATTTTCTCACGGATCGGTTCGATGATGCGTTCTGTATCATCATCGTCTGCGATGCCGACAGGTGAAACACCTAAAGAAGCAAGGTTGTCAACGAATGAAAACTCAAGAGCAACGACCTTCTCAGGCTGACCTTTAATTTCGGTCTCTCCCATCTCATGTTCAATTACGCGTGTATCTTCCGTGGCTTCACTGCTTTTATCCTGAGTGTCTTCTGAAGTTTGATCTTCTGAAGAACTTCCACATGCCGTGACAATTAGGATAAGAGCGAGCATAATAAACGAAAATAAAATTTTCTTCATATGTAATACCTCCATTGTTATTGATAATCATTATCAAACGCTTCATTTATCATACTTAAAAATGGAATAATTGTAAAGGGTACAACAAAAGGACTGCCGCCTCCAATAGAGCGACAGCCCTTCCATTTATTGCGAAATAAACATCTGGGTCCAATAATGACCGTAACTTCCACCCTCTGCGTACCCTACGCCAATCTGTCTTAAATTCGGATCTAGAATGTTCTTCCTATGCCCAGGGCTATTCATCCATCCATTGACCACTTCCTGTGGCGTTCGTTGACCGGCAGCGATGTTTTCTGCCGCACGATTGTAGGAGATATTGAAATCTCTCATCATATCAAACGGTGAACCATAGGTAGGAGACGTGTGGGAAAAGTAATTCTTATTCGCCATGTCTCTGGACTTGTACCTGGCTACGCGTGATAACTGCCAGTTGGCCTTTAATGCAGGGAGACCGTTTTTCGCTCGTTCCTGGTTCGTCAAGTCAATGACTTGGCTTTCAACTGATTTGATATCCCCTTTCAGAGGGATGGTTACCCTGTCTCCTGGATAAATGAGATCAGGATTGTCGAACTGTGGGTTTGCATTGATGATTTCACTCAAACCAATCTTGTATTTTTTTGAGATTTTCCATAATGTGTCCCCACTCTTAACTGTGTAAGTATCCGTTGCTGCTTGGGTCATTTGAGGGGTTTGAACAAACAACACCGCAGCAAAAATGATCGCGCCAAACCACATCCATACTTTCAAGTGCTCTCACTCCTTTTTTAGTGTCAGATGTAGTGTGGCTCACACTGATAAAATTATGTATGTAAAGGAAAAGTTTAGAAATTAAAACGCACCCACCGGTGGTCAGTCGGTGGGTGCTATACCATAGGGGAGGTATAATCATTTTATGAATGAAACGAGCGGGCCACTTCAACCAATTGTTGTCGTGTCACACTCTGTTCATTACCTTCTTCAGACGCCACACTGGCGCGGTAAGTCATTAAATACGTCACACCATCTTTTTTCCAAGTTAGTTTCTTGGAAAAGCGGTTATTTTCGTATTGGCCGTCTAGATTTTCAAGGATGGAAAGCTCTTCCGGATCTATCCACGGAGTATTAATTTCCCCTTGAGAAAATTGAATGGTCAGCAGATCATTATCAGGCGTATAAAAACTCAAGTCCATCAACTTTGAACCTCCATCCTGATAGATGTCTGTCACGACGCTTATCATAGGTATAGGAATGTACTCAGGAAGCTCGGGTTGAAAGTCTAATTGTTCCACAGCCGAAGACACCTTTTCTACATTATAAGAATGGTATCCACTAGGCACCGCATGAGTTTTATTATTACAAGCACTGATTGCCACCAAGCAGAAAATTAACACACCAAATCTTTTCCACACAATGCTTTCCCCCGTCATTACTATGTTTCTAATATAGAGACGAGATAACTCCCAAAAAGGTTTCACATAGATGAAAAAAAATTAATTAATGATTCCATGCTGGATGACTTCCACTTTCACGGTTGGTTTAATGGATATTTCCGGATACTCTTCCTTCCAGTCTAATTTTTTCCAAGTATCAGGATGATAGGCTTTCACTCTTCTTCCGATGCCAAAAACATCACTGTTCGCTCCTTGAAGCTGAGCGATAATATCTACAGAATCTTCGGTGAGTGTTTCTGAGAGCTTCTTACCGATTTCCTCAACTCTCCCTTTTACGTACAAATGATCCGAGGGGTATTCGACAATCTTCACTTTCATATCGAGATTGATGCTTACTGAAATTTCCCCATCTTCATTTTTAATGTTCATTTTACGATCGTTTTGAGAAACTTCCACAGTAACATAATCCAAAATTTCTTCCTCTTTGTTATCATCGATTTTTTCCGTCAAATGGGCGTCTCTTCCCTTGACCCCTTGCAAAAGCATATACAATGTCGTTTGTTCCGCATCAATCTTTTCACCTGTGTAGGCTTTATCATGAAATAACCCCATACCGCTAAAAGTTAGGAGACTCCCATCATCTTCTATTTTCAACATAGGGACTGAGAAATCAATTCCAGGTTCCAACAATTCAGCACAAAGCAGCTGAAGGTTCTCACCTGTCGCATGAGTGGATGAAATTGCAGCTTCCAGCAGCCCGCCGACGTAGTTGCTAATTCTTGTAGCTCCACTATGATTCATACTTATAACATCCTTAGCTGTTCCTTCTTCTACAACGGCAAGATAGGCATTCAAGTTGCTGCGAGAGTTTCGATACATATCATCAAGAATGGGATAGATGTTCTTCTCAGCAAGGTCTTGCCCTAATATTACTACTTTAACTTTTGATGGATCATAAGACTCTGAGATCATGCGGTCAATCTTATTTCTTGCTTGTAAAGGAGTACTGGCAGAAGTTGATAATACTTGGAGGCTTTCACTACCCGCCCCCTCCGATGACCTACTCACCGTAGGTATGGAGACAGTCTGTATAATTTGTCCTTCCTCTCCTTGATCAAACCCGAGCGAAAGTACCAGCTTTACATTTTTAAACTGTTTTTCATCCCAACACCCCGTAAGAAATAGGAGAACGGCCATAACAATGACCAAGTACCTTCTCATAATGTCCCCTCCCCCTTGTCCTTGTTCCTCCGCCAAATGCTTAAAGGAACCATAATTAGTGGTAGAGTCACAGAAAAAACATAACCAGAATAGGTCACCACATTGTTGAAGTTTTCCATTTTTTTAATATCCATACCAATATACATACTAATGGTAAATATAACGAAACCGATCACCACAATAAATTTTGTAGATAACTGTTTATTGAACAAATCCGATAAGCCGATACTCGATAAGTACAGATATGTCGCAAATGTGGTGGCCACATTAATCACCCATATCGTAATAAAAAACAAGTCAATTCGAGCTACAACAGGGAGAGTGAACGATTTCAACATATACAAAACGGGTTCAGGAACTAGTGGAAGTTCACTGGTACTGAAAAAAGTGAAACTTGCAAGAACCGTAAACAAATAAAAGAGTGTCACAAACCAGTGGGCAAAAACTATGGTTTTCAACTTTTGTTTGTTCGTTCCTTCCACCTTCGAAAAAATAACCAACGTAACAATAAAACCAAAATAGGAAAAAATGGCTTGGTTGATGCCAGAAAATACCCTTCCCCATCCAGTTTCTAAGAAAGGAAATAGATACATGATATTCATCTCTTTTGCTCCGAAGGCCACAAGAATGAGCAAAAACACAATCAATATAGAAAGCATGGTGTACATCCGCCCAAGAACTATCAACCCACCGTGAACCATATACATACACACAGAGATCATTAAAGAAGCAGTGACCCATAAAGGCGTGTTCGGTAAAACCCAGACATTGATCATCCGGCAGAATAACAAAATGATAAGCGTCCCTACACCGACAAAGTACAGGATGTATAAAATGGAGATTGGTCTTCCTATCCATTTTGTAAACAACTTATCATTCATTGTAAATAATGTATCTTGAGGGAAGTTCTTTGCAACAATCCAAATTCCTATAAGCAACAGTTGGATGGCTACTGCTCCTAACAAAAGAGAAATCCACCCATCTTGCTTAGCTACACTGTGCAGTTCAAATGGAACTGACAGTACGCCCACTCCAATTTGGGTTTGGATAATAATGAAAAAATATTGTCTGAGGGACAACTTCTGTTCATTTTTTTGTGTCGGTTGTTGTGGAGGTTTGACTTCCCCCTTTTCCTTGTTTTGATTGGTTTTGTTCATCACGGTTTCTCCACTCCCTTGAAGGGTCCAAAGCTATGGGTTTTACTGCATGAGCATCCTTCGGCCTAAGCTTCATCATATACATGGGCAAACGGACAAACGTATCTTTCAAATCAACCAGACTTAACGGTGCAAGAGGCGCAAAATAAGGAACACCGAAAGAATGAAGACGTGTCAGGTGAGTCAGTATGAATAACATTCCGAATACAATTCCAATAAAACCGATCGTTCCTGCGAGTAAGATCAGTGGGAAAGTTAATAACCTGAGAGCAGTACTCAATTCATTGGAAGGGACCACAAAGGAAGCAATAGCAGTCAATGCCACAACAATAACCATTAAGTTGGAAACAAGTCCTGCACGTACCACCGCGTCACCGATGACAAGACCACCGACAATACCAATGGTCTGGCCAATGGGAGCGGGCAATCGTATCCCGGCTTCCCTGATTAGTTCAATGATGATAACCATTACAAGAGCCTCTAGTATGGGGGGATACGCTATTTCATTAATGGATGCTTTAATTGGAATGATTAGTTCATCAGGAATGACCTCAAAATGGAAACTCACTACTGCAATATATAAGGCAGGTAAACTCACAGCTATCACAAAACTGAAGAGTCGTATCAAACGGACAAACGTGCCTGTGAACCATCGCATATTATAGTCATCCGGCGCTTGATAAAACATAAAAAAAGTAGCGGGGGCAATAAGAGTTGTAGGGCTCCCTTCCGACAAAATAGCGACTCTCCCCTCAACTAAATTAGCTGCCACACGATCAGGCCTTTCTGTATTTAACATTTGAGGAAATGGAGAATTCGATTGATCTTCAATAAATTCTTCCACGTGTCCCGGACTATGAATCATATCTGAATCAACGGAATGTAGTCGGGTCTCTACCTCCTGGACAAGCGTAGGATCCGCGATTCCATCCATGTAGATGACAGCCACATTCGTGTTCGTCTTTTTACCCAACTTAAAATATTTAATTGTTAAATCTCTGTGTTCTACCCTTTTGCGGATGAGGTTGATGTTTGTCATCATGTTTTCCACAAAACCATCATGGGCGCCACGAACCACCTTTTCATTTTGTGGTTCCTCCGGTGTCCGACCAAATGAAGAGGTCACACTGAACTGTGCGATTTCCCTCTTTCCTTCTTCTATAAAAAGGGCATGACCGCGTAAAAGAGTTCGCACGGCTTCTTCTAAGTCAATGGTCTGCTTTGCATTCGGTAGATGGAAAACGTTTTCGGTATGCCCCATTTCGATTGGCGCAAAAATCTTTTCATGAATTTTTTCGTGTTCAGCTAAAGATTCAAAATATAATAAAGCCGCATTACCTTTTTTCAAGACGCGTATTTTCAAATCATTCGTGTTATGAAAAGCATCTAAGAGATACTTGACGTTCTCAGACAACTTTCTTGAGCTGGGTACTTCTTTCTCACCTGATGGTTCGGACATATGACGTTCTACTACCTTATCGCGGTTATTCTTAAAAAATCGCGTAAAGATTCCCATTTTCGCATCACCTAACCTTAATTTGCCACGGATAAAATGGAATATACCAAACAAATCCTCTCCACATAAAAAATCCCCTTTCACTAACGCTCCCTATTGTGGAAGACTCAGTTTCGAGACTTTTGTTGAGTGGATGGTGCTGCGGGGAATAGCTCGCTTTCCGCGGGAGCGCGGTGAGCCTCCTCGGACTTCGTCCTGTGGGGTCTCCCCATGCACTTTTTTTCCCGCAGGAGTCTCGCCATTCCCCTCCGCCCCTTTGCCATATAAGTATCTCGAAATCCTCCAGATAATAATTGGAGGGAAATCAACTCCCCAGAAAGCTATTCTGTATGCGTAAAGCTTGTTATACAGCGCTGTATGCTTATAACATCATGTTAGTGGAAACCCCCACAGTGAAGAGGTTCGTTTCTCTCCAACACCGAATGGGGTGGTCGGGAAGCTGCGAGACTCCCGCGGGAATGGATTGGCTGGCGAGACCCCGCAGTGCGTAGCACGAGGAGGCTTGCCGTCATCCCCGCAGGAAAGCGAGTAGCTTCCCGACCACCCCTAACGCCCAACAAGGCAACGAACCCCGGACACATCTCGAATCTGAGTCTTCCACAATCCTGCCATTTACTTTAATAATAAAAAGAAGCCCTATGGCTGGATTGCCATAGGGCTTGATGGGGTTAGTGGCCTGGGAAAAAGACCATTTGTAAGATGAAAATAATCGCGAACATATATAACATCCAATGCACTTCTTTCCCTTTTCCGGTGACAAGCTTTAACAATGGATACGTAATAAAGCCAAAAGAGATCCCTGTTGCAATACTGGATGTGAGTGGCATGGAAAGGATAATGATGAAGGCTGGGAAAGCATCATCAAAAGTCCCCCAGTTCACTTTTGCAAGACCACCCATCATAAAGCAACCTACAATAATTAGGACAGGAGCGGTAATAGCTGGTAAGCCGGATACTGCTCCAACGATAGGGGCAAAAAACATGGATAAAATAAACAATACTGCAACGACCATTGTCGTTAAGCCTGTTCGACCTCCTGCTGCTACCCCTGAAGAAGATTCAATGTATGCGGATGAAGGACTCGTTCCGAACATAGCTCCAACGGTTGTAGCTGACGCATCCGCCATTAAAGCAGCACGCGCCCTCGGAAGGCTTCCATCTTTGCGGATGAAACCAGCTTGTTCTGCCACACCGATCATCGTTCCTGTGGTGTCAAAAATCGTGACAAGAAGGAAAGCGAAAATAACCGTATATAGGCCATTGCTGAATACCGCTCCAATATCCATATCCCAGAAAACAGGAGCTGGAGGTGCTTCGACGAAGCCTTCAAGCTGAAGCTGTCCTGTAAAAAAGCCGATGATGCCTGTTACAAACATACCGATGAACAATCCACCCGTCACGTTTCTTGCGATGAGGACCAACGTGAAGAAAAGTCCGAATACAGTCAACAATGGACCTTTTGCCGTCAAGTCACCAAGCGTAACCAGCGTCTCTTCACTAGGAACGATGATGCCTGACATTCTTAACCCGAGGAAGGCTATAAATAAACCGATTCCTGATGTGATTCCATATTTCAAGGAAGGAGGAATCGCTGTAATCAACGTTTTCCGTAAGCTTGTCAGACTAAGGAGTACAAATAATATACCAGAAACAAAAACAGCTCCAAGAATAACAGAATAACTGACATCCTGTTGAACAACTTCTGTAACGAAATAAGCATTCAAACCCATACCAGGAGCAATGGCAATGGGATAATTGGCAGCAAAGGCCATGATTAACGTACCAACGACGGCCGCGATGATCGTCGCCATGAACACTTGTTCAAATGGCACCCCTGCACTTGAGAGAATTGCCGGGTTAACGACAACGATATAGACCATCGTCAAAAAAGTCGTTACTCCTGCAAGCAGCTCTGTTTTGACGTCTGTATGATTTTCATTTAATCGGAACCATTTGTTTAACATTTGGAAACACCAAACTTTCAATAAGAATTACAACGTGTATTATAATATTATTTTTACGAACAAAAATCAATAGAAACAATAAAAATGTTCGCTTTTATTACTATTACATAAAAAAAACCGTCAGAGGAATCATTCCTCTGGCGGTTTTTCACTTACTCGCTTAACTCTATACCATTCCATCATTTCTTCCGTATCCGATTTCTCAAGGTAGTAGCAGGAAGCGAGTGACCTGCCTCCTCCCGAAGTCAACATGACCTCCATGCTTGAGAGGTGTTTCCTTTTTTGAAAATACGTCTGTTTTTTGTAAAACGCTTGGATACGGTATTTTTTCATGAAGTAGGTTTGTTTGATGATTCCTCTCGATCTTAAGGTCAGTTGGTCCTCAAGAATATTCCACCCTGCGTCATGATAGGCAAGCCACCCAAGCACGGCCAAGAAGCACCCCGCCACAACGGAAAGCAGACCATAAGGAAAAAAGAAGATGCTGATGGGAATCGCCGCTAAAAAGCCGAACCATGAATGGCGCAGAATGTAACGGAACAACGATCGCCTGGGTGGTCGATGGAAATCATCCACAACATCATAATCAGGAAGCACCTTTGTCAGGATTTTCCCAACTTCTGCTTTTTTAATCATTGGCAGAAGGCGTAACTGATGCTCATCATTTTTTAAGACCGATCCCCCTGCACTGATTAACGTGATCGAAGCGTACCCCAAAGGCTGTCGAATTAAGTTTTCTTCCATTCGAACGCCTTGTATACGATTCAAAGGTATGGTCATCTGCTTTTTCTCAAGCCATCCACGCGTAATAATCAGATCATCTTCGTCAATAAAAACAGAAAAGTTGGCATACCTTAGAATCGTCATCACAATCGAGATCCCATAAGCCACTAATAATATCACAAGAGCCGTAAAGGCGATAACCAGTACACTAATTTGAATCCAATCAAGGATTTCATTGTAGATCGTACCTACGGGTAAAAGGTCCATAAATTGAGAGAAGAAGACAGCTACCCCGGAAATTACTACCCCTGCTCCTCCAGAAGTGATGGCCATCATCACGATCTCCTTCATTGACATAGCATAGACCTTTTCACGTTTCGGTTCTTCTATTTCTGTTTGGGCTTCTTCGGTATCCCAAGTGTCGTCATCCGGTCTAATGTTTCTGCGTTTCTTCTCCTGGAAAATGGCTTCTTCCAAGGAATCTGCTTCTTCTTTCCGGATGGCTGTCAGTTCGGCCTCTGCCTTTTCATTCCCCGTTGAGCCTGCCGTCTCCACCGAAACCTTTACGAGATTTAAAGGACGATGAAAAATGCCCTCTGAGAAATCAAGGCTTTGAATTCGGTCAATAGGGATGTACCTCTTTTTACGGAAAATAAGACCATATTCAATTCTCAGCTCTCCCTCTTCCATACGGTATGTAAAGCGCAGCCAGCGAATGATCCCTGCCCCCAAAACAAGGAGCAGCACACCAATCCATATTAGCAATGGAATCCAATCCACTTCTCCACTGAATATGTTTCCATTTAACACGAGTACAATAATCAATGGCAAAGCGGCATCTTTTAATGTCTTTACAAAGTTGATGATAGCTGAGATTGGGTGAAGTCTTTTTGGTTCAAACATCATCTTCCGCCACCCTTGCTAAGGAAGAGATGGACTGACGTAGACGCTCGGCTTCCTGCTCATCCAATGCCGGAATTTTATGTACCGTCGCAGCCGTAGAAATACTGATGGTGGATAAACGGAATTTCCTGAGTAATGGTCCTTGTTCTGTATCCACATGTTGAACTCTTACCATAGGCACAAGCGTGCGCGTCACGATAAATAATCCGTACTGCAGATCGATTTCTGTTTCAGTGACGTCATACCTCCACCTTTTCCATCGTAAACTTGGCACGAGCCAGACAAATGAAAGGACCTCCAGCAAAGCGATGCCGAGCCCAATTAGGACAATCCACCACGGCCAATCCCATAAGAAAACGGTGACGGTCAGACCGATGGTCAACAAAAGAATGATTCCTACTTGAATCCAACCATAAATGCGCCACACTGTACGTGCTCGCTGTGATATTCTTTGTGTCGGTTGCTGTTCCATTCTTCCACCCCCTGTGTATGAATACGATTGATTGATCGAAATGTTTCACTATTTTAAAAGAAGCCGGACGTAACAGCCCGGCTATCCCTTTATTTTCTTCCTTCTGATAATGCTTTGGACTTTCCTGTGCAAGCAGTCATCCCTTGAATGATCGCATTTCTGTAACCCGCTTCTTCAAGCTTTGTTACACCAGCAATGGTTGTACCGCCCGGAGTGCATACGGCATCCTTCAGCTCCCCAGGGTGTCGTCCGGTCTCTTTGACCATTTGAGCCGCCCCTTGGACAGTCTGAGAAACCATTTTATAGGCTTTGTCTCTTGGGAAACCTTGTTGAACAGCTGCATCTGCCATAGCCTCAATGAGCATGTAAACAAAAGCCGGTGAAGAGCCACTAACGGCCGGAACCGCATCCATCAACTTTTCTTCTACGATTTCAGCTTCTCCAAAGCTTTCAAACACTTCCATCACTTCCGCTAATTCTTCTTTTGTCACGAAATCGTTCGGGCACAAAACGCTCATACCTGCTCCGACAAGCGAAGGGGTGTTCGGCATGGAACGAATCACTTTCACATTGCGACCAAAGGCTTCATTCATAGCTTCAAGTGTGATTCCCGCAGCGATAGTGACAACCACTGTATCCTCAGGTACTTCATCCTTAATTTCATGGACGACTCCCTGATACACGTAGGGTTTAACAGCTAAGAAAAGCAGATCACTCTCTCTTGCCACTCGCTTATTTTCATTGGAAATATTAATTCCGTATTCATCAGTCACAAAGTCAATCGTTTCATCGGATAAAGCCGTCGCAGCGATATCCCGCGCCTTCACAAGGCCTGCATCTATCATGCCTTGAATCATCGCCTGCCCCATTTGGCCACAACCGATAAAACCTATACGTTTGTTCACCGTACATCCCTCCTTGGTGATTCTTATTGTATAGGAAGATTGTCGAACGTACAATTCCATATTCGATTTCCCTTGTTTCTCTAGTAAAAATTACATGTTTTTTCTAGAAAAGGTTTACAAACCCGGCTGTCTTACCTATAATAATAACTGTATTCTTCATATCATAGTGAAACGCCCAAAATATCATAGCTGCTACGAAAAAAGCCGAGCTGCCTTAAGCTCGGCTTTTTTCGTGTTCTCCTTCATCTTCTTTGATCGCTTCAAGAAGCTTCTTCACTTCTTTTTTATTTTTTCTAGCTACAAGGATATACAACGTATCTCCAGCTTTGATTTCTGTTTGACCATAAGGGGTGATTACATCCCCATCACGGATAATTGCATTGATTAATGCTCGGTCAGGCAATTCCATATTCTCTAAAGTCTGACCAACTACGATGTTTCTTTCCGTTACATCAAACTCAATCATTTCAACGTTCGCTTTGCCGATGGAAATCAACTCAAGAGAATGAATCGGATTTCCAAGCTTATCGGAAACAAGTTTGAAACGTTCGGCGATCCGTGTGATGGACGAACCTTGGACAAGAGCTGAGGTGAGGACAGTAAAGAAAACAACGTTAAAGATGAGCTGGTTATTTTGAATTCCTGCAAGCATTGGGAATATGGCAAGTACGATAGGTACAGCACCACGCAGCCCAGCCCAGGAAAGAAAGTACTTTTCCTTCATCGTAAAGGAAAAACCGGCCAGGCTTAAGAACGTGGCTACAGGCCTCGCAATAAAAATAAGCACAAGCGCTATGAACAACCCATCCATCATAACGGGCCATGTGAAAACCTCTGTGGGAGAAACGAACAATCCCAGGATTATGAACATAAGGATTTGCGCCATCCAGCCAAATCCTTCATGGAAACGCAAGATCGAATAACGGTACGCAAGTTCTGCATTTCCAATGACAACCGCTGTTACATATACAGCTAAAAGACCACTCGCTTGGAGAAGTGAACTCGAACTGTATGATAAAAAGGCGAAACCTAAGGCGAACAAAGGATAAAGTCCACTGGAATCAAGATTGATTCGGTTAAGCGATAAGCTCGCCAAGTAACCGATCCCCGCTCCGACAGCGAGTCCTGCCCCCATCTGCCAAAAGAATGAACCGATCATCCCTAATATATTGACTTGATCGATCGTGAGCAATTGGATAAAAGAAATAGTCAGAAACACAGCCATAGGATCGTTTGTACCAGACTCTGCTTCTAGTGTCGCTTCAAGTTTAGGGCGGACATTTTTACCTTTTAAGACAGCAAAAACGGCAGCAGCATCCGTAGATCCTACAATGGACCCTACAAGAAAAGCTTCAAACCAACCGATATGTAAGATGAACTTTGCAGCTAAGGCTACAATGGATGTCGTAAGTACGACACCTACTGTAGCTAAAGAAATGGAAGGAGCCACTACAGGCCGTATGTCTTTCCACTTCGTCAGCATACCACCTTCAAACAAAATAACAATCAAGGCGATGACACCAATCAACTGAGCAATTTCCGGGTTATCAAAGTAAATGAATCCAAGCCCATCATTCCCTACGAGCATCCCTACAGCAATAAACAAAACAAGAGAAGGAACCCCGAGCCTGGAAGAGAACTTTGTAACGACGATACTGACAATAAGCAATAGAGCCATCAGCATGATGAATTGATTGGACTCTAAAATTTCCTGAATCATAAATGATACTCCTTTTATTTTCTATATAGGAACATTATAACAAGGAAATCTTAGGTGCAAGTAATATAACACTCGTCCAAATTTTGAAAACACAAAAAAAGGCCAAGCAACAAGATGTTACTTGGCTTCTTTGCAACATCAGCTTAGCATCTCTTCTACTTGTTCACTGAAGAATTGTTTCATAGCATGAAACACATCTGCTTTTCTTCTCAAAATGTAATAACGGAACTTAGGGTGGTCAATTGATTTATAGGCCTGCATCAAACTTGAGGAACGATTGTATTGGTTGACTTCTCCATACCCAAACATTTGTGAAACTTCAATAAGTTGTTCAATCAATCCCAGGCAGCGTTTATTATCGGATGTTAAATTGTCCCCGTCGGAGAAGTGGAACGGATAAATATTGTAACGCTCCGGCGAATACTTCGTCTCAATTAATTCTAATGCCTTACGATAAGCCGAGGAGCAGATCGTCCCTCCACTCTCTCCTTTGGAAAAGAAATCATCTTCACTGACGACTTTTGCTTGTGTGTGGTGCGCAACAAATTCAATCTCCACGGTTTCATAATTTCGGTTCAGGAACCTAGTCATCCAGAAAAAGAAACTTCTGGCCATATATTTTTCCCATTGTCCCATGGAACCACTTGTATCCATCATTGCAATAACGACAGCTTTTGATTCCGGTTTGGTTTTCTCATTCCACGTTTTAAAGCGAATATCTTCTGGGTATATCGGTGCAAATGAAGCTTCCCCACCTAAAGCGTTCCGTTTGTACGCTTCAAGCATTGTCCTCTTCTTGTCGATGTTCCCAGTCAACCCTGTTTTCCTGATATCACTGAACTCGATATCTGTATGAATGATATTGTCTTTTTCCTTTTCATCCAAATTCGGTAAGGTCAATTCCTTAAACAAGGCTTCCTCTAATTCTGCTAATGAAATCTCTGCCTCATAATAATCTTCGCCAGCTTGATCACCGGCTCCCTCTCCATCGCCAGGCTTACCTTTCGATTGTTGCGGCGCTTGAGCAACGACATCCCCGACTTCACTATCCCCTTCACCTTGTCCTGCATGTTTATTCTTCTCGTGATTATAACGGATCTTATATTCATCAAGTGAACGTATTGGAATCTTAACGACACGCTTTCCATTCGACATCACAATATTTTCTTCAGTAATGAGATCAGGTAACTGCTTGCTCATGGCATCCTTCACTTTTTCTTGATGTCGCCGCTGATCGTCGTAGCCTTTCCGATGGAGGGACCAGTCGTCTTCGGCGATTACGAAACTCATCTCTTCATCCATGTAATTCCCTCCTAATCGAGTATTACTCTATCGTATGCAGGTCCACGGTAATGGATGAAACATATTGAGATATACATGGATTATTTGTTTCTTTCGCCTAAATTATCTATCTTTTCACAATCAGATTGATAGTCCACGTTGGTAAGTAAGTTATTCAAGTATATGACAGGTTTCTTAAAGACTCAGTTTCGAGACTGTTGTTGAGTGGATAGGGGCTGCGGGGAATAGCTCGCTTTCCGCGGGAGCGCGGTGAGCCTCCTCGGACTGCGTCCTATGGGGTCTCACCCTGCACTTTTTTCCCGCAGGAGTCTCACCATTCCCCTCCGCCCCTTTACCAAGGAAGGATTCTCGAAACCACTACTGGAAAAATCAGCTTATATGATTGTTGGAAGTGGATGATATTAAATCTCGCCAGCTGGGATTTAGAGCGTAAATGGTTGATACAGAGCTCTTTATGCCTGCTTAGGAGGGAATAGTGGGAGCCCTCCTTCTTGGTACAGGGGTTCGTTTCTCACCTATATCGAATGGGGTGGCTGGGAAGCTGCGAGACTCCCGTGGGAGAAGGAGTTAGACGAGATCCCGCAGGACGCAGTCCGAGGAAGCTCGGCCCTCCCCCACAGGAAAGCGAGTAGCTTCCCAGCCACCCCCTAACTCCCATTAAGGCAAACGAAGCCCGGAAGCATATCGAAACTGGGGCTTCCAGAATAGGGAGCGTTTGTGGGTTTGAAGCAAAGAAAATCCCCTTCCACGGAAATTGTGGAAGGGGATTTATTTTAACCTTCAAGCAATAGATCGAATGGATCTTCAATCATTTCTTTGATTCTGCGCAAGAACTGTACCGCATCTTTTCCATCTACGATTCTGTGATCGTAGGAAAGAGCAATGTACATCATCGGACGAGCTTCAATTGTGTCATCCGGCATGACTTTCGCGCGTTTTTCAATGTTGTGCAAACCAAGGATTCCTACTTGAGGTGCATTCAAAATCGGTGTGGAAAGCATAGATCCGAATATTCCACCGTTCGTGATTGTAAAGGATCCACCTTGCAAGTCCTCAAGACCCAGCTCTTTGTTACGTGCTTTGGTCGCAAGGTCAGCAATTCCTTTTTCAATACCGGCAAAGTCCAAACGATCCGCATCACGGACAACAGGAACGACTAGACCTTCGTCTGTTGATACCGCCATCCCGATATCGTAGAACTGTTTCTTAATGATTTCGTTGCCTTGAATTTCTGCATTGAGTAATGGGAATTCCTTCAATGCTCCAACTGCAGCTTTTGTGAAGAAGGACATGAATCCTAATTTGATGTCATGTTTCTTAAGGAAGGATTCTTTACGTTCACTTCTCAGCTTCATAACATTGGTCATATCTACTTCGTTGAAGGTTGTAAGCATCGCAGATTCCTGCTGGGCTTCAACGAGTCTCTTAGCAATCGTTTGGCGTCTGCGGGACATTTTCACCCGTTCGACTGGTTTATCAAACTCTGTTTTCTTCGTTTCTTCTTTTTTCTTCTCTTGCTTCTTAGGTGTGTCCTCAGAAGAAGACTTGGAAGAACCTTTAGATTCTTGCTTAGCTTCTCCTTTAGCAGCTGCATCGACATCTTCCGGACGGATGCGGCCAAGGGGATCGCGAGCGGAAATCTCGCTCAAGTCAATCCCTAATTCACGCGCACGTTTGCGAGCGGCAGGAGTAGCAATCACGTCTTTAGAATCCTTACTGGAAGACCCTTTTTTCTCTTCAGAAGACTGTTGCTGCTCTTCTTTCTCAGATTCTTTCTCTTTGTTGGATTCTTCTGCTTTTTCTTCTTGTTCAGATTCTTCTTCATCAGAAGAAGTGTCTTCATCTGAACCTCCGCCTTCACCGTTTTCATCGACTTTAGCAATGACATCGCCGACTTCTACGTCGTCTCCTGCTTCTCTCAACAACTCAGCAATAACTCCACTAGCATCTGCATTCACTTCAACGTTTACTTTATCTGTCTCAAGCTCTAAAATCGGATCGCCTTTTTCCACTTGATCTCCTTTTTTGACGAGCCATTCTGATATTGTACCTTCTGTTATGGATTCAGCTAATTCAGGAACCTTAATTTCCTTCATTTGTTTCTCCTCCTTTAGACATCTGTAGCGCTTCATGAATGATTCGATTCTGCTCCGTTTTATGGATGTTCGGCTCACCGACGGAAGGTGATGCACGGTGCGGACGACCGACAAAGCGGTGAATCTGCCCTTCTTTCAACAGGTTGTGCAAAATCCCTTCGACGAAGTACCAGCTACCCATGTTCTGCGGTTCTTCTTGGACCCATACTAATTCTTCTAAATTCGGATAAGACTCTAACATTTCAGCTAATCGTTGCTCAGGGAAAGGATAGATTTGTTCGATTCTCACGGCATCGATCGTCTCGAAGGTTTGATCGGTACCGTCTACTGTATCTTCAATGTCGACCATGATCTTCCCACTTCCCAGAAGGAGCGTTTTCACTTTTTCTTTATCCTTGTTTTCAGATAAAATTGGTTGTTTCATAATCGGTTCGAATCGTCCATTGCTGAACTGCTCCCCGGAAACCGCCACACGTTGATTTCTTAAGAGACTCTTCGGTGTCATCAACACAAGAGGACGTGCTTCTTCCTGATTACTAATGGCCGCTTGTCTTCTTAGTAAGTGGAAATATTGAGCAGAAGACGTGACATTAGCAACCGTCCAGTTGTTTTCAGCAGCTAGCTGTAAGAAACGCTCCAAGCGCGCACTGGAGTGCTCCGGCCCTTGACCTTCGTATCCGTGAGGAAGAAGGAAGACCATATTGGATTTTTCGCCCCATTTGGCACGTCCAGCAGAAACGAACTGGTCAAAGATGACTTGTCCAGCATTAGCGAAATCACCGAATTGCGCTTCCCAAAGGACAAGAGATTCTGGAGCCTGGACACTGTATCCATACTCAAACCCGATGACTCCTGCTTCAGATAATGGACTGTTATGAATATCAAAGGACGCATTCGCCTGTTCTAAACCATGCATTGGACAGTATGTTTCCCCTGTTTCCACATCATGTAGAACGAGATGACGGTGGGCGAATGTTCCGCGTTCCGTATCTTGACCTGTGATTCGAATTGGACGACCATCTTCAAGAATCGATGCAAATGCTAAGGCTTCAGCTGTTGCCCAGTCAACCTTCTGTCCATCATCAAGCATTTTACTACGTCTTTGAAGAATTTTCTCAAGCTTTTTGAAGCCATTAAATCCTTCAGGACGTTTCAGCAATCCTTCGTTTAAGCCTCTAAGACGGTCAAGATCGATGGCTGTATCAATTTCATCAAGGTTTCGTTCCACTCCGCTCGGGCGTTCTTTCACATCAGGAGAAGACGTTTCATGCTCGTTCATATTGTTGTATATGTCACGGAGTTTTTTCTCTACTTCCGCTTTCATATCATCAAGAGCACCATCACCTACGACAGATGCTTCATGGAGCTGTTTTTCAAACACAGCAGCAGCCGTTGGGTGTTCATCGATTTCCTTATAGAGTTTCGGTTGTGTCGAGCGTGGTTCATCCATTTCATTGTGACCAAAACGACGATAACCTACGAGATCGATTAAGAAATCTTTATGGAATTTCTGGCGGTACTCATAAGCAAGAGCCATAGCTGATAAACAAGCTAGTGGATCATCAGCATTGACATGAAGAACAGGAATTTCGAATCCTTTGGCAAGGTCACTTGCATATCGCGTGGAGCGTCCATCTTTCCGGTTTGTCGTGAACCCGACAAGGTTGTTAGCGATAATGTGAACCGTTCCACCCGTACGATAGCCAGGGAGGTCACTCATATTCAATGTCTCTGCTACAACACCTTCTCCGATGAAAGCAGCGTCACCATGAATTAACAGGCCGAAAGCCTCGTCTTCATCCATTTTTGCATAACCTGGCTCTGAACGGTCATCTTGAGCCGCACGTGTGAAGCCTTCGACTACTGGATTGACGTATTCCAAGTGTGAAGGGTTATGGCTAAGAGTCACTCGAGTAGCGGACTGTTCGCCGTTCTCAATTTCCCTTCTCGCACCAAAGTGATATTTCACATCTCCTGTCCAACCGTAGTTGATTCCCATTGAACCTTCGGATGGCATGAGCTCCTTATCTGGAGAAAGGTGGAATTCAGAAAAAATGCGATCATAAGGCTTGCCAAGAATATGCGCAAGTACATTTAAACGTCCACGGTGAGCCATGCCCATCATGATATGTTTAATTCTGTCACCCGAAGCCGATTGGATGATATGATCAAGCATCGGCACCATAATATCTAATCCTTCAATAGAAAACCGCTTCTGCGCAACGAATGTTTTGGCAAGGAAGTTTTCAAAACCTTCTACTTCAGCCAGACGGTAAAGCAGTTGTTTCTTCTCTTGATCTGTGAGTGACACCGTATAGGAACCTGTGTCCACTTTATCTTGGAGCCATTTTCTTTCATCTTCGTTATTTACATGACCGATTTCAAAAGAGATAGTCCCTGCATAACGTTCTTTTAACGTTTTGACTACTTGAAGTGCGTTATCCAGTTTCATTGGGGCATCAGGCCACACCCAATCAGCCGGCATTTCTTTTAAATCTTTTTCTTGTAGTCCATATGTCTCTAATTCAAGCAAATTTGTTTTAGGTCGTTCATCACTACCTACCGCGTAAATATTCGCTTGTAGATGACCATGACGACGAATAGCCTCAACAAGTTTCAACGCTGAGGTAATTTTAGCTATGTCCTTCTCAGAAGGTGAAGCGGAACCATTGGTTTCAGTAACCGTTTCGCTTCCCATCCATTCAGGAGCCCCGTGCTCATCAAAAATTTCCTTCAAGGAAGGATCGACAGCACTAGGATCGTTTTCATATTGTTCGAATTGTTCTTCGATGTACCCCATGTTGGGGCCATGGAAATTTTCCCAAAAGTTTTGAGTGGAGCCTTGTTTAGACACGTAGAATACCCCCAAGTAGTTGTTGGCTATTGTTTTCTCGAAAACGTTTCCAAGTCCATGTACTATTATAGAATTGAAACGCTTCCGTATTCAACAAATTTCGCTTAATTTTTTAAGGAATGACCAAATCCATTCCATTATAACAAGAAAGACGCACCGATGGGTACGTCTTTTTCACTTTTTGCCACTAAAGTGATATGTCGTTGTTATTCTTCATCCTCTAAGACACGGTAGGCCATATCATAGAGTTTCATTTGACTGTTGATCGGCTGTACGTTTTCGGCGCGTTTGACATGCTCATAGGATCCGTCATTCTTTTGCTCCCTCGCTTTAACATTATCACTCAGCATGACAGATAAAATCTTCTGCAAACGATTTTTAATCACTGGTTCATAAATTGGGAACAAAAGCTCGACCCGCTTGACCATATTTCTTGTCATCATATCAGCCGAAGATAAAAAGACACGATCATCTCCATTATGGTGGAAATAATAAATTCGACTGTGCTCGAGAAAACGTCCGACAATACTAATGACACGAATGTTATCGCTGAAACCCTGGATCCCCGGACGCAAGCAACAGATCCCACGCACAATCAAATCAATCTGAACACCTGCTTGAGAGGCTTCGTAAAGCTTCATAATTAAATTTTTATCCGTCAGGGAATTCATTTTTAATATGATACGCCCATTGCCATGTTGTTTTTGAAAACGGATTTCATTATTAATATAACGAATAAAATCATTTCGTATATCAAACGGGGCCATCGACAGGTGGTGGAATTGCGGTTTCTCGGTAAACCCGCTTAAGTAATTGAAAAAGTCTGTGGCATCAATTCCGAACTTCCGCTTCGCCGTGATGATTCCCATGTCTGTATAAAGCGATGCTGTCTGGTCATTGTAGTTCCCCGTTCCCAGGTGAACGAAACGTTCAATTTTCTCGTTTTTCTTCCTGACGACCAAAGTGATTTTGCTGTGGGTTTTTAAATAGGTCATTCCATAAATCACATGACAGCCTGCTTTTTCCAATTCTTTCGCCCACTGTACATTATTTTCTTCATCAAATCGTGCTTTCAGTTCTACAAGTACGGTTACTTGTTTCCCTTTCTCCGCCGCACGCTTGAGGGCCTCAATAATCGGTGAATCTCCACTAACCCGATATAATGTCTGTTTAATGGCCAAAACATGGGGATCATCTGCTGCTTCTGCAACAAAATCAACCACTGGTTCAAAGGATTCAAACGGATGGTGCAGGAAAACATCGCGGTCCATCACTTGTTCGAAGATATTTTCATCACTACTCAAATCCCGTGGAGGCTGAGGCATTAAAGTTTCGTAATACAGGTGATCTTTAATGTCTTCAAACGTTTTATGGAATTTAAATAAGAACGTTAAGTCCAGCGGTCCATTCGTGATGTACAAGTCATCTCTATGGATTTCCGGGACTTTCAGTAAAAAGTTGACCAATTTTTCGTCATACTTTCCATCCCGGACTTCCAGCCGAACTGCGGCTCCCCACTTCCTTTTTTTCAATTCTTTCTCAATCTCTTTCAGTAGATCACGTGCACCTTCTTCATGAATTGTCATGTCGGCATTTCTTGTTATTCTGAACTCTGTGATCGATTCAACTACATACCCTTTGAACAACTTACTCATGAAATAACCGATGATTTCTTCCAATAGGACATATTGATACTTATCGTCATGATTTACAGTTACGAAACGATCCAGTACGGATGGTACTTGGACAATCGCCGTTTTCGTTGCTCCTTCTCGATCAAGTTCGTCGCTAATGACGACAGCAAGATTGATGGACTTATTCAAGAGCATTGGAAAAGGGCGATAAGCATCCACCGCCATCGGGGTTAATACGGGAAAGATCTCTTCATCGAAATAGGTTTCAAAACGCTGGATCTCTTCTTTTGTCAGGTCATCAATGGACAAAATGGAGATTCCCTCTTTTTCCAATTCCGGTTTCATCGCCTGATAGGCTGAATATTGCTTTTCCACATTTTTGTGGTTGATCTCAGCGATTTTGTTAAGTTGCTGCTTCGGAGTCAAGCCCGCTTTGTTTTCCGGTTTATTGAAACCAGCTTTGACTTGGTCCTTCAACCCCGCGACCCGCACCATGAAAAACTCATCAAGATTGGAAGATACGATAGCTAAAAACTTCAACCGTTCGAGTAAAGGGTTGTCCATATCAAGAGCTTCATCTAACACCCGCTCATTGAAGCCAAGCCAGCTGAGCTCTCGATTATTATAAAAAAGTGGATTGTCCAATTCTTTCGTCTTCATTTCTGTTGACATTACGCACACCCTTTACACATGTATTCACAACCAGATTAGTACATCAATGTATTCCACATATAAACACCAAGTTAACTTTTTGTAAAATTTTGATTAAAAATGTCGAACTTTTATGCACGAAAATAGAATGACAAAAAAAGCAGCCCGGAACGGACTACTTTTTATTTTCCACAAAAGAGAGCTCGATACTCTTCTTCAATGACTTTTCCAAATGTTTTTTCTGTTTCTCTGCTTGATATTCTTCAGGCATGTAAGCACCGTTACAATAGAGAGTGACACGAAGGTCGTCCCCATCATTGGATAGTTCCAGCTTTTCGACCGTCTGCCTTCGAGTGCTGTCTAGACTATAACAAAACTTCAACATCGACCCGAGAAGGCGGATCTTTTTTCGTTCATCTTTCAAGAACCACTGTTTGAATGGGTCAAGGAATTGCTTGAATACTGTTTTGTTTTTAAAGGAAGCCATTAAAGCCATCCGCAGCCTTTCCATATGCATTAGCCCATCAATGGTTCGGTTTGCGAGGAGATAAAAAGTATGCTGCGAGCTTGATTCATTGTCAATATATTCACCGAGATTGAAGACGTAGCTTGCTCTTTTCACTTCCTGCCAGTCTTTTTTCCTCAAGGAGCCGATCCCATAATCGTGAAGCTGATGGAACAAGTCATGAGCCAGGTGCTGAACGTGCTGGATGTGTTTTACATTCAACTCATAATCACTGATCAGTTCCTGAATGCTCTCCTCTAACACATTCGGAAATAAGGCTGTACCCATATCACTAGTGAGCTGCTCGAAAAAGATGCCGTCGCGCAATCCTTTTCTGCTTAAGATGAACCCTGAAGCATGGACAGTATCGTACAAAGAATGAAAAACTTCTGTTGCAGGAAGGATGATGTCCGCTCGGTCCTTCGATAACCCTTCAACCTTCTGTAACTTCTTCATATTCAAGGTGAAAAGATAGTTCTTGATAAATGCCAGGTCACTATCTTTCATTTTATATTGGTGTAGGCCAGCGAGCGGATATTCTTTCAAGTTTTGATCGATTTGAACGAGGTTACGCGCCCCTCCCCCAATTCCAATCAACGGAACGTTTTTTTTTCTTCAGCCAAGGGAGAGATTGAAACTGTTCAATTAGATAATCCCGAAGGTCTGACATCTCTTTCTCTGTTGGAAGATCCTTTTTAAAGAAATCTTGTTTAAGCGTAAGCGCTCCGAATGGGAAACTATGGGACTCAATCAATTCCCTGTCCTTGAAATATGTAACTTCAGTACTTCCTCCACCGATGTCTACAGTAATTCCCTCTGTCACAGGCGTCGAATTTACCACAGCTAGATAACCATAATAAGCTTCTTCATGATCTGAAAGAATGCGCATATCAAACCCTGTATGTTCAGATACTTGATGAATGATTTCAGCTTGATTTTGTGCTTGTCTGATGGTGGCGGTCGCTACACAAACCATTTCCTCTAAAGGGTAAGACTCTGCGACTTGCTTGAAGCTTTTTAATGTGGTCAGAAGGATCTGGATCCCTTCTGTTGATAAGAGGCCGTCGTCCATGAGGTGATTCCTCAACCTGGCAACAGCTTTCACATTTTCCACTTCCCGAAGACGTCCACCTTTCTCTCTCAAATAAATGACTAGACGCATTGTGTTCGATCCGACATCAATAATTGCATAATAATTTTTGGCCATCGTCTCACCACACTTCATTTTTTGCCATTATACCACAAGAAACCGCCCTCTTAATATAATAAGAGGACGGCTGTGGGATGCTATTATCTATTCAGTAAGCTACCGACGTACTTCAATAATTCATTGGCAGAGCTGGAATTGTAACCATGCTCATCGACGAGAGTCGCGACAACTTCATTGATCTTCTTAAGCTGCTGTTCATCCGGCGTTTTTGTGGACGTCGTAATTTTCACTACATCCTTCAGGTCTGCGAACAATTTCTTTTGAATCGCTTCACGCAACCGCTCATGAGACTGATAATCGAACTTCTTGCCTTTTCTAGCATAAGCAGAAATGCGGATCAAGATCTCTTCACGGAACGCCTTCTTCGCGTTTTCCGATACACCGATCTGTTCTTCAATGGAACGCATGAGGCGCTCATCAGGGTTCAATTCCTCCCCTGTCAGCGGATCTCTAAGCTTCGCTTTGTTGCAGTATGCCTCTACATTATCCAAATAGTTATCCATCAATGTGACCGCTGACTCTTCATAAGAGTAGACAAAAGCTTTCTGCACTTCTTTCTTCGCGATTTCATCGTATTCTTTCCTAGCGAGTGAAATGAAGTCAAGATAACGCTCTTTATCTTCACTGGAAATGGAAGCGTGACTTCCGAGACCGTCTTTCAACGAACGCAGAACATCCAGTGCGTTGATCGACGTCAACTCTTTCTTAATAATGGTAGAGGAAATGCGGTTAATCACATAACGAGGGTCAATGCCGCTCATCCCTTCATCCGCATGCTCTCTCTTCAGCTCTTCCACATCTACATCGCTGAATCCTTCTAAAATTTCGCCGTCATATAAACGCATTTTCTTCAGCACATCGACAGAAGCTTTTTTCGATTCTTTCAGTCGGGTCAGTATCGTAAACATCGCAGCAACCCTCAGTGTATGCGGAGCGATGTGCACATCCCTGATGTCACTCTCTCTGATCATCTTTTCATAGATCCGTTCTTCCTGACTAACCTTCAAATTATAAGGGACAGGCATAACAATCATTCGTGAATGCAAGGCCTCATTTTTCTTGTTGGCAATGAAAGAACGATATTCCGCTTCGTTCGTATGGGCAATGATTAATTCATCTGCAGAAATCAGTGCAAAACGTCCAGCCTTGAAGTTTCCTTCCTGCGTCAAGCTGAGCAAGTGCCATAAAAACTTTTCATCACACTTCAGCATTTCCTGAAACTCCATGATTCCACGGTTCGCTTTGTTCAATTCCCCATCGAAACGGTAAGCTCGAGGATCTGATTCAGAACCATACTGGGCAATCGTAGAGAAGTCAATTGAACCGGTCAAGTCAGCTATATCCTGGGACTTTGGATCGGAAGGACTGAACGTACCTATGCCTGTACGCTTATCCTCTGAGAAAAAGATACGTTCAACTAAAACGTCTTCAATCCTTCCCCCATACTCAGTTTCAACTCTCATCGTGTTTAATGGGGATAGACTTCCCTCAACACGAATGCCATACTCTTCCTGCAAATCCTTACGCAGATGGTTCGGAACGAGGTGTAAAGGGTCCTCATGCATCGGACAACCCTTAATGGCAAAAACAGCCCCTTCATCAGTATGCGTGTAGTGCTCCATCCCTCGTTTAAGTAAGTTAACGAGCGTTGACTTACCACCACTAACAGGTCCCATCAGTAAAAGAATACGTTTTCTAACGTCCAATCTTCTTGCTGCGGGGTGGAAATATTCTTCAACAAGTTTCTCCATTGATTCATCCAAGCCATAAATATCCTCATCGAAAAACTTGTAACGCTTATGATCGTGCTCTTCTGCTACTCCCGCACTTTTAATCATATTGTAAACGCGGGAATGGGCGGATTGAGCTAAATACGGGCGCTCTTTCAGTAATTCCAAATATTCTGAGAATGTACCTTCCCATTTCAGTTCTTCTTCTTGTTCCCGGTGGTCTTGTATTTTCTTTAAAATGTCCACTTCGCGACCTCCCCCGTCGTAAGAGACGAATTTTAATACATCCTATGCCTGGCTACTGTAAAACATGTGTAAATGAATTCGAAATGCGGAGGCATCCTGGTAGACGCGACAAGCATAAGACAAACGGTGCAGTGGTGCGTTCTTTCACCACGGAAGCGGTTGTCTTATGTCTCTAGCGTCTGGATGCCGGAGCTGGACACTACACGAGAAATGTGGAAGCGGCCTGCTTAGACACGACAAGCATAAGACAATCGGCGCAGTGGTGTGTTCTTCCACCACGTAGGCGGTTGACTTATGTCTCGAGTGTCTGGCCGCTTAAAAACAGAATAAATAGGGCAAAATCCTGCTCTGATTTCGGCTACCACAACCCTTTAGAAGAAACAAACTCAAAACCCTGCTTTAAGAGACAACTAAAAAGTGAGGGAAAAGCCCTCTTATCCACCCTATGCCGCCCTTGTTCATTCATGACAGAAAAAGAGGACCAACATAAAAGTCAGTCCTCTTCGTAATCCTTTTCCTCCATATACCTACGCCTTTTGGATAACCCCATGACCAAAAAAGCAACAAATAGAAATAAATTAAGCCACCTGAAATCATCATAAAATATAGCTAATAATGCCCAAATTGCCGCACTGATTAAGAAAAGAATGCTGGAAAGCAACGTTTGGCTCACGATCATCCCTCCTTCCTTTATTATAAATCAACAGAACCATATTGTATGTCCATTTTTTCGCAATGAGCATGTAGTCCTAAAGGTTGAATTGAACCCTCTTAGTAAATTTTGACACGATGATAGACCCTTGTTAAAATTGTTACGAATATTTTAATAGGATAAAGTGCTACACAATAGAAAGAAGGACTGCAAATGGAAACATGGTACTTTGTCGATTCAGGTCATTGCACCCCTGCTATGAACATGGCATTGGATGAAGCCTTGATGAATTGGCACCGTAATGGAGACATTCCTCCTGTACTCCGCTTTTATGGATGGGAGCCTGCTGGATTATCTGTAGGATATTTTCAGAAAGTCAAAGGAAAGATTGATTTGGAAGGCGTCCAAAAGCATGGGTATGAACTTGTTCGCCGTCAGACTGGAGGACGAGCTGTCCTACATGACAATGAACTCACATATAGTGTAATAGTGTCAGAAAATCATCCGGATATGCCGGACTCTGTAAAAGAAGCATATCTTGTACTATCCAAAGGTTTGCTTGAAGGGTTCACAAACCTTGGCATACAAGCAGAATTCGCTGTTCCTGAAGGAAAATTAGATGTTGCAGGATCCGCTGTATGCTTTGAAGAACCATCGTGGTATGAACTAATTGTCGAAGGTAAAAAAGCAGCTGGAAGTGCACAGACAAGAAAGAAAGGGATTATCCTTCAACATGGATCCATCCCCATTGATGTCGATGACGTCAAACTATTCGATATGTTTATCTATAAAAATGAACGGATTAAAGAACGCGCTCGAAAAGCCTTCGGTGACAAAGCCGTAGCTATTAACCAAATCGTCGATCAACCCGTAACTTTCGAAGATACGAAAAAAGCCTTTAAAAATGGATTTGAAGAAGGACTGGGGATTAAACTAGAGCCTTTTAAACTAACGGAAGCACAATGGAGCGAAGTTAAAAAAATTGCAAAAGAACGTTATGAAACCGACGAGTGGAACTATGCTCGCTAATGGATAAGGAGTGAACAAATTGGCCAAAAATCAAGAGTACATAAGAAAACCAGAATGGCTGAAAATCAAAATTAATACAAACAAATCCTACACTGGCTTGAAAAAGCTGATGCGTGATAAAAAACTCAACACCGTATGTGAAGAAGCGCGTTGTCCAAACATTCACGAATGCTGGAGTGAACGCAAAACGGCTACATTCATGATTCTTGGAGATACTTGTACACGAGGATGCCGCTTCTGTGCGGTTAAAACAGGTCTCCCTAACGAATTAGATTGGGGCGAACCAGAACGTGTCGCTGATTCTGTAGAAATCATGGGACTTAAACACGTCGTCGTTACCGCTGTAGCACGTGATGATTTAAATGATGGTGGTGCAGCCGTTTTCGCTGAAACGGTGAAAGCGATCCGCCGCCGTGTCCCAGGATGTACCGTTGAAATTCTCCCTTCTGATATGAAAGGGGATTACGAGAGCCTCCACACACTTATGGATGGTGAACCGGATATATTCAACCACAACATTGAAACCGTACGCCGCCTGACGAAAAAAGTGCGTGCTCGCGCTATGTATGATCGATCTCTAGAACTGTTGAAACGAGTAAAAGAAATCCGTCCGAATACACCTACAAAATCAAGCATCATGGTCGGACTAGGAGAAACAAAAGAAGAAATCGTTGAAGCCATGGACGACCTTCTCGCACACAACGTAGACATCATGACAATTGGTCAATACTTACAACCGACGAAAAAGCACTTAAACGTTGAACGTTATTATCACCCTGATGAATTTGAAGAGCTTAAGAAAATTGCTCTTGAGAAAGGATTCAAACACTGTGAAGCAGGTCCAATGGTACGTTCTTCCTATCACGCCGATGAGCAAGTAAATGCCACATCTGCTCAGCGTCGTATCAAGTACATGCAGGGATACGAATCTCAAGGAAAAGAACTAGATACGACAAACTTCTAAAAAAAATTGCCCCTCATGAATTCTTTCATGAGGGGTGTTTATTTTACCATTGTTCTCCTTAATATGGAGGTCGGTTATATCCATAGGGACCTGGGCCACCAGGTCCTCCTGGTCCTCCGCCCGGTCCACCATAACCTCCGTAACCTCCGTAACCACCATAATATGGTGGGGGTGGAGGTGGGGGACCAAATCCTCCATAAAAACCTGGCGCAAGTGCTCCACCTATAAAACCACCGAGCAATCCACCAGCAAAAGGACCTAAAAAGAAGAAACGTTCATCGTCAAAGCGGAAATCATCTTCTACTTGGTAAGGATTATAATAATATTGGTAATGGTTCATTCATGCTCCTCCAATCCTACCTTGGTTATTCACCTACCCTTCACTCTATGTAAACGCCCGCCCTGACGTATAGGCATGTGTCATCAAGCAAAGGATAAATTTAACTGGACAAACAATTCACATCCACCCATAATTAGGGTATAATATGAATTAAACATGCTTGTCTGGTTACATAAAGGAGGACCACTCATGAATCTTACAATGATCATTCTTGTTTGTGTCGCATTTCTTGCTGCTATCTTCAGTGCCGGATATGACACAAAACCAGGTACGCCAAAAAGATAAGAGCAAAAACGCATCCATATTGGATGCGTTTTTTCGTGTAGTTTATTGGTACCATCAATATTAGACATGCAAAAGCAGAAGCCATAGACAAAAGACGACCACTTCCGGCCGCCTTTTCGCTTCATTTGATTAAATTCGGATGCCCTTGTTGTCTCAGAGCCTCAAAAAGAATGATAGAGGCTGTATTTGATAAATTTAGTGATCTCACTTGATCCGTCATCGGTATTCTTAAACAACGGTCCTCCAACCCTTCTAACAGGTTTTTAGGAATCCCGTCACTTTCACGCCCGAAAACGAACAGCAAATCCTGCTCGACATCACTAAAGTCAAAATCCACGTAAGATTTCGTACCGAAATTCTCAATAAAGTAGAATTCCCCTTCAGGAAATGCATCATAAAGTTCTTGAATGGAATCGTAGTAATTCACATTGACCTTATGCCAATAGTCCAACCCTGCACGGCGGACCATTTTATCGTCTGTCGAAAAACCGAGGGGACGTATCAGGTGGAGTTCCGAATTTGTAGCAAGACATGTACGGGCGATATTGCCCGTATTTGCCGGGATTTCCGGTTGAAAGAGTACAATATGGTTAGGCATGCGTTTCACCTCAGTCTAATCTTAGTCAACTAGGCTATTATATCATACTCTTCAACCGTCGATTTTATAAAATTTGTACTGAATTTCAGGCGTGTAGGCTGTAGAGTCTTCATACGCCCAGTAGCGGTGCCGGCTGTTGGATGTATGAGCATTCACAAGCGGCATGCCATTGGCGTCTTTTTTGACGACGAAGGTGTTGTGATCAAACCTTCCATCTCCCTGAAAGTCATAGCAAATGACATCCCCTGGTGAAAGTTGATCGGCAGAAGAAACCTCTGTCGCTGTGAGACCTTTTCTCGCTCCTCCGAAATACCACCGGAGTGCATGCGCGACCGTCCAACTATAGCTCCAATTTCCACTTCCATACCACCAGCCTCTTGTACGGTTCGGTGCTCCCCATGGTGTCGCTCCACCTGCTCGTATACACTGGGACACATAATTCGTACAATCCACATCGAAACTTCTATACGCTGGATTGTAGCTGTCCCACCACCGGTCAGCATAGCGAACAGCTTCTCTGCGATTGTAAGTGAATCGTGATAGTTCTCGATCCTGCCCCGTCGCAAAATCCATAGGCAAGGACTTAGTCATTTCGTTTCCTTCAAACATCTCTGTCCTTACTTTGTGGTCCATTAACTCTTCCCCCATAAACTTCGCATATCCATGATAGTGACCTTCTTCTAGGAAAGCATATCGTCCTGACTTGATAAGCAGGGATAAGGTTAAAAGATACTGTATGTGCGTTTGATCTTCATAAGCGACTCGGTGGTAAGGATGTATGTTAAAGGTCAGGCGCTGAAGGCGCTGCCCGCGCTCCTCAATGCCGTCTACTTTTTTTCTTAACCAGAGATGGTCTTCCTGTTCGAACAATCGATCCATGATTCTTTCCCAATAGACTTGCAGTTGATATGTATGACTCATGCCACTCCCCTCCTTTTACATCATATGAAAAGTAAAGAAGGACATGAACATCAAAAAAGCAGCCTCCATTTGATGGAGCCTGCTTTAGTGGTTTTGTTTAATGGTTTGGTGCTCTTTTTCAAATTCCAATAGTTTCTGCTTTTTATCTAAACCGCCGGCATAACCGACCAACTTGCCGTTACTTCCGATAATCCGGTGGCAGGGGACAATAATGGAAAAGGGGTTTTGGTTCACCGCTCCTCCTACAGCTCTGATCGCTTTCGGAGCATGCATGGAAGAGGCAATATCCTTGTAGGATCTGGTCTCCCCGTACGGAACATGGTGGAGAAGCGTCCTCCATACTTGACGTTGAAAATCTGTGCCGTAGCAGTTTAATGGCACATGAAATTCGTTCCTATGTCCTTCAAAGTAGTCGGAAAGTTCTTGCTTCGTTTGTGCTACATATTTGTGATCGGGGTCATACACCAGTTCACCTTTGAGAAAATGCTTCTTTTTCCAAGATTGATAGGTAGCGAGCCGGTCTTCATAATGACCATAGTCAATTCGGCAGACGCCTTCGTCATTCGCTAGTACAGTCATTGGGCCCAAAGGAGTTTCGAAAGTGTCATAGTATAAGAACGATTGATGGTTCATATTCAACCCCTTCTTCTTTAACAGTTTTTTCTATTATACAAAAGCTTTCTTGTATTGAAAAGGTACATTTGGTTACTGTTCTTGAAATTGATTGCCCTTTTCCATTTCGAAAAGCACTTGTTCATCCTTTTCTCTTCCCATCGCTTCTTCGATAGCTGCGTAGCATTCCGGTTTTCCAATTTTCCCAAGTCCCCAGGCAGCCGTTCCACGAATGACAGGACGTGGGTCTTCCTTCATCAAACGAATGAGCTCATCAATCGCTGTCTCGTCACGGTAATGCGCTAGCGCAAGAATGGCGTTTCGTTGAATTGGCTTTTTTCCACGCCATGAACCTGAAATGAAACCGAATTTATCTTTGAATTGTCGGTTCGAAATAGAAAGCAACGGGGTCAACTTTGGTTTGACGATCTCCGGATCAGGTTCGAATTCTTCATGATTATGAAAATCCTTCTTCCGGTTTTTTGGGCAGACGGTCTGGCACGTATCACAGCCATAAAGACGATTACCGATTTTCGTCCGGAATTCATCCGGCAAAAAATCCTTCGTCTGTGTTAAAAATGCGATGCAGCGATTAGCATTCAATTGGCCGCCTTGGACGAGAGCATCCGTTGGGCACGCATCGACACAGATGTTGCAGTCTCCGCAACTGTCATCGACCGGTTCATCTGGTGCAAAAGGTATGTTCGTTACCAGCTCTCCAAGATATACATATGAACCAAACTCAGGAGTGATCACGGCACAATTTTTCCCACTAAAACCAATGCCCGCCCGTTCAGCTACCGCGCGGTCTGAGAGCTCTCCCGTGTCGACCATGGACTTCAATTCCACCTCTGGGAATTTTTCTTGTATAAATGCTCCTAAACGATGAAGGCGATCACGAACAACATCATGATAATCCTGTCCCCAGGAAGCGCGGCAGAAGATTCCCCGCCGTTCGCCTTTTTTACTTTTAGGAGCATCATGCATTTTTGAAGGATAAGCCAGGGCGATGGAAATAATGGATTGAGCACCGGGAAGCAGCCGGCCGGGCTCCGTCCGCTCTTGAACAGACCCTTTTTCAAAGCCGGACTGATAACCAAGTTCCTCCTGACGTTTCAGACGCGCTTTTAACTCACCAAAAACGTCGGCGGAAGCAAACCCGATTTTATCAATTCCAATTTCTTTACTATATGCAATGACTTCCTCTTTGAATTGATGAAAATCCACCCTGACGCACCTCCTTTCTATCTTAAATCTTTCACTTTTGCTGTCCGGATCCGGTTCAGCGTAGCTGCAATTTCAAAACGTCTCGGTCTAGCCAACTCACCTGGATGCTGGTCTTTGAACGGAGCAAAGGAAGCGAGCCCTTCTTGATCCAATTGATGTTCAATCCTATCAAGTAGTTCATGAAGAGAACCCCCATGCTTCAGCACGCCTTTTTTATCTAAATGAAGCAGTAAATCAGCAATCATCCTTGTCTGAGATGCATCTACGAGCTGTTCTACATGATCTAACGAGACGTCTTCACGGCCCATCAAAATCTTGTGCATTCCTTTGGCCTGGACCTTTTCTTTCTTTCCTTTACGAGTTTGTAAGCTTTGAGGTAAGAAGGAACGTATCGGCACAGCTCCAAAGGCATCATCATCCGATTCCAAGCGGCCATTTGGGTACTTACTTGCGATTTGTTTCGCTTTTTCCGTAACATTATGAGGAATATACTGATCCATCATGATGACCTCATCAGCAACTTGAAAGTAATCCCCAGAACCACCCATAACAAGAATTGTAGAAACTTCCAATTCATCGCGCATCTGTTTAATTTTATCGATGAACGGGGTGATTGGTTCTTTCTCCTTCACAACAAGCTCCTGCATGCGCTCATCCCTAATCATAAAGTTTGTGGCACTCGTATCTTCATCAATCAGCAAGCTCGATGCACCAGCCTCAAGGGCTTCAATGACATTCGCAGCTTGTGACGTACTACCACTGGCATTCTCCGTTGAAAACCTTGTCGTATCTGTTCCATGTGGAAGGTTTTTAATGAATGGAGAGATGTCGACTGTGGATACTTGACGGCCATCTTCCGCTCTCACTTTCACAGCAGAAGGATCTGTCAGCACATACTCCCGGCCATCCCCTTCGATATGAGGATACACGCCACGCTCCATCGCATTCAACAGGGTACTTTTACCATGATAACCGCCTCCGACGATTAATACAATTCCACGCTTTAAGGCCATACCTGTAATCGGCTCATTCCTGTGCGGAAGGTCAATGGTCACTCGATTTGATTCAGGGCTTTCAAAAGGGACAGCGTCCTGCATAGGCCTTTGACTAATGCCACTCTCTCGAGGAAGAACCGCTCCGTCAGCAACGAACGAAATCCAATCATTCTTCTTCATTTCATCAAGGATCGTTTGATGTTGGTCGGCAAGTTGGCAAACCGATTCCATTTCTTTATCTTTTATAGCAAAAACAGATTGGTTCATAATCTCTGGAAGAATGGAAAAGAAAAGCTTTTCTGCTTGTCTCCCATTAATCCGCCTACCATTAGCCGGCAGGCCAACCGTTAGACAGACCGTCAGATCCTCGGCATCTAAAGAAACGGACGTTCGTTCCAGAATTTCCTGTCCCGGTTGATCAATCGCGATCATGCCACTTTTACCAGAACCTTTGACACTGGTTTGAGTTTTATGAATGGTCTTCGCAACCACCCGCGTTATTTGATCCTCTGCATAATACTTCCTGCGGGAATTCCCCTTCCACTCCGGAGCAATCCTCCGCTCAGAATCCGGAATACGGATGCGGATTTTAGAAGGAGCCGCAAAAGGATCTCCTTGAACATAATCAATCATCAAATCATATCTCGTAAATGAATACGTCCCTTGAATTTGTTTATAGGCTTTATAGCTTTTTCCATCGATTTGTTTCAAATGCTGCTGTAACTTTTTCATCCTGGATTCCTCCCTCAAACGAATAGGTCTATTATAGGGTTTATCCAATTTTCATCAATAAAAAACGCAATGCTTCGTTACCCATTTAACGAAACACTGCGTTGGTTCACATAAGTATAAAATAATAGCATTGGAGCGGGTGAAGGGAATCGAACCCTCGTCATCAGCTTGGAAGGCTGAGGTTTTACCATTAAACTACACCCGCATAAATTAAAATCATTATTCTTGTTTTACTGAGGTCGAATCATTGTACCAGTTGTTCGGACAACTCTTATCGTTTACATTTGTAATCATAACATTCGAAATCTAGCGACGCAACATGAAATTTACGATTTTTTGTCGAAAATTAATTTCCCCTTAACTTTAACAGTTTAATATAGATGTTTTCATATATTATTCCAATTAAAGGCTGTCTCTAAACCCTCTCTCGTTCTTCACGGTACTATTCCTTAGACCTGAAGTTTTGGTATGTGGATGGGGTTGGAGAGGGATGACTTCCGCCCCTCCCACACTCCACCAAGATTAAAGTACGAATACACTTTCCAGAAAAGTTAACCATTAAAGATTCATAACTCCCCAAAAACCGTATCAACGATTTTTAGTGTTTCAACTTTTCTTAGACTGATACACATAGATCATGGAGAACACTAGAAAAGCAATCAAGTGAATAGAGTCAATGAACAGTTTGAAGAGATCAACTAACGTAGTGGAATCCATAGGTTTCACCCCCAACAAGCATTTTAGCTGTGGTTCTGCTAAACATGTTGCTGTAGACAATAGAGCAGTTTGAGTGAGAGGACTTTTTTAAGAGATAGTGAGAAGAAGCTTTCCCTTATGGTCCCTCGTAATCTCATTTTTATACGATGCAGAAATCAACATTTAAAAATAAGGAAATACTACTAATGCCATCCTTATCCTTTTTATCAACGTAAAAAGAAACCGAGATGCTGCACCTCGGTTTCTGGATATTTAAATCTATTTTCCTTTTATAAGATCACCGTACTCTTCAATGCAGCGATTAAATGTTCAAAGTCTTCATCAACTTGCCTGCGAACATCATCCCGTTTGTAATCTTTGTTTTGCTCTTTGGAGTTTTCTGGTTCTATCAAAAGTGTACGTCCCTCCATAAAGGTGATTTCTATCTTACGTGGAGGCGTGTTTTCAGACAAACTGTAGTCTTCAAAGTATTCCTTCATAGAAATAATACGATCTGTAAACAAGGTTTCTTTTTTCAAAGCCATGTCCTGGGATAGGCTGAGCACCGTTAACGTCCGGTCGTTACGATTCACAATAAACAGTTGTTGTTGATCAGAATCGATGACCTCTAATAAACGATATTGGTCTGATTCAAATAACTCTTCCGTAAACTCAAGAATTGCCGCCGTTTTCAAATGACTTAACTCTTCCGTACCCAATCTTTCTTTAAGATGGATGGACATGTATGTGTAACCTCCTTAATAATTTGTTCATTTTACTCATCCCCCTTACCTTGTAGATAAAAACCTAAAATGAGAAAAATAAACAAATTTTACCATGACAAAAAAGGGGGTGGGGTTCCGAATGGCTGATTCATTCGACAAACCCTCCTTCTACATATGTAGATAGAGAATACAAATATAAGGGCACCGACTCATTTATATTTGAAATTAGGCGGATATCCACTTCATTAAAATTATTACAGCCGCTCTGAAAGAACTTTAAAAGACTCAACCGCTTCTTTGTAATAAGTAAACTGACGATTTTGAATCGTTTGCTCCAGTTTTTTGAGAGCTGTGGAGGCTAGTTGCCTTAAATCTTCATGATTGGTCATCTTCATCAGCTTTTTAATCATCACTTGCTTTTCTTTCGTGTCTTCCTCTAATTCCTTCCATTCTTCAGCTGTATCTATTTGATGTTCTCCTAAGTCTGCCTCTACTCCTCGTCCAAGACCATCGATCAATTGTTTCATTTCTTCATTGTCATCCATACTTTCCCGAATAGATCGGATTGTTCTGGTATCAACAAGTTCTTCTTTCACTACCGCTTCCATTTCTTCAGGCTCTGCTTTATCTATAATCACCGTTTCGTAGGATTGCCGATCATCACTGGGCAGGGCTTGAACCTTCACACTCTCCTGCTGCTCTACTTCCGTTAGCTGCCACACTCCAAACCCTAGTGCTAGGACACCAAGAATGGAAGTTCCTTTTACAAACTTACTCATTTTCCATCCCTTTCTCATTTGATTTTCTATAATTTTATATTTTCCGACACTTCGTTGTAACGCAATTGTAACATTCCATGAAATAACAGTAAATACAAAAAAAGAGAAGCTATGTTTAAGCTTCTCCTCTTGAATCATTTATAAGTTTTCTAAAAATAATCGAATGACATCCGCACCGCCTATGAATGTTCCTAATGAGCTTCCGATATTCGCAAGAACGACCACAAGAAGGATACGAGTCACTTTATTGTTCCAGAACCCTTTGACACTTGTTACATCATCAGATAACGTTTCAAAGTCCGCTACATTCGGGCGTCTGAAATAGGCTTGTACAATCCCGGCAAACCAGCCTGCCGCAATCAATGGATTCAATGAAGTAATCGGTGCCATGATGAATGCTGACACAATGGCTAACGGATGGGCAAGGGCTGCAGCTGCTCCAATGGCCGAAAAAGACCCGTTCCATAACACCCAGCTGATGGTTTGTTGAGTGCCCGCGGCAGGATTTGAAAAGAAGGTATAGAGAATGATAGATACAATCAATACCGGGATACTCCACCCAATGATTTTCGGTACCTTCGATTTTGGTGGCCGTTGTTTCAGCTTTTTCAAATCGTGTTCTTTATGGATTTCTTCCTTGATTCCAGGTACGTGGGCCGCTCCGAGTATCGCGACTACTTTCTCACCTGGTGCATCTTTAATTTTTTGAGCCAGGTATTGGTCCCGCTCATCAATAAGTGGTTTCTTCAGCTTTGGGAAGTTATCCGTCAAATCCTGAAGCATCCCATCAAGCATATCTTGGGATTTCATTTTTTCCAACTCTTCTTCAGAGATTTTATCATTACTGAAGATGCCGTAGAAGATAGACAACAACAGCTTCATCTTCCCTCCAAAGCCGATGTTGCCCCATATCCTTGAAAAAGTGATCTGGATATTTCGGTCAGCTAACACAAGCTCTGCTCCGACTTCTTCCGCTGATTCTATTCCCTGGATCATTTCCTGGCCTGCTTGAATACCAAACTGCTTGGCCATACGTCGTTGAAATGAGGAAATGGCTAAGTTGACGAGTAACAAGGTCGCCTTTTTATTCTTAATGACTTCAAAAATATCTGTATTTTTCCAGCGATCACCATCTTGGATGGACTGAAACCTTTGCTCATCAAGTTCAACACAAACCGAATCCGGCTGCTCTTCTTCGATAACAGTTTTGACTTGTTCAGCACTTGCCTTCGAAACGTGAGCGGTGCCCACAAGAACGTATTCCTTATCATCTATGTGAATTCTCGTAATGTTTTCTTCCAATGCAGACATCTGAACCTTCCTTTTTCACTTTCCGTTTATTTACTCTCCCCTCCCATATTAAACTAGATGAGTCCAAATGAGAATGCTTTCGACTAAAAACATGTCATTGACAAGCACCTTGAGGAAGGATAGAATCTCCTATAATTATATAAACCATTCAACCTTGCGTATAAATTTGGAAATAAGGTCCAAGTGTCTCTACCGAACCACCGTAAATGGTTTGACTACGAGAGGGATACCCTTATCCTTCTCTTCATTTCTGCACACGTAAAGGCTTAAAAAAGAGGAGGAACAAGAGGATGAAGATTGAAACACTAAAGAAAAGAATAAAGGTAGCAAATAAAGAACGTCCAGCTGACACCGTCATTAAGAATGCGCAAATCGTCGACGTTTTTAACGGGGAGATCATTCTTAAAGATGTAGCGATTGTCGATGGATTCATTGCAGGTTTAGGGGAATATGAAGGAAAAGAAGTGATTGATGCTCAAGGACAGTACATGGCACCTTCTTTCATTGATTCTCATGTCCACATTGAATCATCCATGGTTCCGCCTTCGGAGTTCGCTAAAGTCGTCCTCCCGCATGGTGTGACTACAGTTATTACAGACCCTCATGAAATCGGAAACGTCCTTGGATCAAATGGCATCCAATTTATGCTCGATGATGCCAAAGATCTTCCTTTGGACTTCCATTTTATGCTTCCATCCAGTGTTCCCGCCACCCCTTTTGAAACGTCCGGGGCTGAATTACAGGCCGCTGACCTTCAACCCTTTCTTAATGACTCACAAGTGCTGGGGCTCGGAGAAGTGATGGATTATTCTTCACTTCGAGACGCTGATCCCCTCTTGTTGAAAAAAATTGCACAGACGATACAAGCGGGTGGTTATGTCGATGGACACCTTGCTGGTTTGAATGACGATGCGGTCAATATATATGCGAGTTCAGGTGTTCAAACCGATCATGAATGTAATACAACGGAAGAAGCACTCGCACGTCTTCAGCGGGGCATGTACGTGAGCATTCGTGAAGGTTCCGCTGCCAAAGACCTGCTCGCTCTTTTGCCTGTAGTGAACGAAAAGAACGCAAGACGGTGTCTTTTCTGTACAGATGATAAACACATTGATGACCTTTTAGATGAAGGGAGCATCGATCATCACATCCGTTTAGCTACAGCCGAGGGTTTCGACCCTATTACCGCAATTCAAATGGCCACAATAAATCCGGCCGAGTGCTATGGACTTCATCATAAGGGAGCAATTGCGCCGGGCTACATGGCCGACTTCCTGTTTTTTAAAGACTTACGTGCACTGGAAGTGACTCAAGTGTTTAAGGAAGGAAAGAAAGTGGCTGATCAAGGAACAATGGTAAAGAAACCATCCCCTTCGTCTTCAAGCTCTCAAAACATCACAAACAGTGTTCATATTCCATACCTTTCAAAGGAGCAATTGAGAATACCTATAAATGAATCACAAGAAGGAAACATCATAATAATAAACAAAAACCAAATTCGAACGGATCATCTTATTGAAGAGGTGGAAGTCGAGTCAGGAGACTTTCAACCTTCTGTCAGCAAAGACCAATTAAAATTGGTCGTCGTAGAAAGACACCATCACACGGGAAATATTGGACTTGGGATTGTAAAAGGGATGGGACTTCTAAAAGGAGCCATAGCCACAACCATTGCCCATGATTCCCACAATATCGTAGCCGTAGGCACAAACGATGAAGATCTCTTAAAAGCCATCCAACACTTGGGCGAAATCGGTGGAGGGATGACCTTGTTCCATGAAGGGAATCCTCTTTCCTCTTTGCCCCTTCCAATCGCTGGCTTGATGTCAGACCAAGGGTATGAGAAGGTAGCTCATCAATTAGTAGGCATTCACAAAGATCTGTCTACCCTTGGCTTTACCAATGACTTCAATCCATTTCTCACCCTATCGTTCCTGACGTTACCAGTTATCCCAAGCCTCAAGCTTACAGATAAAGGACTTTATAGCACAAAAGAAGCGAAACACATCTCTGTATCTATTTAAAAAAAGGAAGAAGCCAAGCGGTCGCCTGGCTTCTTCCTTTTTGGTTAACTGGAGTTGGATTTACCCGTCATCTCTCTGCTTACTTTTTCGACAATTCGGGAAAGGTCTTCATCGATTCTCGCACCACTGAACCTCATGACAGTCCAGCCATGATTTTTAAGATAAGACTCTTTTTCCCACTCATCTTCCCACACATCGGAAGTAATGAGAAAGTCATGTTCTACAGCTTCTACGGCAATTTTCAATTCTGGAAAAGCGACATCAACCGTGTACTTTTCCACCTGATAACGCAAAGTAGGCTGTAAACCATAAGCAAGAAACCCTTCATATAATCTCCGGACTAAATTTGAACTGATTCCATCAGCTCCCATTTCCTCTGGCTGCTCCTCATTTCTGACTCGTAGTGTCAGTACAATAGCAAGGATCAATAAGGTCATAAAAGCTGCATACTCGATAAACATGGTTATGTTCATATTCATCACCCACTACCATTCTATCCAAATGCCCCCTCTTCTTATTCATCGAACCTTCCAGTTTTAAGAAGAGTCAAGTGTGACAGAACAAAAAAGAAGCTGAAGGAGAGCCTTCAGCTTCTTAACACTTTTATTCTTCAAATACTTTTCGGATATCAATTTTAACGATTTCTTCTGAATCAGCATCTTCTTCAGAACCAGCTTCCTCTTCAGAATCAGTACCCTCTTCAGAATCAGCTTCCTCTTCAGAATCAGTACCCTCTTCAGAATCAGTACCCTCTTCAGAATCAGTACCCTCTTCAGAATCAGCTTCCTCTTCAGAATCAGTACCCTCTTCAGAATCAGCTTCCTCTTCAGAATCAGTACCCTCTTCAGAATCAGTACCCTCTTCAGAATCAGCTTCCTCTTCAGAATCAGCTTCCTCTTCAGAACCAGCTTCCTCTTCAGAAACGACTACTTGTACGGCAGAGTTTTCAGAAGCATGTAACTTCGCTTGTTCACTAGCTTTTAAACGTGCCATTGCTTCAAATTTCATTTCTACTGCATGTTCTTCGTCTTGATCCTTTTGTTCTTTAGGCTCCTCTTCTGAAGTTGTTCCCTCTTCCTCTTTGGTGTCGTCTTCTTTAACTACAGAAGTATCATTAGATTCAGGTTCTTCGTTTGTATCTTCATCCTCTGTGTTTTCTTCCACATCTTCTTCTTTAGAATCACTTTGTTTCTTTTCTTTAGGACCATGGACAGCAGAATTAGGAGATGCATTTTCCTTCGCTGTTTCACTTGCTCGCTCGCTAGCCATAGAACGTGATTTTTCTTTATCAGTCTCTTCTTCTACTTCTGAAGATGTTTGATCTTCTTCAGTTTTTCCCTCTTCCATTGGGACGCTTTCTTCTTTCTCCTCTACTTTCTCATCGGTAGAATCAGGAAGAACGTCACTTTCTTCTTCAGAAGCGTGGACGGCAGATTTTGAAGAAGCATTTTCGTGAGCTTTTTCACTAGCCTTCTCACTCGCTTTAGACTGTGCTTTCTTAGCAGGCGTTTCCTTAACATCTGATTGTTCTTTCTGTTTCTTCGTTTCTTGCATTTCAATCACATGATCAGGTTTCCCTTTCTCATCTTTTGCGGCTTCAGTAACCGTACCACCTGCAAATATTCCGACTGAAAGTACACCTGCTGTAATCATAGATTTTACGATCATAGATTTGTTGATAAAGTTCATGATTGTTTCGCTCCTTTATTTTTAGTTAGTTGTAAGTGTTATAAAAATAAAGAAGCTCTTTTAGGTGGTTCCCCTGGGGGCGCATTCATCCACTGGGTACGCAATCTGTGGTGTCTTAAAACCATCTCCGTATGGTTCTCTGCAGATTCAGACACATATATGTATAAATCGCCCAAAAACCATTGATATGCGGAATCGCCCTGCGACCGATCTTTTCCTGTTTTTCCGTGCAGCGATAAAGAACTGTGCTGGAGGACTCCTTCATTTCGTATCGGCTTTTTTCCAGTAGGATCTTCAACTGGAGGTGGTAAATCCAGTAAGATATTTTTTACCGAACGATTTCTTTTCTCGTCCGTCTTTCTGTTATCTAGGGCTTTTTCATTTTCTTTTGAAGATGTGCCTTTTACTGAAACCTTACCTAATTCAGAGGAATCCACCACTGATGATTTGTGTTCCTCTTGCTTCATCTTCTCTTTTACTTTTTTATTATGTACATGCGTTTTTGGTTTCTTATGTTTTTGAGGCGAA